>JARCRU010000047.1 GCA_029850535.1 Actinomycetota bacterium | reverse complement strand
GACCATAGCGATGGCGTCCTCGCCCGAGAACACCCCGCCCACCCCGACGATGGGAGTGTCCGGCAGCGCCGCGTGGCACTCGTAGATCGCGCGCAGGGCGACGGGGAAGATTCCCGCACCGCTGAGTCCCCCGCCACCGTTACCCAGCGCGGGTCGGCGCGTCTCGAGATCGATGATCATCCCCACCACGGTATTGACCAGCACCAGGGCCGCCGCACCGGCCTGCACCGCGGCGCTCGCGACGTCGACCAGTTGGGGCGTATTAGGCGAGAGCTTCACCCAGAGAGGTAGTTCGGACACCGCGGCGGCGCCAACGATCTGCGCGGTCAACTCCGGCGAGTGCGCGAAAATCCCCGCTCGGCCCTCGAGGTTGGGACACGACGCGTTGACCTCGAGGGCGAGCACTTGAGCCCCGCGCATCGCACGCGCCGCGTCCGCGAACTCACCCACGCTCCTGCCCCAAATGGACCCGACCACGCGCGCGCGACGCGCCAGGAGGCCCGGGAGGTAGTCGCGACGCCACGCCGCGACGCCGGGTCCAGCGAGGCCCACCGCGTTGAGCATGTCGCTTCCCCACGAGGCGATGCGCGGTGGCGCATTGCCCGCCCACTCAAAGCTCGCCAGTGACTTGGTCACCACCGCGCCGAGCTCCGAGAGGTCGCCGTACCCCGAGAGTTCGTCGCCGTGCCCGGCGGTTCCCGACGCGGTCAGAACGAAGGAGGGTAGCGTCACCTCACCGACGCGCGTGGCCAGATTCATCGGTGCAGTTCCTGCAACGACGCCACTCGCCACCCGCGCTCTCGCGTGTCGGCAATGCCCGTCACGGCCGCCTGCGCCGCGCTCAGCGTGGTCATACAGGGCACCTTGTACACCGTGCACGCCATACGGATGGCGGCGCCGTCCGCGCGAGCGCTACGACCCGAGGGCGTGTTGACGACCATGTTGACCTCGCCCGAGGCGATCAGCGACACCGCGTCCACGCCCAAGTCCGCCGCGCCGATCTTGCCCACCAGGGTGTCGACCGCGACGCCGTGCGCGCGCAAGTACCCCGCGGTGCCCACCGTGGCGGCGAGGGTGAAACCGAGTTCGCGCAGTCGCTCGGCGACGGCCACTCCCGCCACCTTGTCCGAGTCCGCCAGGGACAAGAACACCCGGCCCTCGTGAGGCAGTCCCGTACCGGCCCCCAACTGCGCCTTGGCGAAGGCGATACCGAAGCTCTCGCCGATACCCATCACCTCACCCGTCGAACGCATCTCGGGCCCGAGCAGGGTGTCGACTCCGGGGAATCGATTGAAGGGCAGTACCGCCTCCTTGACACTCACGTACTCGGGCACCGGCGTCGTCGCCGGCACCACCGCGCGCTCACGCAACTGCACCAGCGTGACCCCCATCATCACCTCGACCGCCACCTGCGCCAGCGGCACACCCGTGGCCTTGGCGACGAAGGGCACGGTGCGCGACGCGCGAGGATTGGCTTCGAGCACGTACACCTCGTCGTCCTTGACGGCGTACTGGACGTTGATCAGGCCCACCACGCCGAGCTCGTGTGCGATGCGCGCGGTGTACTCGTGCAGTCGCTCGAGCACCGATTCACTCAGACTCTGGGGCGGCAGCGCGCAGGCCGAGTCACCGGAATGCACACCGGCATCCTCCACGTGTTCCATGATGCCGGCGATGAACATGTCACCTGAGGCGTCGCGCACCGCGTCGACGTCGACCTCGATCGCGTCTTCGAGGAAGCGGTCGATGAGAATCGGCCGACTCTGGCTCACGCCCCCCTCTCGCGCGAGCGATCCCGTCGCGCTGGTCAGGTCCGTCATCACGCGCTCCAGGGCCGCGTCGTCGTAGACGATCTCCATGGCGCGCCCACCCAACACGTAACTCGGTCGCACCAGGACGGGATACCCGATGTCCTTGATGACCTTGCGGGCTTCGAGGAGGGAAAGGACCACACCGCCGGGGGGTTGGCGCAGGCCGATCCGGTGACAGATCTGTGACCACTGCTCACGGTCCTCGGCGACGTCGATCGCCGCGACCGGCGTCCCCAGCACCAGGGTGGGATCGAGAGTGTGCGCCAGTTTCAGCGGTGTCTGACCGCCGAGGGAGACAATCACGCCGATCACTCGTGCACCGTCCACGCAGGCGGCCTGCTCGGCCGCGATCACCTCGGCGACGTCCTCGGGCGTGAGGGGTTCGAAGTACAGACGGTCCGAGGTCGAGTAGTCCGTGGAGACGGTCTCGGGGTTGCAATTGACCATCACCGTCTCGACGTCCATCGAGCGAAGGGCCATGGCCGCGTGAACGCAGCAGTAGTCGAACTCGATACCCTGCCCGATTCGATTGGGTCCCGATCCGAGGATGATGACCCGGTCGCGCGAGGACGTGCGCACTTCACTGTCGTCCTCGTACGTGCTGTAGTGATAGGGCGTGAGCGCGTCGAACTCCGCCGCGCACGTGTCCACGGTCTTAAACGTGGTCACCACCCCCGCCGCGCGGCGTGCGCGAGTGACCGTCGCGGTGTCACTGGCGCTCAGCGCCGCGATCTGGGGGTCGGAGAATCCCGCCTGTTTGAAGCGACGCCACTCACGCGCGTCGAGGGTCGACACCTCCACCGTGTGAAGCTCGCGCTCGAGCGCGACGAGGCGCATGAGTTGTTCGATGAACCACGGGTCAATGCGCGTGCGCCGCACCACTTCCTCCAGGCTCGCGCCGCGCCAGAGGACCTCGTGCAGCGCGAACAGCCGCTCGGGGGTCGCGACCACACAACGGTGCCAGAGCGTCTCGTCGTCGAGGTCCGCGAACTCGTTCTGCGTCGCCAGGGCGAAGCCCATTCGACCCTGCTCGAGTGAGCGGATCGCCTTTTGGAGGGACTCGCCGAAGGTGCGCCCGATGGCCATCACCTCACCCACCGACTGCATGCGCGTGCCCAACTCCGGTGTCGCCCCCGGCAACTTCTCAAAGGCCCAGCGCGGAATCTTGGTGACCACGTAGTCGATCACCGGCTCGAAGCTCGCCGGCGTCAGCTTGGTGATGTCGTTTTGAATCTCGTCGAGGGTGTACCCCACGGCGAGTTGGGCGGCGATCTTGGCGATGGGGAAACCCGTCGCCTTGGAGGCCAACGCGCTCGAGCGACTCACCCGCGGATTCATCTCGATCACCAGGCGTTCGCCGTTGTCGGGGTTCACCGCGAACTGAACGTTGGATCCGCCCGTCTCCACCCCGACGCGGCGCAGCACCGCGAAGGCGTCGTCGCGCATGGCTTGGTACTCGACGTCCGAGAGCGTCTGGATCGGCGCGACGGTAATGGAATCACCGGTGTGCACCCCCATGGGGTCGAAATTCTCGATACCGCAGATCACCACGCAGTTGTCGGCGGCGTCGCGCATGACCTCGAGCTCGTATTCCTTCCATCCGGCGATGGACTTCTCGACGAGAATCTCACCGATGGGCGAGGCGTTAATGCCCTCGGCGGCGAGCCGGGTGAAGTCCTCGGCGTTGTCCGCGATGCCCGTTCCCGCTCCACCCAGGATGAAACTCGGACGAATGATGATGGGCCAACCGATCTCCTCGGCGATGACGAGCGCCTCGGTCACCGAATGCGCGAAGCCCGACTGGGGCACGGCCAGTCCGATGTCGGCCATCGCGGCCTTGAACAACTCACGATTCTCCGCGGTGTCGATGGCCTCGGGGCGCGCGCCGATGACCTCCACGCCGAGTCGCTCCGTCACGCCACGGCGCACGAGTTCCATCGTGAGGTTGAGGGCGGTCTGTCCACCGAGCGTGGGCAGGAGCGCGTCGGGACGCTCGCGCTCCAAGATGTCGGTCAAAACATCGGGGTCGAGCGGTTCGACGTACGTGACGTCCGCGGTGGCGGGATCGGTCATGATGGTGGCGGGATTGGAGTTGACCAAAATCACCTTGAAGCCGTCGGCGCGCAACACCTGACACGCCTGGGTGCCCGAGTAGTCGAACTCGCACGCCTGGCCGATCACGATGGGTCCCGAGCCTATGACCAGGATGCTGGAGATATCACTGCGTCGTGGCATTACTTAGTCTCCAATTGGCCCGTGCGAAGTAGGTGGTCGAATCGTTCGAAGAGGTAGCGCGCGTCGTGGGGACCCGGACCCGCCTCGGGATGGTACTGGACGGAGAAGCATCGTTCCTGCGCCGCGGTGATGCCCTCGATCACCCCATCATTGAGGTTCACGTGACTCACGACGGCGCGCGCGAGCGACTCGGGCGCCACGGCGTAGTTGTGGTTCTGCGCGGTGATCTCGATGCGCCCCGACGTCACGTCGCGCACCGGGTGATTCGAGCCGTGATGTCCGAAGGGCAGCTTGAACGTGGTCGCCCCCAGGGCCGTCGCGAGCAACTGGTGCCCCAGACAGATGCCAAAGATCGGGACCGTGCCCACCAGATCGCTGATCTCCTTCACGTGAGCGCCCAGCGCCGCCGGGTCCCCGGGACCGTTGGAGAGAAAGACGCCATCGGGATCGAGTGCGCGCACGTCGTGCGCACTCGTCCACGCGGGCACCACGGTGACTCGGAACCGATGCGCCAACTGGGCCACCATGGTCTCCTTGATCCCGTAGTCGTACGCCACGATGTGCAGCTCGCCCTCGCCGCGGGTGTAGGGGTTCGGGGTCGTGACCTGGCTCACCAGGTCACGACCGTCGGTGCCGGTGGCCTCTCTGGCGGCGCGGTCAACCTCGGCGCGCTCGCCCACACCAAAGGCGCCCGGCAACGCTCCGTGCGAGCGCAGGTGACGCGTGAGACGACGAGTATCGATACCGGTGATGACGGGGACGCCGTGGCGAGTAAGGAACGCCTCGAGTTCCTCGCTGGAGCGCCAATTCGATCGCAGGGGCGAGAGGTCACGCACCACCAGTCCGCGACACCACGGCCGCGTCGCCTCGTCGTCCAGGGGGGTCACACCGTAATTGCCGATGTGGGGGTAGGTAAAGGTGATGATCTGACCGGCGTAGGACGGATCGGTGATCACTTCCTGGTACCCCGAGAGAGCGGTATTGAACACGAACTCGCCCGTGGTGATCCCGCCCTCGGGCGTGAAACCGGCGGCGTACCCCTCGAACGCGGTGCCGTCAGCGAGCACCAGAGTGGAGCGAGGACGAGTCATTGCAACTTCCCTTCGTGCACGACGAGCTGACCCTTGGCGATCGTGGTGGTAACGCGCCCGCGTAGTGGGCGACCATCGTAAGGAGTATTGCGCGCACGACTCTGCAGTTGGTCGCGGCGCGCGGTCCACTCACTTCGCGGGTCGAAAACCGTGAGGTTGGCATCCTCGCCCGCGACGAGCGCGCCCCCGTGAGCGCTGTGGCGAACCCGTCGGTCACTCGCGCGCAATTGGGCGACGCGCGCGGGACCCCGACTGAGAACGGCGAAGAAGGTCACCGGGTCGCACTGCTCGCTCCCGAGCGCTTCGTAGGTGAGCGCCCCCGCGTGCTCGAGACCCAACATGCCCGCGGGCGCCTCGTCGAACGCGCGGTCCTTGAGCTCGGGCGCGTGCGGTGCGTGATCGGTGGCGACGGCGTCGAATAGCCCGTCGCGCAAGGACCGACGCAACGCGCTCACGTCGTCGGCGCCGCGCAGGGGTGGGTGCACCTTGAAGTGCGCGTCGAAGCCCGCACAGGCGGTTTCGTCGAGCGTCAGGTGATGAGGCGTCACTTCGCAGGTCACGTCGAGTCCGTCGCGGCGCGCCGCACTCACCAGCGCCAACGACCGCGCCGTCGAGAGGTGCAAGAAGTGCATCGCCGCCCCCGTCAGGCGGACGAGTTCGATGTCGCGCATCACCATCAATTCTTCGGCGAGCGCGGGTCGCCCCACGAGACCGAGGCGACTGCTGAGCACCCCCTCGTTCATCGACCCCCGCGCGGCCAGGGCTTCGTCCTCGCAGTGCTGGGCGAGCCGCACCCCCAACGGGCGCGCGTAGTCCAGGGCTCGGCGCATCAATGAGGGGTCTTGTACTCCCGTGCCGTCGTCGGTGAAGAGGCGAACCCCCAGCGCCGCCATCTCCGCCAACGGTGCCAGGTGGCGACCTTCACGACCTTGAGTGATGGCCCCCGCCACCGCGACGTCGAGCGGGGTGCGAGCCCCCTTGTCCAACACGTACGACACCAGCGCCACGTTGTCGAGCGCCGGCTCGGTGTTGGGCATCGCGACCAGTGCGCAGTACCCCCCCACGGCACCGGCTCGTGCGCCCGACTCAATATTCTCGGCCGCTTCACGACCCGGCTCACGCAGGTGCGAGTGCAGGTCGACGAATCCCGGGCCCACCCAGCATCCCTCGACGTCGATCACCGTGGCGCCCGCGGGCGCGTCGAGGGTGTCGCCGACTTCGGCGATGCGTCCCTCGCGAACCAGGACGTCCGCGACGCGCACCGCGTCCGGACCGACGAGCAGACCGTGTCGAAGCAGGTACGTCATAGCGTCGTCTCCTCTGGTGTACCGGTGACGCTCAAGTAGAGCGCCGCCATTCGAATGGGCACGCCGTTGCTGACCTGGCGTTCGATCACCGCACTGGGCAAATCCGCTACGGCCGAGTCGATCTCGACGCCGCGATTCATCGGGCCCGGATGCATGATGATGGTCGAGGGGCGCAGGCGACGTGCGCGCTCGACGGTGAGACCGTAGGTCTCGGTGAACTCGCTCAGGCTGGGCACGAACGATCCGGTGCCGCGCTCTCGTTGCAGACGCAACACTCCCACGACGTCAGCCCACTCGAGAGCCTCGTCAAAGTCCTCGACGACGCTGAGTGGCCAGCCGTCGAGGCACGCGGGCAGGAGGGTCCCGGGCGCCGCGACTCGTACCTCGGCACCCAGGGCGCTGTAGGCGGCAATGTCGCTTCGCGCCACCCGCGAGTGCCGGACGTCGCCCACGATCAACACGTGCAGACCTCGAAAGAGGTCCTGGCCCGTCTCTGATCCCTTGGCGTGGACCCGTTCGGCCAACACCTGGCGCACCGTGAACGCGTCGAGCAACCCCTGCGTAGGGTGCTGATGCAACCCGTCGCCGGCGTTGATGACACGCACGTGGGGCACGTAGCCACTCACCTGATGCGCCGCACCACTCGACTGGTGACGCATGACGACCGCGTCGATGCCGAGGGCGTCGATGGTGGCGATGGTGTCGCGCAGTGACTCGCCCTTCTTCACGCTGCTCGACGCCACCGCGAGGGATAAGACGTCGGCGGAAAGTCGCTTGGCCGCCGTCTCGAAGCTGAGTCGCGTACGTGTTGACTCCTCGAAGAACAACGAGGCCACCACGCGGCCCTTGAGTGCGGGCACCTTCTTAATGGTGCGCTGGTTGACCTCGACGAACAGTTCGGCGGTGTCGAGAACCTCGAGGATGGCTCCGGAGGTCAGTTCGTCGAGCGTCAGGAGGTTGCGCCCGCGTATGGACGTGATCATGCTTCACTCCTCGTACCGATCCACACACCCTGCACCGTGGCGATGATCTCCTCGCTCAGCGACGTGGGGAGGTTCTTGCCAACGTAGTCCGGGCGTATCGGCAGTTCACGGTGCCCCCGATCGACCATGACCGCGAGTTGCACCGCGCGCGGGCGCCCGAAGTCCCCGAGTGCGTTGAGCGCCGAGCGAATGGTGCGGCCCGTGAACAAGACGTCGTCGACCAAGAGGACCAACCGATCGCTCAAGTCCACAGGGACGCTCGACGCCGCCGAGTTCACGAAGGGGCGCTGACCAACGTCATCACGGTAGAAGGAGACATCCAACGTGCCGCGCAGAACCTCTCGCGAGGTGATGTCCGCCAGGACGTCGGCCAAGAGATCCGCGAAAGCCACTCCCCCGGTCTGCAAACCCAGGACGACGAGCGACTCTATGTCACGCACCCGTTCCACGACTTCGTGCGCCATACGTCGCACGGCTCGACGCACGTCGTCGTCGGAAAGTAGAAGGGAACGAGGAACGAACGAGTCGCGACGAGTCGTCGAAGATGCGTGCGCATCCATTTCTTGGCCTCCCGCCGTAGGAGCCTCACGGGACTCTTTTCACGGCACCGTCCAACTTATCAGTTACGCACTCGACGACCGCGAACCAGCGGGGTGATCTCGAGAACCTCATCGTGAGAGCGAAACAGGCGGTCGGCGAAACTACCCGAATGCTTCTCCTCGCGAACCGCTCGGCGAATCACCATCCCGAGCAACGGCAGGGCCCAGAAGTCGCCGCACACCCACAAGATGGCGGCGCCAATCTGCTGGTCGGTGAAGGGCGCCATCGTGACGCCCGGCACGTGGGCGTACACGCTGTACCAGCTCGTCGACGTCATGATGCTCATCGACATCGCCATCACCGTCATGATGGCGTTGGTCAACAAGATCACCCCACCCTGCCAGACCGGCCCCTTGGCGGGACGCAGGGGGTGCGACGACAGGATCTGGAGGAAGAACAGCACCCCGGCCGCCACGAAACTGGTGTGCATCAACCAGATGTGCGCCAATTGGTGGGTCTCGGAAAAGTCGTAGGCCGCGGGAATATGCCAGAAGATCATGGTGAAGTTGAAGAAGAGAACGGCGAACAGCGGACTGCGTACGCCCCGCCCGACGGTCCGCAGTGCGCTGGCCCGCGTCGAGAGGTACAAGAACTTGCCGAGGGAGCGACGCGCTTTGACGGGCAGGGCGAATTGTAACGGTACCCACGGGGCGCCGATGACGATGAAGATCGGAGCGAAGAACGCCAGGAACAAGTGGTCGATCATGTGCACGAAGAAGTACCGCGACGACCAGTAGTCCAGGGGCGACATGATGGCCAGGCCCAGCATCACCAGGCCACCGTAGAAAGCGAGCGATCGGCGCCGTCGCTGGCGCTGCGCGGCCGGTCGAGAACGTCGCGCGAGTCGCGCTAAGCCGATCTCGTGCGCCACCACCGTCACGATCATGATGACGAACACGGGGTCGAACGACCAGTGCTGGTTGACGTACGACATGATGTTCAGGTTAGTCAGAACCCGGTGATTCAGGAACCAAAATTGTTCTGATCCTCGGGACCCGCCGACTTCTCCAGACTCTCGCGGGACTCCTCCCAACGCTCGAGCATGCCGTTGAAGGACGGATCCAGGGTTTTAACTCTTCGGTTGAGCCTGTAATCGCGGTGAGGATGTAAGAATTGCCACCACATGTAGACGGCGAACACCGCCAACAACGGCCATTCAAAGACGTAGGCCCAACTCAGTGCGTTGCCGCCAAGCGCTCGTTTGAGTTCGAACCAAAAAGCGGCCACGCAGAACGCCAAGCCGAGCGCAACCGTAACGTGTAACCGGACGGCTTCGGGGCCTCGAAGGCGCTCATCCGGGGAATTCACCGGAGCGTTCTGAGATTCGACCATACGACCCAGAGCCTAATGGCCCTCCGTCGCGATTCGGGTAAAAATTTTACTCGCCGCTACACTTGACGGTGCGTATGAACGACAACACTCGTGGTGACAACGTGCTCAGCGACGACCAACGGCGAGTCGTTTTTCGTAAGGAACTCAGTCTCACCTCCGAGACCGAGTCGGGTCGCATCGTCGGACGAATCCCTCAAAAATTTGCGCGCAGCATCCTGGCGGCAACGATTGTCCTGGGCGGCGGCGGCGCCCTGGTGGAGCACTACTTCGGCAACGTGGGACTCCCCGCGTCCGCCCCTCCCACCACCTTCGCCACACCCTCGACAATCCCGTTTTTGGGAACTACCACCGTGCCCAGTGTGATCACCGCGTCGCAAGCTTTCATCGGGCTCAAGTTCATCGGCACCGCGAACGCACCGCATTTCTCGTTAACCGATCAACACGGTGCAACCATCACTCCCGCCACCTCAAGGGGTAGGGTCACGCTGGTTGCCTTTTACAACAAGAACTGTAACGACATCTGCCCGGTCATAGGTTCTGAACTTCGCACCGCTCTGACCGACCTTGGCGCCAAGGGACGCAACGTCGTCGTCGACATCATCAACACGGATCCGTTCTCTTATGGCGTCAGCGCAGAACCACTCGCGCTGACGTCCACTGGACTCAGCACCGACGCCAATGTTCATTTCTTAACCGGATCGGTCGCAACTCTCAACGCCGCCTGGAAGTCATTCGGGATACAAGTCAGCGTTGGGACCACGGCAAATGAAGTCGCGCACAACTCATCGCTCTATTTCGTCAGCCCGACATCGCAGCTCTCGGCCCTGGCAACACCTTTCGCGCACGAGAGCACCACCGGAAAGTTTTCCCTCAGCCGTTCGAATATCCAGAAGTTCGCTCGAGGCGTCGAACTCGAGACCATTAGTCTGTTGCAATGACAAATGCGCCAACCGACCCCGATGAGGTCACATTTGACCCCGGTTCGATGCCTAGTACCTCTCTCTCGGCGGTCCGCGCCGTCTGGTACCGTCGACCATGGTTCATGGCCACCGTCGGCATCATCGTCGTGGTCGCCATATCAGTCATCACCGATCTACCCCATCCTGTCACTAAAGCGCAGGACGCGTCACAACAAAATGCCGTGATTAAGCAAATCAACGGCGACACGGCACCTTGTGTTTTCGCCCTCAAGGAGAGCTTCAGTTTCTACAAGAGCGAGATCAATCACACATTGCTAGCGGCCAATCTTCCAGTGGTGAGGAACTACCTCTTGGAAGACCAGACGGTGTGTTCGTTCGCAAGTGGGCCGGTGTACGACATGACCAACAACATCCAGCCGATTAAAACCGCTGCGGGCAAGGAAGTTGACCACGCCATGGCGGCCACCGTGAAGTGGATTACCTATGACGCGGTGGGAGCAATCGTGGCCATTAGGAACTACTTTGGCACATCGCCGTTTCACCTTAGTGATAACAAACTCGCGCAGAGTGAAAGCGCCCTCGCCATGGACCGCGCGACGATCAACAACAGCATCAATGCAGCATCTTCGTTGCTCGGAACCACTCTCACGCCCATCAACATCCCTCGCGTCGAGCGCCTACCAGGGACCTAATCCCGCCTCAGACACCGACGCGTCACTAGTTGGCGCTGCCGAAGAAACCGTGCTCGCGCTCTTGGCGAAATAGCTTCACGATATCCTCGTTAGGATCCTCTTCGGATTGAAGCCAGTGAGCCAAGTTCCAAAACACGATGGGGACGAAAACCGAAGCCGTCAATAACCAGACGAATCCTGCGCTCAGTTGCTGGTCCGCGGTCGCAGAAATACCTTGACCCGCTGCATGGTGAAACGACGTGTACCACGAGTCGTGCGACATACCAGCGAGGTAGGCCACCACCCACGCCGACCACATCACCACTGCCGAGACGCCAATGCGGTAGGGACGAGAAATTCCCGGTGTGAACGGTGGCGACTCGATGATCTCGACCATCAAGAAGACCATCGGGACGAAGAGCGTGATAGCTTCAACGAGCAAGAGCCAATGGTGGTGAACCAGGGCGTTTACCGGCGGAGCCGCGCGCCACACCAAGGTCGACGTCACGACCGACGCCGCCGCTACCAGCGTACGCAACTGAGCCTTTTCGCGCACGCGTCGAGAATTCCAGCGATAGCACCACGAACGCGGTGCCCTGAGTATCGACAAGCCAGCTCGCCCGCCGCGACCGAGCCACGGCGCACCCGCCACGAACAACGTGGGCGCGCCGAATCCCAAGACGCAGAATTGGATGGACTGAACAAATCCGTAACGAAATGACCACCCCCACACGGGGGGCGACAACGACACGACAACTAGAAGGACACTGATAATGGACAAGCGCCCTCTAAGAACCGGAACCCAGTCCTTAGAGGGCGTTGTCACTTCCGCGTTGTTCATTCTGAGGGGTTACGCTGAAAGAAACCCCAGAGTAGAACTCCGAACAGAACCGCCAACGGAATGACCAAGGTCTCCAACTGAGCGGGGAAATACGCATCAATTCCGAACATTTTACGTTACCTCTTTCAACTTGCTCACAGACTACCCGGCCACATTCGAATTACATCAAGTAAAACATTGCGAACAACAAAGCGCCGGCGAGCGTAAGGAACACCTGAAAATACGACATCGCGGCCACGTCCGCCCGGAATGCTCGCGCTCGTGGATTACTTGAGAATTCGGGGTTCTCGCCCTCGACCTCACGGCGAATCCGCATTCCGCGCGCCACCGTGGTTTCCAACCAGTAGGCACTGATCACCAAGGACACAATGTTCATGACCGCAAAACCAATAAACGTCGACGCGTAGCCACTCGAACCTGGGTAGAAGCTCAAGTGGCTCAGTTCAATGATTTGCAGTAGAAGGGCAATCAGCCCGGTAACCACTCCAGACCAGGCCGCGACACTAAAGTCCTGGAATGATCCCATGACGAGCCGCTTACGACCTACGTACGCCAACAGTCCCGTCACCAGGCTCAAGCCAAAGATCAAGAATCCGAACGCACGCGGTGCAGTGACGTGGTCGGGGCGCCACAGCAGCCCCGTGTCGCTCGAGCGCAAGTAGAAGTACGAGAACACCAACGACGCCAGCATGAAGGTGTAGATACCAATGAAGAGGCGCCCCCCCGTCCAAATGGAACTGATCAGTGCGCGCATCTCATACTCGCGCTCTTCGTTGCTCAGACTCGGCTGGCCCGATTGAATAGCAGAATTACTCATTGTCGTGTCTCCTTCGACCTAGGCCATTGTGTGGGTTGGTGAATCGGGTGCGTCCTTCGGGCCGAAGTCCGCAAAAGCTGGAGCACCCTCCTCGCTGTAACGATAGGGCTCAGTCATAATGACGGGAATGCGCTCAAAGTTGTATGACGGGACTGGAGTAGCGGTCTGCCACTCGAGTCCGAGCGACTCCCAGGGATTAGCAGGTGCCACCTCAGGCTTGATCCACATGGAATAGACCAGGTTGAAGAAGAACACCAAGAACGAGAATCCAAGGATGAAGGCGCTAATTGACGAGAAATCATTGAGACCCTGCAAGTTCGTCGCGTAGGTGAAGACGCGGCGCGGCTGACCGAGCAATCCAATGATGAACATGGGGAAGAAGGTCAGGTTGAAGAACACGAACATCAGCCAAAAGTGCACTTTGCCAATCTTCTTATTCATCATCTTGCCCGTCATCTTCGGCAGCCAATAGTACAGACCTGCCATGAACGCAAAGAGTAGCCCCCCCATGATGGTGTAGTGGAAGTGCGAGAGCACAAAGAACCCACCGTGCACCGTCACGTTGACCGGAACGTCGGAAAGGAACACACCCGTGACACCGCCGATGAGGAAGTTGAAGAACAACGCCAACACGAACAGCATGGGTAACTCAAATCTGATCTTGGCCCGGTAGAGAGTCCCCATACCCACGAGATAGATGAAACCAGTCGGAATGGAAATCAACTCAGTGGTCAACATGAATAACGGACGCATGTCCGGGTTGATTCCGCTCTGGAACAGGTGGTGCTGCCACACAAAGAATGACAGCAGCGCCACGCCAATCATGCCAGCGGCCGAAACCTTATAGGCAAAGAGAGGGCGCCGACAGAAGACCGGCAGTAGTTCACCCGCGATACCAAATCCCGGCAGGGCCATGATGTACACCTCGGGGTGACCGAAGAACCAGAAGAGGTTCTGCCACAGGTACGAGCTGCCACCGTGTTCGTCCACGTAGAAGGCCGTTTGCACTGTCTTGTCCAGGAGTCCGAAGAGTCCGCCAGCGAAGAGCACCGGCGTGGCCAACGTCAACAATGCCGCCGTGGCGAGAATCGACCAGACGAACACAGGAACACGGCTCCAGGTCATTCCCGGCGCGCGATAGTTGATAATCGTGACGGCCTGATTAAAGCCCGCCAGAATCATTCCAAGGCCGATCACGGCAAAGCCGAGGAGATACGAGACCATCCCAGGGCCCGCTTGGGTCTGCAGTGGTGCGTAGCCAGTCCAACCCGTGGGAAAACCGCCGTAGGGCAACGCCGAGAAGATCACCATGTAACCCGCGGTGAAGATCCAAAAACTCAGAGCTTCGATGCGCGGAAAGGCCATACGACGAGCACCAATCATGAGTGGCACGAAGTAGTTGCCCAGCGGCCCTACGATGATCGATGTCGCCATCATCATCATGATTGTGCCGTGCTCCGACACGATCTTGATGTAGACGTCCGGTGAAAATATGTGCGTCGTGGGGTTCAACAGTTCCGTGCGGATCGCCATCGCCAGGAGTCCACCGGTGAACATGAACAGCAGCACGCCGACCACGTATTGCAATCCCACAATCTTGTGGTCGAGGCTGTAGCGGAAGTACTTCGACCAGTTGTCGACCGGCGACTCCTCTTCGAGCCCGTCAACACCGAACAGCTTCGCAAACGGGTAGTTCAGTGCGCCGATTCCGCCCAGCCAGCCAACAACGCCGAACGCCAATGCCAAGGTATTGGCTATCGAGTTCTGACCGCTGTTGGCGATGTAGGAGTAGCCGCTCGCCAGATAATTACCGAACCAGTGGCCGATCAGGTAACCAATGACCCCGAAGACGATAGCCGTCAGGAGGTTCTGCGATAACAATCCGGGTCGCTGCGTCCACGAAAGTTTTCTCGTGTTGTGCGGGTGTCCCGAGACGGGCCCACTTACTTCAGTACTGCGCTCGTCGCTGATCGTCATCGCGAGATCTCCATTTCTACACACGTCATGAACAAAGCATTGTTAGTTGAATTAAGTGACTTCATCACGAGGGCTGCTTCGATCCGTAGACTTCCGAAGGACTGTACGGGGTCAACGTTCCGTCAGGGTAATACCCACCAGCGGCACCATTGGCGTCGGGAACGTAGGTCCAGGCGAAGGCAGGCAACAAGGCAGTGTTCGCAGCATTGGCCGCTTCGGTCGTTGTCGCCCAGTTCTCAAAGGCCGACTGCGACAATACCGCGCCGTTGTTGTACATCGCACCGTGCCATATGCCACACAGCTCACTACAGCGAACGATAAAACTCCCCGGATCCTTCGTGGTCGTGAAGGCCACGTCATTCACCTGAGGGTTCGCGTCCGCCTTCACGCCCAACTGGTAGGCCCAGAAACTGTGGATCACGTCGAGTGACGTCACGTTGAAGGCGATGGTCGTGTCCGCGGGCAAGTAGAGCTGCGAGGACTCGAATCCACCGAAGGTCGGGTAACGATACGTGAACTTCCACTGCTGACCAATGACTTGAACAGGCAATATGTTCTTGGAGCCGGGCGACCACGTCGCTTTACCAAGCAGTGCCGCGGTCTCCGCCTTGAGACTGCCCGAAGGAGTGAACGCCGGGTTGGGACCCTGACCACCCCCCGATCCGTGGTCCACGACGAGGGCCCAGGTGCCAAAACCAGCCAGGAACAAAACCGTGACTGACGTGATGACCATCCACGACACCTGCGTCTTCATATTGCTGCGAGCGGCGTCGCCGGAGAAGGCGACGTCGCTGTTCCGCTTGTCACCCCAGAAGTACAGGGCGTAACTCAGGTAGATCCAGACGCCGAAGAGAACCGGGAGTGCCATCTCGAACAAGATGTTGAAGTCGGTTTGGTCTTTCGCGGCCGTTTCGGTGAGTCGCCCTGGCGGGACGTGCGGGGCGACGAAGATCGAGAACAAGATGTCGCCGATGATCGAGGCGATCACCCAAACGACAGCCATTCGACGAAGGTGGTGAACCTGGCCGGTTGAGTTTGTTGATTTGTTAGTCATGATCAGGCAACCACCTTCAAGAATCCGCCCATGTAGTTAAAAGTCGACATCGGACCGCCGTTGCCATAGAGGTACCCGAGTCCGCAGGGTACGAAGCACTGCCAGTTGTAGCTGCCGGGCGCGCCGGTCTTGAAACTGAAGGTGATGGTGTTGTGGGGCAAGTTGCCGCAGGGAGCCTGACCGCAGATGTTGGGCAGATTGCCGTTCACGCCGACCAAGGGGACCGAGACGTCGAGTCCGGGCACCGCGAACGTGTGGCCGACTCCGGTGCCGGCGTAGGAGTTGTAGACCTTGAACGACTTGCCGTTCAGCATCGCCGTGCCACCGATGGTGCCTTGGACCTGGCCCCACTGCTGGTTGCGCAAGGGGCTGCCCGAGTCGTAGTTCAACACCGTCATGTGCACGACGGTGTCCGCCGGCAGGATCATTGACGTGTCGTGAATCCACTTACCCGTCGTCGGGTCCTTCTGGAGATAACTGACCCACGTGGGGTGGTTACCAAAACCGGTGCCGATGGCTCCGACGCTCTGCATCTCGACGTTCACCGGTGCGCCCGCGGCGTGACCCACGGTGTAATCGGTGTAGCCACCATTCTGTCCGGGATGTAGGAACGCCAGCAAGCTCCACGTAATCAAAGCGACGGCGACTACGAACAGACCAATGGCTGTACTTAGTCTTCCTGATAACGACATACGACACTCCTTTTCAAAGGCACCCGGGGACGGATGCCTTTCGGTCCCCAAAACTATTTCCCCAACTTCCGTGTTGCAATCTAGACGACAATCATGTGAACCGTGTCACATATCTTTTTCTGCCCGCCTTCTTACAATCGACTTAGAGTAGCATCGATGGCTGAAAAAACTAGGTACATTTTTCGCATTCATTTGGGACTTTTTCTCGCGGAAGTTATCTGTCTCTCGGCCTTCGTTATCGAGATGTCGCGCGCGCTGTCGGGCAATATTCTGAGTTGGGCCTACGTCGTTGAATGGCCAATTCTCGGTGCGTACGCCGTCTATATGTGGCGAAAATTACTGAAAGAGGAGTTGTCGATTGACGAGCCGTCCCCTCCGCCAGCGGTCGCTGATGATCCTCGTCTCGTCGCCTGGAACGAGTACTTGGCTCGCGTGCACTCGAACGACCAATCCGACCAACACGAGTCGTAACCAAAAAGTAATCTTCGCCGCGTCAGATTGTGCGGGGTGCGGTCCGCCCCTCGCTACTTGAGTCCGGCGCGATGCAATATCGCGATCAACTCGGTGACCGCCGAACTCTCGCCCGACGACGTGGCGATGGGGTCGTCGGGAATGATCCACTCGATGCGACCCTGCGGTGAAATCACGTACATCACGTCAGAGTGCACGCTCATGATGGTGGTGGGACTGGACTCCACCTGAATACCGAAATTGCCCCACACCTTGGCCAGGTGCGCGAGCGTCCCGGTAACGAAGTAGAAGTTCTTGACTGACGCCAAGTCGTGCTTCGCAATGAATGAGCGCACGTTGGCGAGCGTCTCGTGGCGAGGATTGGCCGCGACCGCCACGAGATCGAGCTGGGCGTGGGCACCGAAGGCCTGCCCCACCTGCTTCATCTGGCCCGCCAACAGTGGGCAGTCCGTGTAGCAGACGGGATCGAGGAAGGTGATGAGGGTGTAATGACCAGCGTGCTCGCCCAACGAATACTTCGAGCCGTGCTGATCGGTCAGCGTGAAACCGGGCGCGCTGGTATTCACCGACGAGGCGGGGCCGTTCTGAGCAAGAAAGAGGGTGTTCTCCGCCGAAGCGAACGAGGCGACCGACATCGATACCACCGAGAACGCCACCATTCCAGTGGCGAATGACGCCAACACTGAGCCAGTGCTCGACCGGAACTCAGGGGGCAGACGCCGAGCCAGGGCGGGCCGCCCCGCGAGGGCGGGCGAGGCACACCACGTCAAGACCGCGAGTGGCACCAGTGAATTCAGGTCGGTCGCCAGGCCCCCAAAGATGGCGGCGTCTTGCGCGCCGAACCAGAAGATCAGGGCGCCCGTCGCGACCGACCACACGGGCCAGCGCCAGCGGCGCACCGGAGCCATCCAGAGGCCAAACGCCGACGCGCCCAGCCAGAAAATCACTATCAGGTTGAAACCCCCGCCTAGGGTGCCCGCTGCGACGCCAAATTTGGTGACGGCGTACGCCAGCCAGTGCGGCTGGGGGGTCTTGACCATGCTCTGGGCCATGGCCGTGAGCGCGTTGGAGTTTCCCCCGTGCCAGAACTGACGCGACGGGAGAGCCTGTAAGACGAGGCCGATTGCCAGCACCGAGGCGATGAGTCGTAGGGTGATTCGTGAGAAGCGCTCCGGGAAGTTCGCCGGCGACCGTGCCAGCCAGACTCCCGCTACGACGTAGAAGAAGGTCGCCCCGGGCCAGCCGAAGAGAATGGTGCTCGTGGACTGAAAGATGCCGCCCGCTCCATTGCCCACGAGCCAAATCATGCCCGCCCAGCCCACCGAGACTGCCGCCGCGACGCGTCCGACGCCACCGTTGGACACGAGCAGGAGGATCCCGATGCCCACCTGGATCCAGGCCGTGGCATCAGCCAGCGCGATCGGGTGAGCATTCCACACCGAGATACCGTGCAGCATCAGTGAGTGCAACCAACCGGGGGTTCCCGACATCGCGGGTTGCACGACATTGTTGGCTAGGCCCAACGGCATCGACGCCTGGAACTGCAAGATGCCGTCAACGAGCCACAGCGCACCAAACGACAGTCGAAGGTAGCTGCGGCTGCGTGGTTCGCTCAGTCCCGCCGGGGACAGATTGAAGCGCAAGACCCCTCGGGTCACTATCGCTGTCACCATGACGCCAAAGGCGATGGCGATGATCCAGAGCATGCACGTCACCAACACACTGTGGGTGAAGGCATTCGCTACCAGGGGGTTGTTGACGCTGTACCCCCCACCACCCATTCCCGGCATTCGGTGTTGTCTCCTCGGCGTCAGGCAATCTCGTCGGCAATCGCCGACAGCACGCCATTGACGAATGAGGGCGAACCGTCAGTGGAATACGTCTTGGCGAGCTCAACGGCTTCATCCAAGATAACGGCAACGGGTGGCGCGTCATCCGTCAGCATCTCTGACGTCGCCAAAGTCAAGATCAATCGGTCCAACAGTGCCATCCGATCAAGCGACCAGTCAATCGAGAAACGACTGATGAGTTCCAGGGCGCGATCGTGGTGTTCGAGCGACGCCGCGAGCAGCACCAGGGTGTAGGCGTCGGGCGCCACCGCGAGTTCATTGATGACGACCGCCACCGAGCGGTCCTTCATCGCCGCCTCGTACAGGAGTTCGACCGCCCTCTCGCGCGAGCGGTGACGCGACGCGCCGAGCTCGCTCACTAGGCGCGGGTCATGTACTCGCCGGTGCGAGTATCGACCTTGATGACCTCGCCGGGTCCGACGAACAAGGGAACCTGCACCACGAAACCCGTCTCGAGGGTCGCGGGCTTACGCGCCCCCGACACTCGGTCGCCTTGAATGCCCGGTTCCGTCTCCGCGATACTCAACTCCACCGACGCCGGTAGCTCGACACCGATGATTTCGTCGTCGTGACTGATGAGCATCGCCTTGCCCGTCTCCTTGAGAAAGTGGGCGGCGTCGCCGAGACTCTTGGACGACACGGGTACCTGATCGAAATTGACCTGATCCATGAAGATGTAGTCGTCACCGTCGCGGTAGAGGTACTGCGTGTCGCGCTTGTCGATGATGGCCTGCTCGAGACGCTCGTCGGAGCGATACGTCCGTTCGATCACTGCCCCGGTTCGCGCGTTGCGCAATTTGGTGCGAACGAAGGCACCACCCTTGCCCGGCTTGACGTGTTGGAATTCGATGACCGAGAACAGACCGCCGTCGATCTTTAACGTGATGCCGTTCTTGATGTCGGATGTGGAAATGGCCGCCATGGGGCTCAACTACCTTTCGTGCAACTTGCGGTTGTCAGTCTAGGCAATGACGCGGCGAGGTCCGACTCGGCGGAGAGTGGCCTAACGTGGCGCCAGTAGGGCCACGACGGCGTCGACGGCGAGGAGGTAGCCGAGCGCCCCCAACCCCGCCAGGGAACCGTCCACCACCGCGGCCAAGGTCGTGCGGTGGCGAAAGGGTTCTCGCGCCGCCGGATTCGAAAGGTGCACTTCTATCTTCGGCCCAGAAAAGATAGCCAGGGCGTCGCTGAGCGCCCACGAGGAGTGGGTGAGGGCGCCGGCGTTAATGATGATCGCCGCCGATGAGTCGCGCGCGGCGTGCACCGTCTCAATGAGTTCGCCCTCAAAGTTCGACTGCACGTGGCGCAGCCGGTAGCCCGCGAGTTCGGCTCGCGCCCGCGCGGCATTCACGTGCTCCTCGAGCGTGGCCGAGCCGTAGATCTCGGGACTACGCGTGCCGAGCAAATCAAGATTGGGACCCGAGAGCAGAAGTATCTCGCGCATTACGCCTCCTGGAAGTTTTCTAGTACCTCGCCCACGAGCACCGGATCGATGCCCGTCACCACCTCGAAGCCCTGTCGACCGGCCAGGACGAAGGTCAGGTCGTGGTGCGCCTTCTTGTCGCGCGACATCGCCTCGAGGAGTCGAGCGGCGTCGAAGTCGCCCGTGAGCCGCGAGGGCAGGCCGAAGAATGCGAGCACGGCGTCGGTCTCGACGACCACGTCGTCTCGCACTCGCCCGAGCCGCTGGGCCAGGCGCGCCGCGAAAGCGAGACCGATGGCCACCGCCTCTCCGTGACGTAGTTCGTTGGCGTCGCGCGCCAGGGCCACCGATTCAATGGCGTGGCCCAGGGTGTGTCCGTAGTTGAGCAGGGCACGCTGCCCGGTCCGTTCGAACTCGTCGGCGGCCACGATGCGCGCCTTCAGGGACACCGACATTTCGATCAAGTCATCCATCGAGGTGAGAGCAAGCAACTCTGCCCGGCGTCCCTCGAGGAGCCAGCACTTGGCGACCTCGCCCATCCCCGCAGTCCTCTCACGGTCGCTCAGCGTCGCCAGGGTCGTGGTGTCGCACCACACCCCCGCGGGCTGGTGGAACGCCCCGACCAGGTTCTTGCCGGCCGCGAGGTCGACGGCGGTCTTGCCGCCGATGGCGGCATCGACCTGCCCCACCACACTGGTGGGCACGTGCAGCACCGTCACCCCGCGCAGGTACACCGCGGCGACAAATCCCGCCAAATCGGTGATTGCTCCCCCGCCGACGCCGACAATGACGTCGTGTCGTGACACTCCCCAACGTGCGAGTTGCTCGCAGACTTGAGCGACGCTGCTCAACGTCTTGGCGGCCTCACCATCAGCGACCTCGATCACGTGGGTCTCGAGGTCGAAGGAGAGGTCGAACCAGGGTTGGCGACGGATCTCGGCTGACGTGATGATGACCACCGCTCGAGCGCGGGCCAGGTGCTCGTTCACGAACGCCGACACCTCGTGGCGAACGCCCTCGCCCAGGGTGACCTCGTAGGGGGTCTCGCGCAGAGCGACGGGGATTTTCACGGGGCGGCCTTGGCGGATTCAACGATGGCGAGCAGTTGACCGACGATGACGTCCAGTGGTCGGCTCGAATCGACCCGGTAACGACTGACCTCGAGGTAGAACGCGTCACGCTGGGCCCGCAACGCAACGAGACGTTCGCGAGGGTCGTCACCGAGGAGGGGCCGGTCACCGTCGAGGACCCTGGCCACGAGCACGTCGTCGTCACAGTCCAACCACACCGTGAGTTCCTGACGCACCAGACGGCGCGCGTCGGCCGTGGTGACCACGCCGCCCCCCGTCGAGACCACGGCCGGCGATTCCAGGGCCTGGGTCAGGGCGAGGAGTTCACGCTCGCGAAATGGGGCTTCGCCGTGGGCGCGCAGATACTCCTGGACGCTCACGTGCTCTCGCTCGATGAAGACGTCGTCGGTGTCGACGAAACCACTTCCCAACGCGGCGGCCAGGGCTCGTCCCGTCGTGGTCTTGCCCGATCCCGGCAGGCCCACCAGGACGACGAGGGCCACGATTAGGCGGGCCGAGCGGCCGAGGAGGTCGAACCGAGGTTCTGCACGTAGTTCGCATGGTTACGGGCGAATTCCTCCACCGAATCGCCCCCGAACTTGCGTAGGGCCTCACTCGCCACCACCAACGCCATCATCGCCTCGGTCACGACACCCAGCGCGGGCACCGCGGTCACGTCGGTGCGCTCCTTGAACGAGACCGTGGACTCCCCCGTCGCGACGTCGACCGTCTCGAGGACGGGACGATTGAGAGTCGCCAGCGGCTTCATCGCCACTTTGGCGATCAACGGCGCGCCCGAGGTCATGCCGCCTTCGAGTCCGCCCGCGTGGTCGCTCTTGCGCACGTACCCACCCCCGCGCGTGAAACTCGCGTCGGCCGCGATGGCGTCGTGCGCTTGGGAACCGCGCTGGCTAGCCTGACTCATTCCGTCACCGATCTCCACGGCCTTGACGGCTTGGATGCTCATCAGCGCCCCGGCGAGGAGCCCGTCCATTTTTCGGTCCCAGTGCACGTAACTGCCGAGTCCGACCGGCACGCCGTAGGCGATGACTTCGACGATCCCCCCGAGGGAGTCACCGTCCTTGGCGGCGGCCTTGATTTCGGCGATCATCGCCGCTTCGCTCGGGGGATCGAAGCACCGCACTTCGCTCTCGTCCACCCGGGCCACGTCCGCGGGACCGGGCCGAGCTCCCTGGGGAGTCGCGACCGCGCCGATACGCACCACGTGGCTGACTACGCTCACGCCAATCTCTCGCAGGAGGGCCTTGGCGAGGGCCCCCGCCACCACGCGCGCTGCGGTCTCGCGCGCGCTGGCGCGCTCGAGCACGTCACGGGCGTCGTCGAAGGCGTATTTCTGCATTCCCACGAGGTCGGCGTGACCGGGTCGAGGCGTCGTCAACTTGTCGCTGGGCACGCCCGGCGCGGCGGACATCTCCTGCTCCCACTTGGGCCACTCGGAGTTCAGTATCTCGATGGCGACCGGTGAACCCAGCGTGCGACCGTGACGAATACCGCCCGTGAGCCGCAACACGTCGCGCTCGAAACGCATCCGGGGACCTCGACCGTAGCCGAGTCGCCGACGAGCCAGGTCCTCACCGATCTGTTCTTCGGTGATGGGCAGTCCGGCCGGAAGACCTTCGACGATGACAGTCAGTGAGGGGCCGTGGCTTTCGCCAGCAGTCAAAAAACGCAGCATCCGCCAATTCTAGGAGTCGGCGCGATTGCCTAGTGTGCGTCGGCGTAGAAGGGGTTGACCCCCGAGGCGTGGTCGGTCACGTCACGCACGTCGCTGAGTTCGGGAATCGCGTTGCGCAGCGCGGTCTCGATTCCCTGCGAAAGTGTCATCCGGCTCATCGAACACCCCTGGCAGCCTCCCGACATCTTGATGTAGGCGACCTTGTGGGAGTCATCGAGGGCGACCAGATCGGCGCGACCACCGTGCGAGGCGATCGAAGGGTTCACCTCATTATCGAGCACCGAAATCGCCAGTCGGGCCAACTCGCTCTCGATGCCCATCGCCAGGATTTCCGCGGGGACCCCCGGATTGATCTCTTCGCTCGAGGGGTGGTTCGGATTCACCAGAACGAGTCCGCCGCCTCCGTCGCTGGCGAATTCGAGACGACTTCCGCGCAGTCGTTCCACACTCGAGCCAGGAACCACGATGGTGACATCGCCGTCGCGACCCACCGCTGCACCCTCGGGCGCGTCGGCGATGTCGGAGAAGTAGAGGTCGTAGGAGTAGCCCGTACCCATGATGCCCGTGACCTCGACCCACAACGCCAGCGTGGCGTTCAACTCCTCATTGGCGAGGGCGTCGAGCACCACGTTGCGTGCTTCGTCAGTCAAGGACAAGACGTCAAAGGTCGTGTGCGAGGTCATGGCCACAGTCTACGGGCGCTCTCTCTCGCCGGAACAACTAAGTTTTGGTGGTGACTTCAGTACCGCGTGACGCCCACGAGTGGGTCAGCTTCGACGACGAATCCCACGAGCGGACGTGGATGGTGGACGCCACCTTCCTCGAGAGCAATTGGACCTGCATCTTTGGACACGGGTGTCAAGGGGTCCTCACCGGCCCCACGCCTGAACTCGTCCAAGGCTGTTGCAGTTACGGTGCCCACTTCACCGACGAGGAGGATCGACAGCGTGTCGAACTAGCGGCGACGCGCCTGCGCGATGACCAGTGGCAGTTCAAGTCCAAGGGCAAGAACGGTACCACCCGGGTCAAGAAGAACGGCGAGGCCGTCACCCGACTGGTCGACGACGCCTGTATCTTTCTCAATCGCCCTGGTTTCGCTCGGGGTCCGGGCTGCGCGCTGCACGTCATGGCGATGGACTCGGGCGAGAGTTACATCCCGCTCAAGCCCGAGGTCTGCTGGCAACTGCCGCTTCGCCGAGAAGACGTCGTGCTCGCCAACGGTCACATCGTCACGCGCATCGCTCAGTGGGACCGCCCGGACTGGGGATCGGGGGGCGATGACTTCCACTGGTGGTGCACCGAGGACCCGGCGGCCTTCGTCGCGGCGACGCGGGTGGTCGATTCGATGTCCGAGGAACTCATCGCAATCATGGGAGAGAACTCCTATCGAACGCTGCTCGAGACCATCAACGACCGCGCTCGTCGTGGCACGCCACTTCCCCACCCCGTCCTACGACGGCGGGATTAATTCTCGGCCGCGAGGGGATCCTCTTCGTTGAACGTGGGGCGCGGCAGTGAACCGAGGATCTCGTCGTAGCGATCCTCTTCGGCGAGGCACCACGACGCGTGCACGTCCTCGGGCGCCGCTCCGCATTCGACGCACGTCGTCGCTCGAGGACCAGTAGAACGCTTGAGTTCGCGAGCTTCGACAAACCGACGGTGGCGGCCTTTTTTCACGTTAACTCCTCACTGGCCGCGGTCCATAACTGGCGGCGGCCGAGGTTCAGCACAACTGAACCGGATTCCCATTGTACCAACTCTCTCGAAGTCACGAACCTCTAACATGTCCCCGTGAGTGAGTTCAACCCCGACGAAATGATCCTGCGCTTCCGAGAGCGCGCTGACGCCGTACGCCGTCGGGGTCTTCCCCCCGTCGAGGGGCCCGACCGTCAGAGATTCCTCCAGGCCGCCACCGTCGATTTCCAGGACTTCGCGATGCTGGGTGACGCTACCGCCACCCTCGAAGAGGGCATTCTGCGCCTCGAGATCGACCTGCGTCCGCGTCCCAGCGCCGACTAGGCGACTCCCAGAGCGCTGAGTCGGGCCTGGACCTCAGAGAACACCGCGCCGGCACGGTGCAGATACGACGCGGCGGCCGCGCGCTTCGCGGGTGACGTCGCCGCCGCGTAGCACTCGTTCGCCCCGTCGCCCAGATTGGTGTAGGCCGCGGTCAGCAGGTGGGTGATCTGGTTGTCGGGAGAGGGAAGCGACGCGTAGGCCTGCAGGGTCTCGAAGTCCAGCACCGCACACACGGTGTGCAACTGAGCGGCCGTGGTGTGTTCGTCTTTGATCGCGGTGAGTGAGTGGCGCGCGTCGGCGATGAGTTGCGCGTTGTTGACCGCGAGGTTGGCGCTCGTGACCCACTTCTGTAGAGCGCTACTCGCGCTCACCGATCCACAGGCCGAGAGGCAGAGCGACGCTGTTACCAGCGAACTGAGGGCGACGAGAACCGCCCGGCGGCTCACTGCACTACCACGAGGTGTAGATCACGCCGTCCTCGGCGCACCACCACGTAGCGGCCGTGCAGGGTGCTCTCGAGTCCGACGCGCGCGTCGGGCTCGAGACGGATGTTGTTGACGTAGACCCCACCTTGTTCGAGGAAGCGACGCGCTTCGGCCTTGGATTTGGCCAGGGTGCAGCGCACCACCAAGTCCACGCCATCGATCCCCGCGGCGAATTCCTCACGACCAAAAGTCGATGAGGGGGCGTCGGCCACGATTGTCAACAGGGTGGTCTCATCGAGCTCGGCGATCGAGGGCTGGAAGAGCGCCTCGCCGGCGCGCTCGGCCTTGCTCGCGGCGTCCTCACCGTGCACCAGCGTGACGACGGCGTTGGCCAGGGCGCGCTGCGCACGACGCTCTTGGGGGGCCGCCTTCGTGGCCTCGTCGAGGTCGAGAATCGTGTCGTGGTCGAAGAAGGTGAAGAATCGTAGGAGCATCGGGGTCATGGCGTCCTCGGTGTTCAAAAAGTACTGGTGCATCTCGAAGGGCGAGGTCAGTGCCGCGTCCAGCCAGATGTTGGCACCGGACTCGGACTTGCCGAACTTGGTACCGTCGGCGCGCAGCAGTAGCGGCGAGGTCAGTCCGGCGGCCGATCGGCCGGCGGATTTGCGAATCAACTCGGTACCCATGGTGATGTTGCCCCACTGATCCGAGCCACCCAATTGCAGCGTGCACTCGTGGTCGAGGTTGAGGCGCAGAAAGTCGTACGCCTGCAAGAGCATGTAGGAGAACTCCGTGAACGACAGTCCCACGTCGTCGCGATCGAGACGGCTCTTGACCGAGTCCTTCGCCACCATCTGATTGACGGTGAAGTGCTTGCCGACGTCACGTAAGAAGTCGGTCAACGAAATGGTGGTCAGCCAACTGGCGTTGTTGAGCAGCAGCGCCTGTGACGGCCCCGCCGCCGGGGTGAAATCGAGGAACCGCGTGAGTTGCTCGCGAATTCCTTCCACGTTGGCCTCAATTTGCTCGAGCGTCAGTAGTGGTCGCTCGACCGCCTTGAAACTGGGGTCGCCAATCATGCCCGTCCCCCCGCCGGCGAGGGCGATGGGGCGGTTACCCGCCATCTGGAGTCGACGCAGATTGCACAACTGCAACAGGCTGCCCAAATGCAGTGACGCCGCCGTGGGGTCGAAACCAATGTACGCGGTGACGCCGCCCACGCTCAAGCGTTCGAGCACAGTCTCATCCGTCACCTGGTGGACGAGACCACGGAAGTCCCAGTCATCGCGCAGTCGCATGGTGTTCAGTCTACGAGGGGCCCCACTAGAGGCTGGACGTCGCGGGGAAGTTCGCCTGGAGCCAGGTCACCCAGGACTGCCAGAGTCCCGTCAACTCCGCCACGCCGATGATGATGAGCATCACTCCCCCGACCGCACCGATCACCTTGGCGTGACGGCGCAGCCATCCCGACGCGCTGGCGAACCACTCGGTGGCCAGCGCCGCCACCACGAAGGGCAGGCCCAGACCGAGGCAGTAGACGAAGGCGAGGATCGAACCACGTAGCGCCGTGGCGCCGGAGGATGACGCCGCGAGACCGTCGATGGCCGCCAACGTCGGGCCGATGCACGGCGTCCAGCCCACCGCGAAGAACACGCCGAGCAGCGTCGCACCCAGGACCGACGCGCGCGGCAAGAAGTGCACGCGGCGCTCTCGTTGGAGCCACGACGATGGCCACCATCCGGCGAAGAACAGACCGAGCACGATCGTGACCACGCCAAAGACGATCTCCAGCGGACGCTGGTGGGTGCGTAGGGTGTCACCGAACTGGCCGAAGAGGGCGCCAAAACTCACGAACACCAGTGAGAAACCAAGGATGAAGGCCAGTGAGCCCACTAGGGTGCGTCCGCGTCCGTTCGGCGACTTGAGCGTGCCCGCCGAACCACCGAGGAACGCCAGGTAGCCGGGCAGTAGCGGCAAGACGCAGGGCGAGATGAACGATACGACTCCCGCGGCGAAGGCGAGGGGGAAGGCCGCGATCAATGACGCGGGCAAAGTGGCCATCATCGCGCGGACCACCACCGTCCCACCAGGGTGTTGAGTTCCTCGTGGCGCGCCACGTTGCTCTCACGTGAGGGCACTCGCGCGACCACGACGCTCAGTCCGTCACGGCGCAGCGCGGCCGCGAGGGAGTCGCGTAGCTGTGCCGTCGTCGTCACGACCTCACCGTGGTGACCAAAGGCGCGAGCCACCACCGCGAGATCGTGGTGTCGTGGCGTGCCGAAGAGGCTCTCGAACTGCTCGTGTGGCACTTGGCGAGCCTGGGACAAGAACGAGAAGATGCCCCCGCCACCGTTGTCGTTGACCACCAGCACGGCCCGCGTCGAGACCCCGCACCCGTCGACGAGGGCCGAGACGTCGTGCAGCATCGTCACGTCGCCCACGAGTGCGATGGCCGACGAACCCTCCGCCACGCCCAGGAATGTTGACACGACACCATCGATACCGTTGGCCCCACGATTGGAGTACACCGGCGTCGATCTCGATACGCTCCACCACTCGACGTCGCGCACCGGCATCGAGGAACCCACGACGAGTGCCGTCGAATGCCGATTGGCTATCTCGACCACCTCTCGCGCCACGAGGACCTCGTCGAGTTCATCTCCCCAGAAGTCACTCAGGTGATGGTCGATCGCCTCGCTGGCCGCGCGCCACTGGGCCACGTACTTCTCGTCGGCGTGGTGTGAGGGGCACTGGGCGTCGGGTAGCCCACTGACCCATTGGGTCACCACGGCGTCGGGGTCCGCCACCGGTCCCCCTCCGTCGAGGGCGATCACCTCGACGCCACTCGTAGCCAGGCGCTGCGCGAGGAACTTCGAGGCCGGGACCCCGCCGATGCGGATCACCACGTCGGGTGACAACGCCGCCCAGGCGAGGTCGTGGCGCACCAGGGGGTCGGCGTAGGCCACGGTCTCGTTGGCCGTCGCGTCGCCCACCACCACCCAGTTGACGGACTTCGCCTGTTCGAGGATTCGACGACGCAGGGTCTCGCGAGTTCCCGCACCGATCACACACAGGACTCGCTGCCCCGACACGTCGATGTCGGCAGCCGACCACGCAGCGTGACGAGGAGGCGTCAGTGCGGTGCTCGCGGGGGCCAGCTCGAGCGCGTCGGCCACGAGAGGTTCGACGAAGGCGGCGTTGAGATGGACGGGTCCGGGTAACCCGGTCCCACCGTCGGCTCCCGCGTAGAGGCGACGAGCCAGGGGGCGCCACGACGAGGCCGCGTCGAGTCGCGCCACGCCCGGTTCTTCGTACAGCCGCACCTTGGCCCCGTAGAGGTGCTGCTGATCAATGGTCTGGGGCGCCCCGACCCCGTGAAGCTCTGGCGGTCGATCGGCCGTCACCACCAGCAACGAGACGTGCGCCAGGTCCGCCTCGGCGACGGCGGCGTGAACTTCGGCGGCCGCGGTGCCACTGGTGACCACCAGGGCCACCGGACGTGACGTCACCAGCGCTCGTCCGAGGGCGAAGAAGGCGGCGCTGCGCTCGTCGATGCGCACGTGCAACGCGATTTCGCTGCGCCGCGAGAAGGCCAGCGCCACGGGTGTCGAGCGCGATCCCGGGCAAATGACGACGTCGCGCAAGCCCAGTCGAGTCCATTCGTCGACGAGGGTGGCGACGAACGTCGCCTGCACGACGCTCGTGGTCGGTACGCTCTGTTGCAATGCCACTCCTCACACTGGACCGACGCGGATCGGGACCGCCCCTCGCGTGGCTCCACGGCTTCACCCAAACTCGGGACTCGGCGCGTCAGTTCCGTACCATTCTGGCAGGTCGTCACGAACTCATGACCCTCGACCTACCCGGTCACGGCGCGGCCGCCGCGGTCGAGGGCACCCTGCCCGAGATCGCCCGCCTCGTGCTCGATGCGCTACCGCGCGAACCCGTGGTCCTCGGCGGCTATTCCTTCGGGGCTCGCGTGGCACTGCACGTCGCTCTGGCGGAGCCTGAGCGCCTCTCGGCCCTCATTACCCTCGGCGCCTCGCGGGGTATCGCCGACCCCCAGGAACGAGACGAGCGACGCCGCCGAGACGAGGCTCTCGCGACCCACCTCAGTGACGTCGGTACCGAGACGTTCCTGCGCGAGTGGTTGTCCCAACCGCTCTTCGCCACCCTGGGCCCCCACGCCGAATCCGACACGCGCAGCCACGACGCGGCGGGTCTGGCGCGCAGTCTGCGCAGTGCGGGTACGGGAACTCAGGAATGGCTCGGGGAACGTCTGAGTGAACTCGAGGTGCCCACCCTGGCCCTCGCTGGCGAGCTTGACACGAAATTCGTCCTCGAGGCCCGCGCGATCGCCGACACGGTGCGCCGGGGCGCCGTGGCGACCATTGCCGGCGCCGGACACGCCGCGCACCTCGAACAACCTGAACTGGTGGCGAGTGAAATCGAATTCTTCCTCGCCTAGCGGGTCACGAACATCACCAGCGCCGTGGCGGCGCCCACCGTCCACTGCGCGTAGGAGGACTGCTTGAGCAGCGGGAGTAATTCTCGACCCGCTCGCTGAGAGAAGGCCATCTGCAACGCCGGAATGTACATCGTCAGGGCCACGGCGGCCACCAGTGCTTCGCCCCCGAGGCTGGCGCCGAGAACGCTACCCGCGACGAAGACCGCGTACAACCACGAGCCATTCCTTCGACCGAGGCGCGCCGCGAGGGTCTTCTTGCCCGCGACCTGGTCTCCGGCGACGTCGCGAAGGTTGTTCGCCTCCAACAACGCGCACGCCATTGATCCGGTACAGAGTCCCCACCACCACGCGCCCGCTGGGACGTGAGCGTGTTGCGCGTAGGCCGTGCCCACGGTGGCCACGAAACCGAAATAGAGCATCACGAAGAGCTCGCCAAAACCGAAGTAGCCGTAGGGCTTGGGACCACCCGTGTAGAACCAACCCGCCGCGACCGCACTCATCCCCAGCGGGATGAAAACCCAGGTGCTACGAAGACTCAGCGCCAGGCCAGCCACCGCGGCCAGGGCGAAGAAGGCGATGGCGGTGGCGCGAACGGACCTCGCGGGTACTAATTTCGACGCAGTGAGACGAAAGGGTCCCACGCGAACCTCGTCGGTGCCGCGCACGCCGTCGGAGTAGTCGTTGGCGAAGTTGGTCCCGATCTGCAACGCCAACGCCACCACCAGACAGAGCACGGTGTTCAGCACGTTGTAGGTGTGCGGACGCGTCAACGACGCACCGATCACCACCGGCACCGCGGCGGCGGGCAAGGTGCGAATTCGCGCCGCCAAAATCCATCGTTGCAACGTGCCCGGGGTGCCCGGCGAGGCCGGCGCGCTCATGGACGCTTGGGAAAACGTGAGAAGTCCGGCGCGCGATGTTCTACGAATGCGTTGCGGCCCTCCTGCCCCTCCTCGGACATGTAGAAGAGCATCGTCGCGTCGCCGGCCAATTGCTGGATACCCGCGAGTCCATCCTCCGCGGCGTTGAAGCCGGCCTTGAGCATTCGTAACGCCATCGGAGAGAGCGTGAGAATCTGACGGCACCACGCCACGGTCTCCGCCTCGAGTTGGTCGAGGGGCACCACGGTATTGACCAATCCCCACTCGAGAGCCCGAGCGGCGTCGTACTGACGGCAGAGGAACCACACCTCCTTCGCGCGCTTAAGTCCAATGGTGTTCGCCAGAAGCGACGAACCGTAACCGCCGTCGAAGGACCCCACCCGTGGCCCCGTCTGACCGAATCGCGCATTGTCCGCGGCGATCGAGAGGTCGCACACCAAGTGCAAGATATGACCTCCGCCAATGGCGTAGCCCGCGATCTGGGCGATCACTGGTTTGGGCAGCCGGCGAATCTGGATTTGCAGGTCGAGCACGTTGAGCCGACCCACGCCGCGACGCGCCACCTCGTCGTCACCCATGTACCCGTCGTCGCCACGGATCTTCTGGTCACCGCCGGAACAGAAGGCGTCGCCCCCCGCACCGGTGAGAATGATCACACCCACTTCAATATCGTCGCGGGCGCGTTCGAAGGCGTCCGAGAGCTCAAAGAGCGTCTGGGGACGGAAGGCGTTGCGTCGCTCGGGTCGATTGATAGTGATCCGGGCCATCCCCTCGGCGCACTCGTAGATGATGTCCTCGTACTCGCCGAGGGTCGACCACGAGGGGGCCGGCGCACCACGAAAATCGTCCACGGGGTCGTGGGGAGAACCTGAAATCACTGTCGTTACCATGTCCCCACGCTACCGTCCTCACCCGGGCCCGGGCCCGGTGACCCGCCGGTGCGTCGCAACATAAGGTTGCTACGTGGCATCACTTCTCGCCCTCGATCTTCCTCTCGGACCCGACTTGGAACGAGCCCTCCGCGAGTGCGTACACCTCGGCCAGGCATTCTGCGTGCTCGATCAACGACTGTCGAAGGAGCGTCGTCGCGAGGAGTCGCGAGCGCTAGGCGCGACTCACCTACGTGACGCCACTGGGGTGCACGCGCTGGCGAGCGGCGCCAGTGTCGACGACGAGATCGGCCTCGTGATGTTGACCTCGGGCTCGAGCGGGACCCCCAAGGCCGTGGAATTGTCCTGGAACGCCTTACGCGCCAGCGCCGAACTGACCCAGGAGTCATTGCGCGCGGCGACACCACCCGTGTGGTACCCCTGCCTGCCCGCCAATCACATCGGCGGCCTCGCGGTCCTGTTACGTGCGATCCTCAGCGACGCCCAGTTGTTGTGGGGGGAACCTGGCGCGATCGCGACGGCGCCCTCACGAGGGGCGACCCACGTCGCGGTCGTACGCGCGCAACTCTTTCGCCACGACCTGAGTGGATTCGCTGCGGTGTTGTTGGGTGGGGCGCGACCCCCCGGTGACCTCGCCGACAACGTCGTCACCACGTGGGGTATGACCGAGACGGGATCAGGAGTCGTCTACAACGGACGACCCCTGCGCGGCGTCGCCGTCGTCGCCATCGACGGGGAGATCTGCGTGCAGAGCCCGACGCTCTTTCGCTCCTATCGCGACGGGTCGCGCCCCCGTATCACTGGTCCCGACGGCACCGACGATTGGTTCCCCACGGGTGACGAGGGCGACGTCACCGACGGCGTCGTGCACATCCGTGGCCGACGAGGTTACGTCATCAATACCGGAGGTGAAAAGATTTGGCCCGATGATCTGGAAGCGGTCATCACGTCGGTGCCCGGCGTGCTCGACGTCGCCGTCACCTCTATCGAGGACCAAGAATGGGGCCACCGCGTCGTGGCTCTCGTCGTCAGTGACGGCAGCCGACTCGATGAACAAATCACCTCGACGGCGAGTGAACGAATTGGCCCCTGGGCTAAGCCCAAGGAAATCCGTTACGTCGCGTCGATACCTCGCACGGCCAACGGCAAGATTCGTCGAGACCGCCTCGGCGACACCCGCTGACTCCGGCGCTCGGCGGCGGCTACTTGACGATCGTGCTGCCGCGGCGCGCGAGCGAGTCGATGGTGACCGCTCCCAGCAAGACGAGTGCCGTCGCGATGTACTGCTGAGGCGCGCCGAGCTGGATCAGTGCCATGCCGTTGTAGATCGTCGCGATGACGACGCCACCAATCAATGCGTGCACCATCTTGCCACGACCTCCGAAGAGGCTCGTTCCACCGATGACGGCGGCGGCGACGGCGTACAGCACCAGGGTGCCACCGTTGATGCTGTCGGAAATGCCGTTCAAGTTTGAGACGTAGACCAGTCCGGCGATGCCCGAGATGAGCCCAGTCATCATGAAGGCCATCAAGCGGTAGCGATTGACCGCGATACCGGCGCGGCGCGCCGCTTCCGCGTTACCACCGATGGCGTAGATGTAACGACCCGGCTTGGTTTTGTTCATTATGAACGTGCACCCGCCCAATACGACACCCACGATCATGATCGCGAAGGGCATTCCGTGAATGGGCGTGAACTTGCCACGGTTGGAGTTGAAAATCCAGATCAGTACGCCGCCGCCGATCACGAGACCCGCGATGCGCAGCAACATCAGCGGCATGGGTACCGATTCGAGGTTGCGCGACGCCCGACTCGCGTTCTTTCGAATCAGTGAGAACGACAGCGCCAACACCGTACCCACGATGAAGATGATCGTGAACAGCGGAGTGAAGTCACCGTAGACGATGTTGTACAAGACCGGCTCGTGAATTGAAATGGACCCGCCAGTTCCCTGGCTGTCCACTATCCACAGCACGAGGCCTTCGAGTCCGAGCTGACCCGCCAGCGTTACGATGAACGACGGCAGTCGCAGTCCGATGACGAGAAACCCCCAGAGAGCGCCGAAAGCGGTGCTGGCGATGAGTGCGAGTCCAACGGCGAAGTACCAGGACCAGTGGAACTGCTGGTCCACCAAGATCGTGGCGATGGCCCCCGCGAGGCCGGCGTTGAAACCGGCCGACAAGTCAATCTCGCCCAGCAGGAGGAGCCAGACCTCGGCGATTCCCAAGAGGACGAAGATGGTCGCCTGCACCATCAGGTTCGTCAGGTTGCCCGTTGACAAAAACACCGAACTACGGATCTGGAAGTAGGCCCCCAGAACTAAGAGTCCGATGACAATGGGGATCATGCCGCTGTCGCCGCGCCGAAAGCGCTTGAGCATGAGGCGAAACACCCCCGACGTGTTGGCCGATGATACGGGACGCTCAGTGGTGGTCTCGGTAGACACTGGTTGAGAACCTTTCAGTTCGAAGAAGCGAGCGCGGCCACACGATCGGACTTACCCGTCGTGATCATTTCCACTGCGCTATTGCGATCGTAGTTGGCAATGGGGCCATGGCTCACGAGTGTTCCCAAGTACATGACCGCGATGCGGTCAGCCACCGAGAACACGTCGTTGAGGTTGTGAGAAATAACGAGCACGGCGATGCCGCGGCTCGAGAGAGTCTTGATCAAGTCCAACACCTGCGCAGTCTGGGACACACCCAGTGCAGCAGTCGGTTCGTCGAGAATGACCAATTTGGAATCGCGCATCACGGCGCGCGCAACAGCGACGGCTTGGCGCTGACCACCGGAGAGAGAACCCACCACTTGACGTACCGACTTGACAGTCGACACTGACAAATCCTTGAGCGTCTGGGTGGTGGCGAGTTCCATCGAAATCTCGTCCAATAGGCCCACCTTGGTGTCCTCGCGACCAAGATACATGTTTTGAACGATGTCGAGATTGTCGCAGAGCGCCAAGTCCTGATACACCGTCGCAATGCCCAAGTGGGTGGCGTCACGTGGCGTATGCACGTGGACTTCCTTGCCCTGCCAGTGCATCGTCCCACTGGTGGGGGCCCATATTCCCGACACCGTCTTGATGAGGGTCGACTTACCGGCACCATTGTCACCAATCAATGCGGTGACTTGGCCCGCCGGTATGTCGAGGTCCACGTGCTGCAGAGCCTGCACGGCACCAAAACTCTTGGTGATGTCGCGCAGGCTCAGCAGCATGGGTGCTGAAGAATCCACCCCCGAGCCAACAGGCCCAGATTGCCTAGTTTCAGACGAGGTGAGGTTGTTGCTCTCGGGGGTGGGTTCCATCAGCGGTGACTACTTGATGCCGTACGTCTTGCAGTCAGCGGCGTACGAAGGAAGGGTCATGCCCTGAACCTTCGGAGCAGCGTTGGTGCAAAGGGCCGAAGCCTTGATGACCTTGTCCTTGATGACGGTCTTCTCAACAGTCGAAGCGGTCACCCAGGTCGGGGTCAGCAGGACCGAAGGCACGTGCTTGAGGCTGGCGATGGTCGCACCCGAGTCCGGCGTGGTGCCGTTCGCGAGGCCCGCCGGCGGCTTCATGCCCGCACGCAGGTAGATGGCCAACGCAGCCGCAGCCTGAGCCTCAAGCCAGATGGGCTTGTAGACGGTGCCGCACTGGTAACCCGAAATCACGTTCTGGAAACCAGTCAACGTGGCGTCCTGACCGGTGAAGGGGAACGTGTTGGGCTTGAGGCCCTGGCTCTGCAGGTACGCAATGATCGGAGCGGCGTTCTCGTCGTTCGGAGTCAGCACAGCGTTGATCTTGCTGTTCGCGGTGTACGCACCCTTGAAGTCAGTCAGCGCGGTGGGCGGGTCCCAGGTACCGGTTCCTTCGTTGATCAGCGTGTACTTGGTCTTCTTCAAAACGGCGTTGTAACCCTGAGCGAACAACGTGGCGTTGTTGTCAGTGGGCGAACCCTTCATCACGTACACCGTCGGGTTGGCGACGTGCCAAGCCGAGACGCAACTCACTTCACCCTGACCAATCAAGGTACCAACGGTGACGTTGTTGAAGCTGACGTAGTAGCTACGCGCCCCACCCAAGGTCAGACGGTCGTAGTCGATGACCTTGACACCGCGAGCGGTGGCGTAGGCCTCGATGATCGCACCAGTGGTCGAGGACAACGGGTCCAACAACAGGACCTTCGCGCCCTTGGCGATGTCCGCCTGCGCGTCGGTGTACTGCGTCGTGTCACTGCCCTGAGCGTTCTGCACGATGTACTGCGACGGCTTCAAGCCAGCGGCAGCGAAGGATGCCTTCAGATAAGGTGCGTCGAACTCGGTATAACGAGTTGAAGAAACGGTGTCAGGAAGGATAACGGCAATGGAGCCGGTGCCCTTAGCGACAACACTCTTCAGGTACTTCATCGTGGACAAGTTCGTGTTAAACGTCTTGTCCGAAACGGTAGGCGTGCTCGCACTACTCACGGCGGGCAACATGGCCGCAGCAACGCTGCCGACCAGGGTGACCGACGCAAGAATCCTTGCAGTCTTGAAATTCATCTCCCCAACTCTTTTCTGACGCCCGAAGGCGCCTCTCGGTTTTGCTGTACATCAAAGTCCGCCACGCTCACGCGTTACGGCATTGAGAAACTAACACCAAACAAACCAATGTGAACGCATTGTTTCACCTGATTGTCACTTGAAACGATTAAAGAGACAGCCGTTACAGAAACTGTGCGCTGAGTCACTGGAATTGACCGACGGTGTCGAACCACTCAGGTGTTGAGACCGGTAATGGTTCCGAGCAAGCTTTCCACCGTGAAGTCCGAGGTCAAGGCGTCTTTAACCACTCGGCCCAGACGAAGGACGATGATCCGATCCGTCACTTCGAGAACGTGGGGCAGGGTGTGAGAAATGAAGAGTACGCAGAGCCCGTGGTCGCGCGCGGCAGAAATGACTTTCAGCACTTCCAGTGATTGACGAGCGCCCAAGTGATTCGTCGGCTCGTCCAAGATGATCACGTGCTGGGCCCACATCGCCGCTCGACCAATGGCGACCGCTTGGCGCTGACCGCCCGAGAGTTGAGAGACCGTGCGCTTGGAGAGGGGAACCGTGATACCCACCTTCTCCAACTCCTCCAGCGCCTTTCGCTCCATGGCCCGTTGGTCGAGGAATCCGAGTTTGCCCAGTATCCCCTTCTTCTCGAGTTCCCGGCCCAAGAAAATGTTCGATCCAATGGTCAAGTCCGGGGCCAGTCCCGAATCCTGATAGAGGGTTTCGATACCCGCGGCCATCGAATCGTGTGGGGACTTCCAGTGTCGCGTGACTCCGTCAACGATCAATTCTCCCGAGTCCGGGTTATGCACACCCGAGATCGTCTTGATCAAGGAGGACTTGCCCGCACCGTTGTCCCCCACCAGACCGATCACCTCGCCGGCGTAGGCCTTGAAGCTCACGTCGGTCAGCGCCTTGACCGAACCGTAGGACTTGTTGATATTGCGCAGTTCGAGGATGGGCTCTCTCTCGTTGGTCATGTGCGCCTCTTCGATCCAGAACTCAACGATTGCAAGACGGCCGCGAGGGCGATGAAGCCCGCCACGACCACTTCGTTCCAGGTGGTCGCCACGTTGATGAACACCAGACCATCGTGAACGACGGTCAAGATCGCCACGCCCAGGATGATGCCCGAGAATCGTCCGACGCCACCCACCAGGCTGACCCCCCCGATCACGACGGCCGCGATGGCCTCGAGCTCGTTACCGATGCCGTTCTGGGGAGCACCGCCACTGGAGTTGAAGTACCAGATCATCCCAGTCAGCCCGGCGAGTACCCCCGACAACACGTAGACCGACGCCACGTGACGATTGACGTTGATGCCGGCGGCTCGGGCGGCGAAGGGGTTGGACCCGATGGCGAAGTTGTAGCGACCGTAGCGCGAGACGTGCAAGACGATGCCCAGAATCACCGTGATGCCCAGAACGATCAGGGTGAGCCAGCGGAAGATCCAGAATCCCGTCGAACTCCATACGGCGGCCGCGGGGTCGTAGCCTACGGTGCCACCCTTCGAAAAGACCAGGGCGAGTCCTTCGCCCATGCTCAGCGTCACGAGGGTTGCGACGAAGGGCACCAGTCGCGCTTTGGTGATGAGTAGCGCGTTGATGGTGCCCACCACGCCACCCACACCCGCGCACACGAAAGTACCCACGAGGAGGGAGGGGAACTCGCCGAAGTGGTGTCCCTCGAGGTATTGGATGGCGTAGGCACCAACAACGGTCGACACCGCAATGGTGGAGCCCACGGAGAGGTCGATGCCCCCCGAGGTGATGACGTACATCTCGGCCGCGGCGATGAGCACGGCTTCGGAAAAGTCGACGAGCAGATTGGTGAATTCACTGGTCCCGAAGAAACGAGTGTTGTGGAAGTCGAAGAAGATCATGACGCCGATGAGCACCAGGAAGAGGATGAACTGCTGGTTGGCGGCGTAAGTGGCGATGCGCTTCAGCGGCGAAGGTGGTGGCGCTTCGTTGCTCGAGGCAACGGGTGTCTCAACAGTTGACACGGCACTTCCTTAGGACGGCATCAGGGATTGATGCACTTCGTATGAAAATACTGCACGAGACCATCAGACCCCCGGACGCCTGATCCAGCGCGCCCGGGGGTCTGAAGTGTGTGTACTTAAGCCGTCTTGTAGACGTAGGTCGCGCAGAGCTTGGCGCAGTTAGCCGGCGTCAAGACAATGTTGGCCAGCGTGGTCAGGTGCGAGATCTTGCCCTTGCCCGTCAGCTTCGCGTAGACCGCGTCGATGATGTCCTTACCCTCGAGAGCGGGCTGCTGGGAAATGATCGCCGAGATCTTGCCCGCCTGCATGCTCTTGATGGTCGTCGCGTAGGCGTCGTAACCCACGACCTTGATGCTCTTGGCTGCGCTGCCGGCGGTGAGGATGGCCTGAGCCGCGCCCTCGAGGTCGGTACCGTCAATGGCGAAGATGCCCGAGACCTTGTTGGCCGCCAGGTCCTGCTTGAAGCCTGACGTGGCCACCGCGGGCTGGGAGTTCGAGACGATGGGGTTGAGCGCCTTGATGTTCGGGTACTTCTTCGCCACTTCAGCGGCGAAGCCCTTCAGTCGAGCGGCGTCGGTCGAGGTGGTGATCGAGCTCACGCCGATCGCGACGACGCACTTGGAGGCCGCGGTGCAGTTCTTGGCGTAGCCCATTGCCGAGGCCAACGCGTCCGCGGCGGCCTGGCCACCCTGGAGGTTGTTGCCCGTCACCCACGAAGTGATGTTGCTCTGGTTAGCGTCACCGGAGTCAACGTTGAACACCGGAATCTTCTTGGCGATGTACTGAGCGACCAACGGCTGCAGTGCCTTGGTGTCGGTCGGCGCCAGAACCAAGGCGCTGGGCTTGATGGCGAGCAGGGTCTGCACGATGGGGATCTGAGTGGCCGAGGAGTAGACGCTGGGATTACCCTGCCAGACCAAGTTGATTCCCAACTTCTTGGCTTCGGCCGACGCGCCAGCCTTCATGGATAGGAAAAACGGGTCCGAGGCAGCGCCGACAACGTAGGCAACCGTGAACTTCTTGGACGCCGCGTTGGCCACCGCAGCAGTTCCCCCAACGAACGTGAACACCGACGCAGCCAGAGTCGAGGCCACCGCCGCACCCTGAATAAGCCGCATTGAACGTGACTTCATGATTTTGCTTCCCCCTTTGCCCGAACCATGAGACCATCTCACGGACTTGTGGACAACGTTGTCTCACACTAGCGATGAGGACCATTCGTGTCAAACCATTCACGCAAGAATTTTCGACGCCACGGGGATCACCCGTTCACTAGAACTACCGAAATTCAGACTTTTCGGGTAAGCCCTGATTAGCGTTAGTTGTCACCCACGAGGAGGGGAATCTCGCCCGAGCCCCGGGCGATAAACGTTGTCTCGACAATCTTCTTTTGCGATGGGCGATCGTCACCATCAAGACGCGCGAAGAGCAGGGCAGCGGCCTCGCGGCCAATGGTGACCGGGTCTTGCGCCACCACCGTCACCGCGGGTTCCAAGAGGTCGGCCAACAAGAAATCATCAAAACCGACCAGGGCGACGCGTAGTTGCAATGCGCGTTCGCGAATCGCGCGCACCGCACCGATCGTCAAGAGGTTCTGTCCAGCGAAGAACGCGGTCGGCGGGACCCCCACGTCCAGCAACTGACCCGCGACCGCCTGCGCCGCCTCGATCGTGCGCAGATTACGCACCACCAGGTCGTCCTCTACTGCGAGTCCCGCACCGATGAGTGCGTCGCAGTAGCCGAGGTAACGCTCCTCCGCGGTGTGAATCGTGACGAGGTCGCCGAGGAAGGCGATTCGCCGATGTCCCCTCGACAACAGGTGTTTCACGGCCCGCGCCGAACTCTCACGAGAGTCTGACAACACCGTGTCCGCTTCGAGGAGGTAGGGCGGGCGATCGATGAAGACGAAGGGGACTCCGGCCATCTGCTCCTGGCGCAAGTACTGGTGATCGCGACTCGCCGGAGCGATGATGACACCGTCGACACGATGACGCGACATCGAGGAGGTGAGTTCGTGTTCGCGTCGAGGATCTTCGTCAAAGCTTCCACCGAGCACCGAGACCCCCCGAGCGATGGCCATCTCCTCCACGGCACGGTAGATCGTGGCCGAGAACGGGTTCGAGAGATCTTCGAGTAGAACACCGATGGTCGAGGACCGTCCGTCACGTCGCCGAAGAGCGCTGGCACCAAAATTGGGTTGGTAGTGCAGTTGACTGGCCGCTCGGCGCACTCGCTCCACGAGTTCCGGGTTCACGGTGGGTTCGTCATTGATCACCCGCGACACGGTCTTGAGACTCACCCTCGCGAGCGCGGCGACGTCCTTCATCGTCGCGCGATAACCCGGACTCCTCACTGGCCCGACATCGAGCATCTCTCATCCCCCTCGAATCCCCCCACGACTGGAAGGAACATTCAGATGGTAGTGAGATAACGTTGTCTCCACAAGACAAGCTCGTCGCCGACGCCCGACGGAGCGAAAGATTCTTCCGGCGTTCACACGAGACTGTGGAGAAAGTGGCTTTGCGTTGAGTTCACACCCCATTGCGGTACTGGGCGAGAACCTGGTTGACCTCCTGGTATCTCGCGACGGCACGGTCAACGCCGTCATCGGCGGTGGACCCCTCAACGTCGCCCGCACCGTGGGGCGACTCGGTGGAGACGCCCGATTCATCTCGGGAGTCTCCGCGGACGCTTTTGGCACCTTCGTGCGCGAGGCCCTCGCCGAGAGCGGCGTGGAACTCACACTCGCCACGCCCCTGAATCAACCCACCACCCTGGCGGTCGTGGAGCTCAATGCCCAGGGTCCTCAATACCACTTCCATTTGACGGACACCGCCGCCTTCACTCTGGACGCCCTCGCCACGACCCGTGCACTCAACGCGATCCCCGATCTCGCCGTCATCTACTTCGGGACCCTCGGGTTGCTCGTCGAACCAATGGCGTCGCTGGGTGAGTCCCTCGTCGTGGAGGCCCCGAGTGAGACCCTGGTCGTCATCGACCCCAATTGTCGACCCAGCGCGATACGCGATCATGACGCCTATCGCGCGCGAGTCGCCCGGCTCAGTGCGCGTGCTGACGTCGTCAAGGTATCGACCGAGGACTTGGAGTATTTGCATCCCGGCGTCTCGTCGCTCGAGGCCGCGCGCGAGATGGTGCACCAGGGTGCCACCTGCGTCATCGTCACCGACGGTGCCGCCCCCGTCACGGCGCTCACCAGTGAACTCGTGGTCAGCGTCGCCGTGGCGCCCACCACGGTCATCGACACCGTCGGCGCCGGCGACGCCCTCGTCGGTGGCTTCATCACGTGGTGGACCGGCCACGAGCTCGCTCGCCATCACCTGCACGACGCGGCAACGCTCCACGACGCCGTGGCGGCGGCGATTGAAGTCTCACGACTCACCTGCCAGCGTGCGGGGGCACAGCCACCGCGTCGTGACGAGGTTCTCGAACTACGCGAGTGGCGCTGGCTCTAGTGTCGCGATCACTCTTTCCATAGTCTCCATGATGGCGACGGTCTCGTCCAGTGGCATCACGGGACTCTCGATCAGACCCGCCTCGAGGCACCGGGCCACCTCGACGGCCTGAAATTGAAGCCCTCGGGGCGCCACGTCGAAGTGGTACTCGGTCACGTCGTCAGTGCGGGTGATGAGGCGAAACGACGAGGGGGCGTAAAAGTCGGCGTCGATCTCCACCCGTGCATCGGTGCCCGTGACGCACGCGCGCGTGGCGGTTCGAGCACGTGAGGTGCAGGTGAGGAGTGCGTGGGCCCCTGATTCGTATCCGAAGATCATTGAGGCCTGCCCGTCCACGCCCGTGAAGGCGGGATCGACCATCGTCACCATTCGTGCGGGAGGACCCAGCAGCATCGACGCGAACGACACCGGATACACCCCGAGGTCCAGCATCGCACTACCCCCGAGTTCAGGGGCGAAGAGCCGAGAACTCGGATCGGGAGCGAACCACTTTCCGAGATCGGCCTCGACCACCACCAGTTCGCCGAGCACGCCACGCGACACCAGTTCGCGCAACGTCACCACGTGCGGCAGGAATCGCGTCCACATGGCCTCCATCATGAAGAGTTTCTTCGTGCGCGCGAGGGCGACGAGGTCACGGGCCTGGGCTGCGTTCATGGTGAAGGCCTTCTCCACGAGTACCGGCTTGCCGTGTTCGAGGGCGAGTACAGCGTTCTCGAAGTGCATCGGGTGCGGGGTGCTGACGTAGACCGCATCCACTTCGGGATCGGTCACCAGCTCCTCGTAGGAGCCGTAGCGGCGCGGCACGTCGAAGGCGTCGCCGAAGGCATCCGCGCTCTCTCTTCGTCTCGAACCCACCGCGACCAATTCGCCCTCGTCAATGAGTTGCAGGTCGCGCGCGAACGTCGACGCTATCTTGCCGGTGCCAATAAATCCCCATCGCACTGGTCTGGTCATCGTGTGTTTCCTCTCCTGGTGAACGTGTCGCACCAAACCCGTTGTGCGCGCGCGTCTAGCGGTCGCCCACACGATAGCGAAACCGACCACCGTGACAGTCTCTAGGCTTCGCACATGATTTCGTGCGCCCACCACGTCCCCTCGCCGACCGGCGACTAGCGATGCCACGGCTGCGCGAGTTCAGTGGGGGCGGGCTCTCGCCCTACTTACGCCAACACGTCGACAATCCCGTCGACTGGTGGCTGTGGGGTGATGACGCCCTCGCCGAAGCGGTTCGTCGCGACGTCCCCATCTTCTTATCCGTGGGTTACGCCGCGTGCCACTGGTGCCACGTCATGGCGCACGAATCCTTCGAAGATCCAGTGCTCGCGTCACTCCTCAATGACAACTTCGTCCCGATCAAAGTGGATCGCGAAGAGCGGCCCGACCTCGACCAGCTCTACATGGCGGCCACGCAACTCATCAGCGGACACGGTGGTTGGCCCATGTCGGTGTTCTTGTTGCCCGACGGGCGACCCTTCACCGGTGGCACCTACTACCCGCCCACCGATCGTCACGGCCAGGTGAGTTTCACGAAGTTGCTCGACGCCGTCTCGAGTGCGTGGCGCACGCGGCGCGGCGAAGTCGAAAGTCAAGCACTGACACTTCAACAGGCGCTTGCGCGCGAGGTCGCCTTCGTCGAGCACCTCGCCCCGCACGCCGCCCCTCTCGATCTGGCCCTGGTTCGCCGAGAACTCGCCACCGAGATCGCGAGGTCCACCGACGGCGACGGAGGGTCGTCGGCGCCACGGTTTCCCCGGCCGAGCTACGTTGACGCCCTCGACGGCTTTCGCGACGAGCCCACGCGAGCGGCGCGTCGGCGCATCTTGCACGCGATGTGCCAACGGGGTCTCTTCGACCACCTCGCCGGCGGGTTCGCACGATACAGCGTGGACGCGCTCTGGCACGTGCCGCACTTCGAGAAGATGCTCAGCGACCAGGCGCTTCTCGCGCGAACCTACTTTCGTGCCGCGCGAGCGGAGGATTCGCCCCACCCCTACGTCGACGTGGCGCGGCGAACGGTGAACTTCGTGCAACGTGAACTGCGAGTGCGACAGGGGTATGGTGCGTCGCTGGACGCCGACGCTGCCGGCGTCGAAGGATCGCACGTGACCTGGACCGCCGACGAGGTACGCGTCGCCCTGGGCGAGGCGGGTCTCGAAGGACTGACCTCGGACGTGACGACGTACCTCAGCATCACTGAGCGTGGTGACCTCGAGGGGCGCAGTGTGCCGCGCCTCGCCCTCGACGCCGACTTCGTGGCTCCCCGGGAACTTCAACCCGCCCTCAGCGCCCTCTGGATAGCTCGTCAGCGGCGACCCCAGCCGAGCCGCGACGACAAAGTCATCCTCGAATGGAATGCCATGTTCGCCAGCGCGCTCTTCGCTGCTCGCGACGAGCAACTCAACCTCGACGCCGAGGCACTTCTTCGCTCTCTCGAGTCCAGTCATTTCTCGCGAGGCCACTGGTGGCGCACCGAGAGCTGTCGCGACTACGCCACTGCCGCCGACGTGGCGTGGCTCATTGACGCCTACGTCGACGCCTTCGAAGTGGCCGGAAACGACGAGTGGCTCGATCGAGCCAACGACGCGGCGAGTTACCTCATCGAGCACTATTGGGACGGGCCAGTACCTCGGGCCCGTGCCCCCCACCAGGGAGGAGGTCTTTTCAGTACCTCCGACCAGTGCACCGATTTGTTCACTCGCCCCAAGGAGATCTTCGATGGAGCCACCCCCTCGAGCCACGCCGTGGCGACCCGCTGCCTCGCGCGACTCGCGTTGGCACGAGCCGATCAAGACCTCCTCTGCGTCGCGGAGCGCCTCGTAACCCTGGGCGCAGAGGTGATTGCCACCCACCCCCGCGCGGTGGTCGACCTCGTCGAGGCGGCCTCTTTCGTCACGGGTGTCGAGGTAGTAATTCCCGGTGTCGCCAACGCCCTCAGCGAGCACGTACGATCATTACCTATGTTGCGCGGCGTCTTGATCACCGGCTCGGGTTCCTCTCCCCTGCTGCAGGACCGCCATGAGGGCCTGGCCTACGTCTGTCACCAGGGGTGGTGCGAACGTCCCGTCGGCTCCGTCGAGGAACTCGCGGCGTTGCTCGAGAAGGAGGTGTGAACGTGGCCCTCTGGCGTCGAGATCCCGCCGCTCGAGCGATCAAGCACCTCGTGGAACGCACCCCCCAGTCCATCGTCGTCGACCTCACGCCGGGCAGCACCGTCGTCGGCCTGGTGCTCGGTTCGACCAACGAGACCACCACGGTCATTGACCTGGCCTCGCACACCATCGTGCGCTGGCGGATCCCCTGGCCCGACGATTTTGATTCCGATCTCGCGGCCTTCGACGTGGTCGAAGGGGTGCTCGCCGACGACATCGAGCGCACTGACCTCGCCCAACCCGAGGCCGTGACCCTGGCGGATCTGCCGCGTCGACTCGGCAACTACTCGGGTCGCCACGTCAGAAAGTGGCTCGAACAACTCGCCACTCCGGCGGATGGCCCCCTCTTCGGGTTTCGCGGACCGAGTGCGCCCTACTGGGAATTCCGTGGAGAGCGTCCGAGCGTGGCTCTCATTGCCGCTGACCGCGGACCCCAGTTGATGCGGCGCACCGACGATGGATCCACGTGGGTGCGTTTCGGCTGGTACGGCGACGACATCTGGCTACTGTGCGAGGACAATCACGCTATTCGCACTATCGAGGCCACGCGGCGAACCTCACTGGCGGGCAAGGACCTGGCGACGTCGTTAGGTTTTCGTCCCACCTACATCTTGACGACGCTCTCACAGCCCATCGACGGCCATTGCTACAAGAGTTGCACGGGGCTCCTGCCACGCGGCTAGGACGCTCGAACTACTTGAACAACTTGCCCGACGCCAGTGTTTCGGCCATCGCCCAGCCAAAGACCACCAGACGCTGCCCCTTCTCCGCCTCGATGCCCTCAAAGAGGACGTGAGCACCATCTGGTATGACCCCCTTGGAGGCCACGTAATCGAGGCCACCCACTGCACCGTTCGGCACGGTCATGATGAACGTCTTGTCGTCGATTGCCTTCTCCGACCCGAACCGCTTGGCCAGACGGCGTCCCCAGGCGCGGTCCTCACCCGTCGGGCGATAGCCCAAGCGCGGCACAATATCCTCGAGTCCTAAAAAGGCCCGAAAACCGTCAGGGGTGGTGAGACGAGATCCGAGCAGAACATCTTCGTCGGGGAACGCCAACAACGCTCGGCGGAATTGATCGTGCAAGATCACCTTCAAGGTCTGGTCGGACTTGGCGTTGCGGTCAACCAAGAGCAAGCCAATCAGCAACGAGGGAGTCCCCCCAATGCGTTCGAGAGTGCAGAATGAATAACCCCGCAATTTGCCGGCCTCTCGAGCGTGGGTGACGAGTACCCACTCCTCGCGTTGCTTGGACAAGAAGCCAATGTCGAAGTTGGGCTCGCGCTCGACGCACAAGTCGGCCATCTCGGCCAACTCTGCGTCACTCAGGGCAGTGGAATCCTTCGTGGTCACAGTCATCGCCATAGGTATCCATTCTACGACGCGCCAGCACCCTTGAAAACCGCTAGGCCTTGATGACGTTTCTCCCGAATTCACTGCGCAGATCGCCCACGACCGAGGAGATGGCCACCTGAAAGTCGGGCCCGAGTTTGAAGGCCTTGCCCTCAAGGCCAGTTTCGAGGATAACCGGCGATGGGCCCGGGTATCGCTGGAGAATCTCCTTGAGTTTGGCGATGGCCGAGGAGGTGAAGTCCTCCGGACGAAAACTCAGACGAAGCTCCCCGTCGCCACGGTCCACGTGCAAGACCTCGACGTCCATCGCACCAAAGCGCGGCTCGTCGTCGCGAACGTCGACACGGACCTTCACGACCACGATGTTGTCCTTGGCGAGATACCCGCTGCATTTTTCGAACACCTTGGACGAGAAATTGACCTCGACTGACCCACCCAGGTCCTCGACCACGGTGCGGGCGTAGGCGCGACCGTCTTTCGTCGTGCGCAACTGGACCTCCGAGAAGATGCCGCCGATCTTGAAGGGGCGGTTCGACTTGGCCAACTCGTCCGCCTGCTCGCGCAGGCTCACCAGAGTACCGTCGGTCTTCGTGGCCAACACGTGCTCGACCGCATAGAGCGGATGATCCGAGACGTACGTGCCCAACATCTCGCGCTCGAAGTCGAGTTTGACGGACTGTTCGAACTCGGTATCGGGAATCGCCACTTCGGTACCTTCCCAGTCGTTGGCCCCGTCGGTGTCCAAGGCCGCGAAGAGGGTCGAGATACCTAGCGAGAGGTCCTTGCGACGTGAGAGCGTGGTTTCGATGAGCTCATCGACCTTGAGCAGTAGTCCCCAGCGCGCGACACCGAAGGAGTCGAAGGCACCAGCTTTGATCAGGGACTCCATCGTACGACGGTTCAAAACCGAAGGGTCGACGCGACGCACGAAGTCATACACCGACGCAAAGGTGCCCGCCGTCTCTCGCTCGACCACGATCTTCTCTACCAGTGCCTCGCCCACGTTACGCACCGCCGCCATGCCGAAGAGAATCGTCTGGGGGGCGGTGAGGCTCGGCGCATATTCGCCGAATGATTCGTTGACGTCGGGCACGCCGACCATAATTCCCATCTGGCGCGCCTCGTTGAGATACAGCGACGCCTTGTCCTTGTCGTCACGAAATGAAGTCAACAACGCCGACATGTACTCCACGGGATAGTTCGCCTTGAGCCAAGCGTTCTGGTACGCCACGAGTGCGTAGCCGTACGCGTGGCTCTTATTGAAGGCGTAGTCGGCGAAGGGTTCGATCTTGTTGAAGATGGCCTCACCCAACTCGCGCCCGTACCCCTCACGTTCGGCTCCGTCCACGAATTTGGCACGCTGGGCCTGGATCATCTCGCGGATCTTCTTGGAGCACGCCTTGCGTAGGTCGTCCGCCTCGGTCATGGAGAAGCCGGCAATCTTGGTGGCCACTCGCATGATGTCCTCTTGGTAAATCATGAGACCCGAGGTTTCGCCCAGGATCTCGGCCAGATCGGGATGGTCGTAACTGACATCCTGGCGGTGATTCTTGCGGTCCGCGTAGTCGTTGTGCGCGTTCACGCTCAAGGGGCCAGGACGATAGAGCGCAATCAACGCCGCGATGTCGTCGAAGGACGTCGGTGCCAAGCGACGCATCAACTGACGCATCTTCTCGCCCTCCAGTTGAAAGATTCCAATCGAATTTCCCAATTGCAGCATCTCGAAGACCTTGGGGTCGTTCAAGGGCGCGTGGTCGATGTCGACTTCGATTCCGTGTCCGCGACGGACTAAATCGAGGGTGCGCTCGATAATCGCGAGGTTACGCAACCCCAGGAAGTCCATCTTCAAGAGCCCGAGCTTCTCAATTGCGGTGGCTTCGTATTGGGTAACGATCGGCGCGTCCTCGGGTGAGGAATTGGGACTCGCCTTGCGCTGCACGGGCACGTAGTCCAGGACGGGACCGCGGGTGATGACCACGGCTGCGGCGTGGATACCGTCCTGTCGTCGCTTGTCGACGAAGCCCTTGGCCGTGTCAATCACGTGAGTCACGTCGCTATTGCTCTCGTAGAGCGTTCGCAGTTCGGCCGCTTCGACGTAGCGGCCCTCGTAGCCGGGCATGGGTTCGAAGCAGGCCTGCAGCGGCAGGTCCTGTCCCATCACGAGCGGCGGCATGGCCTTGGCGATCTGGTCCCCTAGCTGTGGGGGGTACCCCAGGACGCGCGCGGCGTCGCGCACCGCGGCGCGCGCCTTGATGGTCGAGAACGTGACGATCTGAGCGACGTGGTCAGCGCCGTATCGTTCGGCGGCGTAACGAATCATGTCACCGCGGTAGCGCTCATCGAAGTCCATGTCAATGTCAGGCATCTGCTTACGACCCGGATTGAGAAAACGCTCGAAGATGAGGCCGTAGCGAATGGGGTCCAGGTCGACGATCTTGAGGCAGTAGGCCACGCAGCACCCGGCGGCCGAGCCGCGCCCGGGCCCCACCCGGATGCCCTTCTCACGCGCGTGTCGAATCAGGTCCCACACCACTAGGAAATAGTCCGAAAATCCCATGTCGGCCACAACGCCCAGTTCGTAGTTCAAGCGCTCGACGACCTCGTCGGGGAGAGTGTCACCGTAACGTTCACGAGCCCCGGCGAAGGTGAGGTGGGCGAGATAGCGATCCGCTCCGTCCTTGTGAGTCGCCCCCGCCAATTCCAACGGAACCGGAAATTCTGGCAGCGCGTTATTGCCGAATTCAATAGTGAGGTCGACGCGCTCGGCGATCGCCAGCGTGTTGTCACAAGCCTCGGGAATGTCGCGGAACAAGTACCGCATCTCGGCGGCGGATTTGAGGTAGTGCTGGTCGCTATGGAATCGGAACCGCTGAGGGTCGGCGACGAGGGATCCGGTGCCGATGCACAAAAGTGCGTCGTGCATCGCGGCGTCGCCGTGATTGACGTAGTGCAGGTCGTTCGTCGCTAGGAGGGGCGCCTGCAGGTCACGCGCAATCTGCAGCAACTGGGGATTGGTGCGAACCTGTTCGGGAATACCGTGGTCCTGCATCTCGATGAAGAAGTTCTCCGCACCAAAGATCGTCTGGAGTCGACCCGCGAGTTCGCGGGCCTTGAGGTAGTCGTCTTGCAGGAGTGCTTGTAGCACCACTCCACCCAAACAACCCGACGTCGCGATGAGTCCCCCGGCATGCTCCTCGAGCAACTCCCAATCGAGACGAGGCTTGTAGTAGTACCCCTCGAGGAATGCCCGCGAGGAGAGTTGGCGCAGGTTGTCGTAACCGACGTTGCTCGTGGCCAGCAAGGTGAGGTGGTGGTACAACTTCTGTCCACCCTCGGTGTCGCCACCCGTGTCGTCCATCTTGCCGCGTCGCGGGGGACGGTCGAAACGCGAATTGGCGGCCATGTACGCCTCGAGGCCAATAACGGGAGTGATGCCGTGCTTGCGGCAGGTCTCGTAGAATTCGATGACCCCGTACATGTTTCCGTGGTCAGTGATACCGAGGGCGCGTTGCCCGTCAGCCTTGGCCGCCACGACCAGCTCTTCGACGCGCGCCGCACCATCGAGCATCGAGTACTCAGTGTGATTGTGCAGATGAACGAAACTCTCAGCCATCGTCGAGTGCCCTTCCGAGGGTCGGCCACGAGATGACGTGACGGGCCGACTCTAGCGAGGCCCTGTGACGCGTCACCGTGGTCTAGAGGTACGTCCCGGCTCGGGGTTCACCGGTGCCGGGGTTGAGCGAACGGTCGCGCATCTTCTCGAGCTGGGCGGCCGCGGCGGCCTGTTGGGCGAAGAGCGACGCCTGAATCCCGTGAAAGAGTCCTTCGAGCCAGCCCACCAATTGCGCTTGGGCTATTCGCAACTCAGATTCAGTGGGCACCTCGGCACTGAAGGGCAAGACCATACGGCCCAACTCGGTTCCAAGGTCGGGGGACAACGCGCTGGAGAGCTCGGAGATAGAAATCTCGTAGATCTCGCGTAAACGAGTGCGACCCGCCTCGTCGAGCGGTGCTGAACGAGCCTCGTCCAGCAGGTTCTTGACCATGGCACCAATCCGCATCACCTTGGCTGGTTGGGAGATGAAGTCAGTTTCGCCGTCGGATTCCGACGTGGTCGATGATTCTGAAGTCGACCCTTCGTCCCCCGGGGAGAGCACCTCGTCGGGGTTGACGGTCACGTTGTCGTTAGGAGGTAGTTCCACACCATGAAGTGTGCCAGAAAAGTGGCGGGGCGCGCGACGCGGGGCGTTTGACTCCCACCGATAGACTGCCACTGTGAGGGTGTCTACGCGCGGAGATTACGCCAGTCGCGCGCTGTTGAGTTTGGCGCTGGGTGCGGACTTGTCGATGCCCACCTCGGTGCGCGACCTCGCCGAACGTACCGGGTTGCCCCAACCCTACTTAGAACAGATTCTCCTCATCTTGAAGGGGGTCGGACTGGTCCGGTCAAAACGTGGAGTCGGAGGTGGTTACGTGCTCGCGCGCGACACTGACGACATCACCCTGGCCGAAATTGTCGCAGCGGTCGACGGGCCCATCGTGGCCGGTGACTTTGGCGAGCCGCACCGCGACGGCGCCTGCGACCACGAGGGACAGTGTGTTCTCCTCGCGGTGTGGGCGGACGTGGGCAACCATATGCGCGAGCACCTGGCGAGTTTCACCCTGGCGGATATGGTCCTTCAGGCTCGAGGTCTGCAGCCCCAGCGGCGCCCCCACGAGGTTACGACGTGACTTTTTTAAGACCTCGCTAAATTCGACCCCGGTGCCTCTCTACCACGTGGTAAATTAGAAATGCGTCCATAGGAGAAATACCCCTGGGTCCAGCGCACCTCACCCCCAAAGGAGTTGCCGTGAACACACCCCGCCGATCGACAGTCAACACCAATGACATGCTGGGCCTCCTCATGCGAGACCTCGACCGCTACCCGATGCCCAACTACGACGAGCAGGTCGAGTTGGCGAAGCGGGTCACCGCCGGTGACGAAGAAGCCAAGAAGCAGATGGTCGCGGCCAACCTGCGACTGGTACTGCACTGGGCTCGTCGCTACCAGGACCGTGGGGTCGAAATGGTCGACCTGGTCCAGGAGGGCACCTTCGGGCTCCTGCGCGCCGTCGAGAAGTTCGACTGGGAGCGTGGTTTCAAGTTCTCCACCTACGCCACCTGGTGGATCCGCCAGGCGCTCCAGCGCGCCGTCCAGCAACACGGGCGCACGATTCGCATCCCGCTGGAAGTCGGCGAGCAGTTGCAGCGCCTCGAGGCGACCGCGGCGGAACTCACGTCACTCTTTGGTCGCAAGCCCACTGACGAGGAACTCGAAGAGGCCACCGGAATGAGTCGCGAGGTCCGAGAGGGACTCCGCGGACTCGCGGGGGTCACCGCTAGTTTGGACCAGCCCGCCTCCTCGGACTCCGCCACCACTCTGGGCGACTTGGTCGCCCCCAGCCAGCACGACTGGGTGGGTGACATCGAACAGGGAATGATGGACCAGCAGCTTCTTGACGCGCTGAACCAGCTCACCGAGTTGCAACGCGAGGTCGTCACCCTGCGCTTCGGCCTCGGCGGAGCCACACCTCTGTCCCTGCAGGCCACCGCCACGAAGATGGATATTGGCGTGCGCCGAGTACGCCGTGCCGAGGAGGAGGCGCTGGAAGTCCTGCGTCACGACGCCGCCATCCTCGCCGCGCACGTCAACGTTTAGAGATCTCGCTGCTCTCCCAGGAGCGACACCAAGTCCTCGGGCAGTTTCGCACCCGCGCTCACGGGTTCTCCCGTGCGCGGGTGACGGAACGCCAACGTCCTCGAGTGCAGCCAAAATCGTTCTTCGGGTAGACGACGGTCACGACGATGCCCGTAACGCGGATCATTCACCACCGGATGTCCGATGGTCGACATGTGCACGCGGATCTGGTGCGTTCGTCCGGTGTCGAGGGTGAGGCGCAACAAAGTCACCGCGTGAGGCTTATCGATGCGTTCGAGGACTTCATAACCTGTTCGCGCAGGGCGCCCGTCGGCACGCACCGCCATCAACGTGGGTGTGCGAGTCGAGCGCCCGATGGGTGCATCGACCACTCCTCGCTCCTCACTCACGTGGCCCTCCACCAGACCCAAGTAGGTGCGATCCATCTCACGAGTCGCGAGCTGATCGCGCAAACTCAGCAAGCCCTCCACCGTCTTGGCGACGACCAATACCCCCGACGTACCCTTATCGAGTCGGTGCACGATTCCCGGGCGGAACGGATCGCTGAGCCCCTCATCACTGAGCGCCTGCATCTGGGGGAAGCGGGCGAGTAGTCCAGCGACCAGGGTTCCAGTGCGTTGGCCCGCTCCCGGGTGCACGACCTGACCCGCGTCCTTATTGACCACGGCGAAATCGACGTCGTCGAGGACAATGTCAAGGGGCACTGACTCGTCGGGCTCCACGACGCCGGTTTCGGGCGGGGGTAGGACCGCCACCAGGTGCTGTCCTCCTTCGAGGACCAACGAACTCTTGGCCACGGTCTTGCCGTTGACGCTCACCGCACCATTGCCCACCATTGCGTTCGCCTCGGAGCGTGAGAGGCCCGTGAGCATCGAGATCACCCGATCGACTCGAATCGCGTCGAGTGTCGCAGGCACAATGAGATCGAGAGTCTCACCATCGAAGGCGTCCAGGGAATCGTCGCGATCACTCATCGCTGTACCAGTCGCGAGCCTCGCAATAACGAGATAAACAAGGAGATGAATCCGAAGGTAACGGCCGCGTCGGCGAAGTTGAAGACGGGAAAGCCCCCCAGCGAGATGAAGTCGGTCACCTGGTGCGGTACGTGGATCAGCCGATCGAGTTCGTTGGACACTCCCCCGCCCAGTAGGAGCCCGAAGCCCACCGTGGCGAGTCCCGGCGTAGCCTGCAGCGCCACGAAGGCGACTAACAGCACGATGACCAGGGTAATCAGTGTCGTCGCGACCGGACCCGTGGCGTTCAAGGAGAAGGAGATGCCGCTGTTATAAGTCACCCGCAGCCACAGTGGACCGAGGAGTTGACGTCCGTGACCGGTCACGTGACCACGAACCCACCACTTGGTGAGACTGTCGAGAGCGACCACCCCCGCGGCCCACGCCACGACGAGTCCATTGACGTGGATACGCCGATCTAAACGCTGGCGCGACACGTGACGCAGGTGAACACCGGCAACTGGAACTGCAATCGGGGCTTAGATATCGGCTCGAAACACTCATCGCAACGTCCATAACTGCCGTCGTCAATTCGGGCCAACGCCACGTCGATCTCGTCAACCTTCAAGCGAAGCGCGGTAGCGAAGTCCTTGAGCTGGTCGCGCTGGATGTCCGAGGCCACACTCGAGCCATCCTCGTCGTCGTACTCCAGACGCTCGCGGTCCACCAACATCTCGTTGGCCTCGTCGTCACTGATCGCGATCTGTGCGAGGGTCGACTCGCGCGCCTCGACCAGAAGCCCGCGCAACTCCTCTAAGAACTCGGGCTCGTCGGCGTAGGGCTTGGAGTGCATCTTGCGCTCCAGGGCCTCCTGACGCTTTCGCTCCTCGGCCTCGCGACGCTCTTGTCGCTTGAGCTCTTCATGGTTACGGCGTTCAATCTCTCGCTGCTTTCGCTGCTTCTCCGCTTCGATGGACTTTCGCTTGGCGTCGATTTCGCGCTGCTTCTTAGCTTCGGCCGCGGCCTTCTCTCGGGCCTTGCGCTGAATTTCGCGCTCCTTGGCGGCGGCCTTGGCCTTGGCCTCGCGCTCCTTGGCGGCCCTGGCGGCGGCGGCGGCCTTGGCCTTGGCGGCGGCGGCCCTCTCGCGTTCAGCGGCCTTGGCCTTGGCCTCGCGCTCCTTGGTGACTTTGGCGGCCGCGGCGGCCTTGGCCTTGGCGGCCCTCTCGCGTTCAGCGGCCTTGGCCTTGGCCTCGCGCTCCTTGGCGGCGTCCGAGACCTTAGCGGCGGGCTTGGCCGTCGCCGTCGTCGGCCTCGCTACGGGCCTGGTGGCCGGGGTCGTGACCACGCTCTTCTTGGGGGGTGCAACGTTCTTCACGGTCTTCTTGACAACTGCTTTCTTGGCCGAAGCCTGGGGGGTTGATTTCTTAGTGGCACTCGCCTTTTTGGCGACGGGCGCCGACGACTTGCGGGTCGCCGGGGAACTCTTCGTGGGGGTGACCTTCTTGGTCAACGTGCTCTTTGCTTCCGTTCTCTTCGCCACGACCTTCGTCGCCGCGACCTTCTTCGCAGCGGCCTTCTTAGTCGAGACTTTGGCAGTAGACGGCATTGACGACTCCTTAGACGGTGTGAACCAGCGCGCTGACCCTAGCAGCCCCGGACGCGATTAGGCGCGACCGTCGGTCGGCTGATCAAAACCAAGAACTTGATCAAAGTCAGCCGGAGGGGCGGGAGGTGGAGCAAGTGGTCTGGGAGGGGTCTCGTTCATCACCGTCGACGCTGCCGGAGTCGGGGCTGTCGCCGGAACAG
>JARCRU010000046.1 GCA_029850535.1 Actinomycetota bacterium | reverse complement strand
CGCTAGCACCCCCACCGTCTACACCCTGACCTCGGCGACCACGATTGTTGGTCTCGCTAGTGGTGCGACCTTGGCCGCCGGCGCTCACGTGGGTCTGGTGCTGTCGAGCACGACTCCCGCCACCGTGACCACGATCCTGGTGGGGATGAGGGGCGAAGGAGAAGGTTTCGGCCACCCGGAGTCGAACATGCCAGGGATGAACATGGGCGGATTCAACCATGATGGTAACAATGGTGGTGGTTCTTCGCAGCGCGGCGGAGGTCGTCGATAACGAATTGACTTCGTTCTCAACGAACAATCCGGCTGTCGCGGGCTCCTCTCCCTGAGCATCGCGACAGCCGGGTTACTACGTGGCGTCGCGAAGAGCGGTCTCGCCCACGTACGCCGAGGCTTGAACGCGATCAGCCTGAGGGACCGCGGTCCTCGGGGGGTGGGTCGCAACATCCATTGCTACCGTGGCTCCTATGACGCGATCATCGCAAATGGGTTTCATGAGCCGGATCGGCATGGTTGCGGCATTATTAGTTGCGTGCGCGGTGCCCCTATGGAGTAGTGGGGCGGCAGCGTCGAGTGAGTCGCACCCAATTTTGCCACCTCACGAGCCCTCAAGGAATTTTCGCTTGGGCTCGGTCAAGCAAGTGCTCGCGTCGATCGACGCCGCGCGCGCGTCCCAGGAAGGACTAGCCCCCCTACGGTTCGACGCCGCGCGCTTCAACCGACTGAGTGTTCCCGAGCAAGTCTTCGTCTTGAGCAATTTGGAGAGGACGACACGCGGACTTTATCCGGCACTGGAAATGCTGCCGCGACTCAATGAGATCGCCGCTCTCGCGGCGAGCCGCGATCAGGATCCGACTGACGGCGGAAGGAGTTACTCCTCCATTTGGTCCAGCGCGCCCTCCGCCCTGGGCCAGTACGCATACTTCGCGGACTTTGGTTGGATGTACGACGATGGACCACCACCTCAGTACATCTTTCGTAACGTTGACTGCTCCCGGGCGCACCAGGGCGGCTGCTGGGGGCATCGGAACAACATCTTGTCCAGCCCCCTGACCGGCTGGTTCGGTTGCCCGAAGGAAGAACTGGTCACCGGGACCGGATTCGCCGCACACACAAAATACGGACCCTCGCTGACGCAGATTTTCGAGGTGACTTGCGCGTCCTCGAGTGTGGCGGCGACGTTCACGTGGCACCACGCGGTGACGTACTTGAAGATCCCCGTCTCGGAGTTGGGTCTCTCGCACTGACGCGCGCTCAGTGATCCCTAGCGCTTACTGATCAGTACGAATTCTCGCGGTCGGGGTCGACCGGGGGAAACCCAAGAGTGCTACTCTGCGCGTATGCCGCATCGGCGCCGGCGAGTACAAAGGGCCCTCAGGGGTCTCGCGGTGTCCGGATGTGAGTTGGGCTCGGTGGTGGTTGTGGACTCGGCTACGACCACCACCCGAGCGCCCTCTTCAGCGAGCTCACTCGAGCATCATTTCATTGTTGACGAGACCTCAATCGCAGTTCGTCTTCACTGTGTTGAACCTCGCCGCCACGCATTGAAAGTGCGACACGATCGCGTTGGTGATGTCGCTTCGCGCGTTCACTTTGGTTACTACCGCTCCCCTAGGTGGCGAGCCGACGGGCCTGGCTCATGACTCAACGCTCCGTCGCGGTGGCGACGGAGTACACCGACAACCTCCTCGTCGCGACCCTGCTGGGTGCGGGGCGGCGCACGCCGCACAAAGTGGCGGTGCGTCACGTGGGGGGCGACATGACGTACGCGCATCTCGATGAACTCTCGGCGCGCATGGCGCACGCTTTAGTTGACGTGCATTCGGTTACCCGAGGTGATCGCGTCGTGGTCCAGTCACGTAAAGTTCCTGAAGTGTTAGCCCTCAACGTCGCCTGCGCGCGAGTAGGGGCGATTTTCACCCCGCTCAATGTGGCCTACACCGAACGCGAAGTGAGCGACTTGCTCGACGACGCGTCGCCGACGTTGCTGGTTCGCGATCAGGCAATGCATCACGCCACTGCGCGGGTGTCGCTCGATGAACTCGTGCGCGAATCGTCGCATTTCACCTCGCGATTCGATGATGTCGCCAGTGACGCGTCGACACCCGCTGCCCTGCTCTTCACGTCGGGCACGACGGGTCGACCCAAGGGCGCCATTTTGTCGCAGGGCAATCTCGTCTTTGGCTGCACGACACTCAACCAAGTGTGGGAGATGTCGAGTGAGGACGTTCTCGTGCACGTACTGCCGCTCTTCCACGTCCACGGACTCTTCGTGGCCGCGTACTGCGTGTTGTCCAGCGGCGCCAGTATGCGGCTTCTCGAGGGGTTCGACGTTGGCGAGGTGCTGGGGATCCTCCCGGAGTCAACGATCATGATGGGAGTGCCGACGCACTACACACGTCTGCTCGACGACGAGCGACTGAGCGCCACTACCACGACGTCGATGCGGCTCTTTATCTCGGGTTCGGCGCCCATGTTGCGGACCACTCACGAGGATTTCTACTCCCGCACCGGGCACCGTCTCCTCGAACGCTACGGGATGACCGAAACCGGGATGATCACTTCCAACCCGTTGCGTGGTGAACGTCGCATTGGCACGGTGGGCCCCGCCCTGCCGGGCGTGGAGGTGCGCGTGAGCGGGGGATCACCGGGTGTGGTGGAGGTGCGCGGACCCAACGTCTTCGCCGAGTACTGGCGCCGCCCAGAATTACGTCAGTCGGAGTTCACTCCGGATGGATTCTTCATCACCGGTGACCTTGGGATCCTCGACGACGACGGGTATTTGGAGATCGTCGGGCGAACGAAAGATCTGATTATCACTGGTGGTCTGAACGTCTATCCCAAGGAACTCGAGTTAATCCTCGACACTTTTCCGGGCGTGCTCGAGTCAGCCGTGGTGGGTGCACCCGACGCCGATTTCGGTGAAGCCGTGAGTGCCTTCGTCGTCGCCCGACCGGGCGAGCGCGTCGAGGTGGAGGACTTGCGCCTGCGAGCCCGTGCGGAGATGGCGTCGTTTAAGGTCCCCAAACATTTTCTGGTGGTCCCCTCCTTGCCGCGCAACGCCATGGGCAAGGTGCAAAAGACTGAACTGCGTCGTGCCCTCGTCGAGCGACTAACTCGCTCGAGCCCCTAGTCCTGAGCAGGAGCGGGAGCGGGAACGCGGCGTGGTGTGACGAGCACGTCGTGGGCCGCGAGTTCGAGCGTGACGCGGGTGCCGACCTCGAAGCGGTCCGATTCACTCGAGCGCACGTCGGTCTTGATGACCACGTCGGCGAATCCGACCTCGAGACGGGTCGTCGCCCCGAGGAAATTGCGATGCTGGACCACACCGGCCCCCATGGTGTCGGGGTGAACGACGATGTCCTCGGGGCGCAACAGGGCGTCGAGAGCAATCACCTCCTGAGCGGGTGCCGAACCCCGGATGGCGACACTGCGATCAAACAAGATGATCGCGGAACCCCGACGGTCAACGGGTACCCGGCTCGAGACGCCGACGAACTCCGCGACGAAGGCGCTGGCGGGGTGGGCGTAGAGTTCGGCGGGGGTGGCGATCTGCTCCACGCGGCCCCGATCCATCACGCAGACCCGGTCGGCCATGGAGAGCGCCTCCTCCTGGTCGTGGGTCACGAACAGCGTGGTGATGGTGAGGCGTTGTTGCAGGGCGCGGATCTGGTCGCGCAGTTCCGCGCGGACCTTCGCGTCCAGGGCGGAGAGAGGTTCGTCGAGTAGAAGGACGCGTGGCTCGATCGCTAGGGCGCGCGCCAGCGCCACCCGTTGCTGTTGACCACCCGAGAGTTGGTGCGGGTATTTCGTGGTGTGCTCGGCCAGGCCGACGAGCTCGAGGAGGTCGTTCGCGCGCTGGCGTCGCGATGCACCCTTCTGGCGCCGAAGGCGTAGACCAAAGGCGACGTTGTCGCGTGCCGACATGTTCGGGAAGAGCGAGTAGCTCTGAAAGACCATCCCCATGTCGCGTTTCTGCGCGGGGATGCGAGACACGTCGACGCCGTCGACGAGAATCTGCCCGGTGTCCGGTCGATCGAAGCCGGCCACCATGCGCAGAGCGGTGGTCTTGCCGCACCCCGAGGGGCCGAGGAGGGCCACGAACTCCCCGGGTTGGACATTGAGTGAGAAGTGATCCAGGGCTCGCGTCGCCCCGTAGGTCCGCGAGAGTCCTTCGAGTGAGAGCGGTGCACCCAATTGCACCGGGGTACGAGTGGCGGTGTCGCCCGGGGTGGCGAGTAGGTCGTCGGTGGTCAACGTAGTTATCCTTTGGCGCGTCGGTGAGTTCGATCGAGAGAGACGATGATGGTCAAAACCAACCACATCGCGATGAGAAACATCATCGCGACGGCGGTGACCACGTGGGGGTTGGTCGAGGAGGAGTTGTAGATCCACACGGGCACCGTGGTCCAGAGATCCAGTTGCGCCATCGTGAATTCTCCAAAGACCAGCGCCAGAGTGAGTACCGAGGCGGACAAGAGCGCCGACCGCAGGTTGGGGATCAGTACGCGCCACATCGTGGCGATCCACCCCGCGCCCAGTGAACGTGACGCCTCGACCAGTATCTTCAGATCCAAGGCTCCGAGACCCGAGTCCAGTGAGCGATAGACGAAGGGCATCGCGAGTACCACGTAGACCGCGGCCAACAGGTAGGGCGAGGAGGAGATCCACTGGTACGGCCGCGCGGCCTGCAAGACGCCCAGAATGAGGACGATGGGGGGGATCACGATCGGCAAGATGGTGATGACCTCCATTACCCGGCGAAAGCGTGGCAGGCGTAGGTGCACGTAGATCACCGTGGGAACCATCAACAGCATCTCGATGACCAGCGTCACTATGGAGAGTCGAAAGGATAGGCCGACCGCGGAGGCGAATCCGGGTTGCGCCGTGATCTGGGTGAGCGGCGAGAATGAGAACTGTCCTTGGATATTCTGTAGCGAGAAATCCAGCGCGGCGTAAATGGGCACGATGAAGTACAGGGCCACGATGAGCAAAATAGCGCCGCGTCCCCAGCGCGGACGTCGTCGTACGCGCGTGCTCGCGCGGGGGGGAGCGGAGTGCGCCGGAGCGAGCGCGTCGGTGAGGAAGAAATCTCCGATCTCGGCCTGGGTCATGGTCGCAGCCACCGTGACGTTCGCCGTTGCAAGAGGGCGTAGCCAACGACCGAGAGCAACAAGATCACGATCATGCCGAGGCCGAGGGCGTAGCCGACGTTCTCCTGACCCGAGATGACGTTGCCTTGAAGGATCGAACCGATCTGGATCGGCGTGAGGGCAATGGTGCCCCCCGTGAGGGCCTCGGTGGTGGCGTACGCGGAGAAGCCGCTGCCGAAGAGGAGGAACATCGAACCCAGAACCGGTGGTGTCAAGACGGGCAGGCCGACGTGTCTCCAGTACTGCCACTTCGAGGCTCCGAGATTGGCGGCGGCCTCGCGCCACTGCTCGCGAAGACCGTTGAGCGCGGGGGTGATAACGAGCACCATCAGGGGAACCTGAAAGTACATGTAGACCAGCGCGACGCCGGTGAACTTGTACAAGGTCCAGCCGTGGTTGTAGGGATTGAGATTCACCCGTGCCAGCCACTCGGTCGCGATTCCCGCGGGTCCGAGGGAGGCGACGAACATGAAGGCGAGGTTGACGCCGCCGAAGTTGGCGAGCACGCCCGAGGCGGCGGCGACAATGCGTTTGAACAGTTCGTGATTCGACTGAGCGATGGCGTAGGCGATGACGGTGCCGACGACGCCCGGAATGAGCGCGGTGACGAAGGCGAGCTTGAGGCTCGTCTCGAAACCCAGCAGGTACTGTCCCCCGCTGGTGATGACCTTGATGTTGTGCATCGTGAGCTGACCGGACCGCGTCTGGAAGGCCAAGGTCGCGATGATGTAGGTGGGTATGCCGAGCCCGATGATCACGTAGATCAAGAACGGCAGCACCGGGGCGACTGTGCGCAGCGTGCGCAGGTACGAGCCCCGGGAGGAGATGGCGCGTCCCTCGACACCGCGAAGGGAGGGCGCGGTGTCGAGGGACGAAGTGAACGCCATGGTGTGTCGCCTACCGGATCAACCGGCGGCCCCAACCTCTGAAGCCCAGTTGGCGCCGACGATCGTCTTCGCCTTCGCGAGCTGTGCGAGGGTGGGGTACAGGGTCGCGCCCTTGGGCGCGGGGGGCAACAACTTGAGGTACGACTTGTTGACGGTGCCGGCCTTGGTCATTGCCGTCAACTCAATCGGACGGGCGTAGCCCTGCAGGAACAGGTTCTGGCCAACGGTGGAGTACAAGTACTCCTCCCACAGACGAGCCGCCGCGGGGTGTGGAGCATCGGCGGGAATGGCCTGGCTGTAGTACGCGGCGTAGCTCACGTCGGTGGGGATGTTCACCTTCCAGGTCTTGAGGTTCGCCTGGATTCCGTTCTGCAGGTAGTCCCACCAGATCAAGATCGGGGTGGTACCCGACACGGCCGTCGCGGCACTGCCGCCGGGAACGAAGTTGCCAATCTTGTTCAGGTTCGCGAAGAACTTGATGCCAGGCTCGATGTTGTTGAACGAGCCACCGTTGGCGAGCGCCGCAGCGAACACTGCGCCGAACGCGGCACCGGCTTGGGTGGGGTCACCGTTGATGCCGACCTCGTTCTTGTACATCGGGTTGGTCAATTGGGCAAAGGACGTCGGGCACTTCGTGACCTTGGCGGTGTTGCAGCCAATCGAGACGTACCCGCCGTAGTCGTCGAACCAGCGGCCCGTCGGGCTCTTGGTGGCGGCCGGAATCGAATTCCACGTCTGAACCTTGTAGGGGGCGAGCAATTTGGCGTTCTCCACGGCGTAGCTCGTACCCATGTCCAAGACGTCAGGCGCAGCCGCACGACCCTTGTCGTTGATGACCGCGGTGATCTCGTCCTGACTCGAACCATTGGGGTTCTCGTCGTTGATCTTGATGCCGTACTTCGCCGTGAAGTCCTTCATGATGGTGCCGTAGTTGGCCCATCCCTGCAGGGGAAGGGTGATCACGTTGATCGAGCCCTCCGCCTTGGCCGCCGCCACGAGGGCCGCCATGCCCTTGGCTCCTGACACGGACTGCACCGTTGACCAATTGGTCGTTGACGACGCGCCAGCCGAGCTGCCGGTGATCGTGATGCCGACCGCCAGAGAGCTCAACACACCAGCGGCCGCAGCCACCTTCAGTTTGTTCAACACTCGTAATCCTCCTGAATTTGAGCACCCGTGTGGTAACTCACCGCGAACAGTAGAGAAGCAGAGTTATCGTGAGGCGACGCGCACTCACGTATTGCGTGACGGTTCGTCCTACGCATCGAAAATCTTTCGTTCCTCAGAGTGAACGCTCAGTGACGATCACCTTAAGCAGTTGCGATACCGACTCGATGACGACGTCGGCGCCGTGTTGGCGCAGGCGATCCTCACCATCGGTGCCGGTCAGTACTCCGATGCGACGACCCGCTCCCGCGCGTACTCCCGCCACCATGTCCGACGCAGTGTCGCCGACGACCGCGACGTTGGACATAGCCGTGACGCGAGCGCGCATCGCACACGCCAGCACCATGTCCGGCGCCGGGCGTCCGCGCCCGACGTCGGCCGGTGACACACGGATCTCCACCACGTCGCCCCACCCCAGGTGCTCGATCAGCAACTCGCGGGTGGCGGGGGAGAATCCGGTGGTGAGGGCCACGCTGATCCCGGCGCTCCGCAACGATTCGAGTGCGTCGCGCGCGCCGGGGATCTCGTGGACACCTAGTTCACGAACGGCGTCGACGAAGTGAGCCTCGAAGAGCGCATTCGCGTCGTCGGCTCGTTGTGCGAAGAGCGCGCGGAAGACGTCGATCTTGGACTGTCCCATCGTCTCGATGACGTACGCCTCGGCCTGAGTCGCCTCATCGGGGTCAAGGTCGAGTGAGGCGATCGTACGGTGAAAGGCCTCGAGGACCAGCCCGCCGTCGTGCAGCGTCGTGCCCGCCATGTCACAACACACGAGCTCGATCACGTGAAGCTCTCCTCGGCGATGGCGGGTGCCAGGGTCATGCCACGACCTCCGGCTCCGGTGATGATGGTGACGCCCGAAACGATCTCGCGGCGCAGGTACACCTCGTCGCTACGCGTGGGGTCCATCTGGTGGTACACCCCGGTCCAGCGCCTCTCGATACGGGGCATGGCGGGACCGATGAGTCGTCGGGCGCTGGCGACGATGATGTCCATCGGACGATCCGGCGCATCGAAGATGCCCGGGCGGTCACCCTCGTGGGTGTCGCCAATGGTGAGGCCGCCGTGGCAACGTTGCTGGACGAGAAGTTGGACGGCGTAGTGCGCCGCGGTCGCCTCCTGCTCGGTTAAGAGTTCGAGCGCGTCGGCGCGGAATTGAGGGTAGTAGCGAAACGAGTCCGCGTTGGCGATAGCGGTGGTGAGGGTGTCCGCGAGGGGCTCGGTCTCGGCCATCTGGAGACGCACCGAACGCACGGGCTCGCTCTCGAAGAGTTCGCGGGCGAAGCCGCTCAAGGACGCCCCCAAGCAGAGGAAGACCCGGTCACCCGCGTGGACCTCTCCGCGGTGGTCAATGACCGCGCCATCACGCACACCCACCAGTTCGCGCCCGGCGAGGTAGGTGTATCGCCCGGTGGAAATCATCGCGTGCCGCAGCGCGGAGAGGGCCAGGCGCGATTCGACCGCGGCGTCGCGTTCGCAGTAGAGGCCAGCGATGAACTCGCCGCGAAGTACCGGGTTACGCATGAGCACTTGCGCCCTATTCATCAGGTCGAATCCGCGGAGGATCGCACCCGGGCGCTGCAGGGCGCGCTGGGCGACCTCCAACTCGCGCTCGTCGTTCACGAGGGTGAAGGATCCGTTCGCGCGGAACTTGATATCGGGAACGTCGCGGGCGATTGTCTCCCAGAGCTCGCGAGCGCGCAGGGCCATCTCCGTCTCGCGTCCCTCGGCGCGTCCGCTCACCCACACCAGACCGAAGTTGCGCACCGAGGCGCCCATGGGAACGAGGTCGCGTTCGAGATGCACCACCTCGGCGCCTCGCTCGAGTGCGAGGTAGGCGTGCAGGGTACCCAGTATTCCGCCCCCCACGACAACAACGCGCTGTCGCGCCATGGTGGGGTCGAGGCCGAGAGTCATAGGCGAAGGGTACGGCGTGCAGATTGTTCGACGGTGACGTCAACGTGTCAACATCGCAACATCTGGGAGAGTAACTCGGCCATCGCGATGACCCGTTCGCGCTGGAAACGCGTGACGGGCGGTGTTAAGAATGTTCCGACACTTCGACCCTGAAAGGCGCACCATGGCAGAGCACATCGAAGAGGGGCTTCCCGATTTCTCGGACGCCGAAAGTGCGGGCGTCGCACACCGCGTGTTGGGCACGACGATGCCCGTGCTCGAAGTGCAGTTACAACCCGGTCAGTCGGTCATCTCCCAGGGCGGCGAGATGTCGTGGATGACGCCGACGGTCACGATGTCGACCCAGACCAGTGGGGCCGGCGGCTCGGGGCTCGCGGGCGTTTTCAAGCGCGCGGTCGCGGGAGGGACCATCTTCATGTCGCAGTTCACCGCCCAGAGTGGCGTGGGCGTAGTGGCCTTCGCCGCCAAGATGCCGGGACATATTCGAGCGATCAACGTCAACGCGAATCGTGAGTTCATGGTGTCGCGCCACGGGTTCCTCGCCGCCACCGATGGCGTGTCGCTCAATCTGGGCTTCCAACAGAAGTTGGGGGTGGGAATCTTTTCGGGCAACGGCTTCATACTGCAGCGCATCGCCGGTGAAGGGACCGCGTGGATCGAACTTTCGGGTGAACTGGTGACCTACGACCTCGCTGCGGGCGAGACCATGATGGTGCACCCGGGCCACATCGGGCTCTTCGATGCCAGTGTGCAGCTCGACATTCAGATGGTCAAGGGCATTAAGAACATGCTCTTCGGTGCCGACACGATCTTCCTGGCCAAGTTGACCGGGCCCGGCACGGTGTACCTGCAGACCATGACGGTTCCCGGACTGGCCCACGCCATCGCTCCCTACCTCCCGAACAGCGAAGGTGGTCGTGGCAGTGGGGGAATCAATATTGGCGGTTTCAATCTCGGTTGACGGCACCGCGCCGAGGTGATGTGTCACGCGACCTCTACACTCGGTTGCCTGCGGGACGTGTGAAAGGGAGCCGTCGTGGAGCAATCACAACTTCGAGAAACGCCGTACGAGGTTGGGCGTTCGCGCCTTTTCGACCGGATGAACGCCCACGCGGGACCCTTCACGCACGTGTGTCGTCTGGACAATCCCGAGGGTGCGCGTATGTCACTGCACGTGAGTCCGGGTGTTCGAGTCGAGGCGTGGCACCAGTCTGGTGCGGAACTCGCCGCGCTGTACTCCTGGAACGAGGCGTGGATCCTCTTCGACCGCTTCAACTACTCCGACGACACTGACACGGTCGTGGTCGTCTCGGCTCCCACCCTCGAGGGTCACCTCGCGGCCGTCGAGTTCGTCATGGCGACGTCGGCGATCCTCGAGGACTGGTGGAACGCGGCAGCATCAGATGACTAGTCACGTGCCAAATCCGCTGGCCTTCGCAATCGAGGAATTCAATGTCGCGATCAACTCCCACGGTGATTTCACCTTCGTCCGCTTCGGCCGCGACCTCGAGAGTCTGCGCCTGAGGCTCCAGGGCGGAAGTGAGGCACGCCTCGTGCGACGACTCACCGACCTCGACGGCTCGATCACGTCGCTCTTCGAGTACTCGTTAACCGGAGCGTTAATCCTGGTGCGCGAGGAGCACTCGTGCGACGTGGACGAGTGCGAGTTCGAGATGGGCGACGTGTCGATCGCGGCGACCACCCACGAAGGTCTGATGGCCACCCTCGCCGGTCTCGAATTCGACGACGCTGACCCCGACGCCTTCCTCGGGTCCATCCATCCGCAGTAGCCCCCGCCGGGGGCTGGCGACGAAGGGGCGACCACTCGAGCGAGCCCGAGACCTCCGTGAGGGGTGCGGCGGGCGATGACGACGGGCCTACCGTTAGGTCATCGGAATCTTGGAATTCATTGTGAAGTTGGTTCAGGCGTCGCACGCCCCGAGGCGGTAGAAGGGCGCTGGTAGGGTTGAATGGCTACGTAGCCCTTCCCGGGACGTGGTGCGTCGCGCGAGGCGACAACGAGGGACTGAGGAGTTGACATGAAGGTACTGGTTCTGGGTGGCGACGGATTCTGTGGCTGGCCCACCGCACTGCACCTTTCGGACATCGGTCACGACGTCGTCATCGTGGACAACCTGAGCCGTCGTGAGATCGATATTGAACTCGAAGTCGAGTCGCTCACCCCGATTCGCCCGATGGGCGAGCGCGTTCGGGTGTGGAAGGAACTGACCGGCAAGGACATCGCCTTCGTGAATCTGGACCTCGCCGAAGAGTTCGACCGCTTCGAGACCTTGCTGCGCGAGACTCTGCCCGACGCCATCGTGCACTTCGGCGAACAGCGCGCCGCGCCGTACTCGATGCGTAGCACTATCGCGAAGCGGTACACGGTCGACAACAACGTGCGCGGTACGCACAACGTGCTGGCGGCCATCGTGGCCAGCGGGCGCGACATCGCCCTGGTGCACTTGGGGACGATGGGCGTCTACGGCTACGGCTGGAGCGGTTCCGCGCCGATTCCCGAGGGCTACTTGACGGTCAAGGTCCCCACCCCCGACGGCGAGATCAATCGAGAGATACTGCACCCCGCGAACCCGGGATCGGTGTACCACCTCACTAAGACGCTCGATCAACTCTTGTTCGCCTTCTACGCGAAGAATGACCTGCTACGCGTCACCGACCTGCACCAGGGCATCGTCTGGGGCACCCAGACCCCCCAGACGGCCCTCGACGAGCGCCTGATCAACCGCTTCGATTACGACGGTGACTACGGCACGGTGCTGAACCGGTTCTTGATGCAGGCCGCCATCGGCCACCCCCTGACGGTGCACGGCACCGGTGGTCAGACGCGCGCGTTCATCCACATTCGCGACACGGTGCGTTGCATCCAGATTGCCCTCGAGAACCCTCCCAAGAACGGGGACCCCGTCAAGGTGTTCAACCAGGTGACCGAGACGTATCGCGTACGCGAACTGGCCGATCTGATCTCGCACCAGACCGGTGTGGAGGTGGCGTACTTGCCCAATCCACGAAATGAGGCCGCGGAGAACGACCTGAACGTCAGCCGCGAGCAATTCCTGGAACTGGGCCTCAACCCGACTCTCCTCTCCGACGGTCTGCTCGAGGAGTCGCGCGATATTGCGGTCAAGTATCGCGAGCGCGCCGACACCACCAAGATCATCGCGCGATCGGTCTGGCGTCAGGGCATGGAGACATCGCCCGACCTCGTCATCAAGTAAGTCGCCAATTCCCCGCACCGCCCACGGGCGCGTGTGAGAATCAGGCATGGAAAATATCTACGAGTACGTCCGCCACCCTCGCGCCGCCGAGTTGCGCGCGAGCCGTCCGGTGAAGACGGTCGACGTTCGACGCGTCAACCACAAAAACCCCTTCGTGCGTTTCAACGCGCGATTCGGACTCAAGATCACGCTCGTGGTGGGCACGATGTGGGCCGCCTACGCGTTCACCATCCTGGCACTCTTCGCCCTCCCTTCCGCCATGAAACAGGGGACCTACTACGTCATCGTGTGGCTCTCGAGCAGTTTCTTACAGCTGGTTTTGTTGCCCATCATCATCGTGGGTCAGAACATCCAGGCCACCGCCGCGGATAAGCGTTCTGAGGACACCTACAAGGATGCCGAGGCGGTGTTGAAGGAGGCCGAGGAGATCCAAAAGCACCTGTTGGCCCAGGACCAAGCGATTTCGGACATCGTGACTCGTTTGGAGAAATTGATGGGCTCGACCCCGTCGGCGTAGCCCCATTAGTTTGGAGGGGTGCTCCACGTCGTGAACTGGGCGGTCTCGATGCCGCTGAATCCGCATCGCGGGGTGGCGCTACCGGCGGCGAGATTCGTTCTCATCGTGGTGCCGATTGCTGCCCTGTTCTTCTACGTCTTCGTCGTCGTGAGGGCCCGGCGCAAGTAGCGGCCGATCGTCAGGTACCACCCCTGGTCCGCCGCGCGCCAGTGCGCCTGATGCGGATGTCACCCTAGAGAGTCGTGGTCGCAGTTGCAGTTGGCCTCGCCGGGTGCCTCAGGGCCCGACGCGAAGGATGTGAGAGTTCCCCACGGACAAGGGTGTCAACGCTAAAGCGGGTGGAATCGAGGCGACCAGGGAGTCGCGGGAGGTTCAGGTGCGCCGCGCTGGCCCGTGACGTCGCCTCGCCTCGCGGGGCGGGGGTTCTGATCTGGCGCGGGGGTGGAGGCCACGACGTCCGCTCGCGCCCAGACTCGACCACGCGTGAGCCCCGGATTGCGCGTAGCGCCCGTCGCGTCCGATCAGCCACGGTCCTCACCCCCGGGGCGAGGGTTACGCCTCGACCTCGCGGCTCATGAGTCGCAAGGTATTGCGATCCGTGTGAAGGATAACGGCGGACTTCTGTTGATACTCCACCACCGAGGTCTGTTCGTAGGAGAAGTAGTCGACTCCGATGTTCAATGAGACGTCGAAGCGGGTGGTCTGGGCCAGGGAATTGAGATACGTCGTCGACAAGATGCCGTAGGTCGACGACCCGACCGACGATTCCAATTTGAATGACGTGGCGTCGGGCGCCACCGTGGCACCGGCGATCAGTGTGGTGGCGTGGGGCACGATGAAGCAACGAACGACCTGGTGGTTTTCCCCATCCCACATCCAGTAGCCCACCTCGGTGTGAAAGGGCGCGTCGTCGCCGTCACGCCACGTGGCGGTGCGGTAGTCCAAGCCGTAGAGCGGATGGGGGCCGACGTTCACCGGACCGAAGGGTGCGAACGTCGTGCGTTCTCGGAACTTGGTCTCGCCGAGCTTGCCCTTGTCGGAGTGAAAGGAGACGTCGAGACCATCGAATCCCGATTCCCAGGTCCCAATCAGTCCGGCCAGTGGTCCCCACGGTGTTGTCGGCATGGTGCGTGTCTTCTTCTCGTCGGTGGCGGCGCGCTCAGTCTAGGACGTGCGAGATAAGTCCCGGGGTGGACCGCTCATCTGATCCATGACGAGGTAGGCGCGGGCCAATTGTGTGAAGGCCACGCCGGCCAGGGCGATGCCGACCCAGGGTTGCGACGCGCACAACAGGACAAAACCAATCGTGATCAGTACGTCGGCGAACAGTCGGAATTCGAATCCCTTCAGACCGAGGCGCTGCGACATCCAGAATGACGCCGCGAAAGTGTTGACTATCGGAATCAGCGCGTCGAGCGTCCAACGGCCCCGTAGTCCCCGAACGCAGACGGCGAAGGAGAGGGCCCCAATCAAGGAGAGACCGATGCCCGCGCCGAGGGTCGCGCCCGCGACGCGAGCCGACATCGGGCGGGCGTGTCCCGGCCAGTGCGAGATCAGTCCCACGAGCAGTGCGAAACCGGCGTAGTAGGCCAGGATCCCGAATTGAGTCAGGCGGCGTAGGGCGTCCACGGTCCTGAGTTCGTCGAGACCGATCGTCGACGTCGGCTCGCGTTTTACGTCGCGCGTTGCGTAGGGTCGAGTCACGTCGGACCATTGGGTGCCGTTCCAGACTCGCCACTGTCGCTCGCCCGAGGGGTCGGGATACCACCCGGGTGGAACAGGATTGACGACATTGCTCACCGAGTTATTCTCGCATAGCAGGAGGAGGACGATGTCCGAGGACGCACAGTCAGCGAGGACCGAGGTTCCTGACGTGGTCGACGAGGAGCAGCTCGACATGGTCGTCGCGCACTTGCGCGCCGCCGCACCGCGCTGGGCGATGACGAGCGCGGCGCAGCGCGCCGTGCTGGTGGCACGGGTAATCGCCGACACGCGCGCGGTGGCCCCGCAGTGGAATGCCGCGGCGTGTCGTGCCAAGGGACTCGATCCGCAAGGTAACGATTCGGGGGAGGAGCTACTGGCGGGGATCGGCATGTTCGTGCGACTCTTGAGTGACTATCGACGCTCGCTGATTGACATCGAACGCTACGGGCGTCCGCGTTATCCCGGCCCCGTCCACGTGCGTCGCGACGGCCGTCTGGTGATACGGGTCCTGCCGGCGTCCTTGTTGGACCGCGTGATCTACACCGGCAATCGCGCCGAGGTCTGGATGGCGCCGGGGGTCGACGAGTCCGGTGTGCGAGCGAGCCAGGCGGCGGCCTACACCGACCCCCTTGCGCACGCGGGCGTGAGTCTGGTGCTCGGTGCCGGCAACGTGGCCGCCCTCGCTCCCAAGGACGTCGTGCACCAGTTGATCGGCGAAGGGCGCGTCGTGGTGCTCAAGGCGAACGCCGTCAACGGCTACCTCGTCGAGTACTGGCGCCGCGCGCTCGCGGCGTTCATCGACGCCGGCTTCGTGCGCATCGTGACGGGAGGCGCTCAGGTGGGTGAGTATTTGGTGCACCATGACGGAGTGGGCCACGTGCACATTACGGGCTCGCAGTCCACCTACGACTCCGTGGTCTTCGGCTCGGGCGAAGCGGGAGCACGCCATAAGGCGGCGCACCAGAGGCAACTGACGAAACCCGTGAGTGCGGAGTTGGGCAACGTCTCACCGGTACTCATTGTCCCGGGTCGCTGGTCGCGTCGTGAGATTCGCTACCAGGCCCAGCACGTGGCCACCATGCTTGTCAATAACGCCGGTTTCAATTGTCTGACCCCGCGCGTGCTGATCACGCACCGTGACTGGCCCCAACGCCGTGAATTCCTCGACGAGCTCGAGGGGGTGTTGGCGCGGATACCCACGCGACTCGCCTACTACCCTGGGGCGTTCGAGCGTCGCGATCGCTTCCTCGCCGCACACCCGGGGGCTCACCAGATCGGATCGGGTGCCCCAGGAGCGATGCCGTGGACGTTGATCCGTGACGTGAACCCCACTCATCGCGAGGACATCTGTTTTCAGTTCGAAGCCTTTTGTGCCCTGACCAGTGAAACCGCCCTCGACGCCGCCACGCCCGAGGAATTCGTGGCGCGCGCCGTCGACTTCTGCAACGATGTCACCTACGGCACGTTGTCGATGACGCTGCTGGTCGATCCGCGCTCGCGACGTCGTCGCGCGATGGGGCGAGCGCTCGACCAGGCCGTTGCGGACCTGCGATACGGGTGCATCGGCGTCAACGTCTGGCACGCCCTGGGAATCCTGGTGGGCGCCACGCCCTGGGGGGCGTATCCGGGGCACGAGCCCGCCGACATTCAGTCGGGGGTGGGAACCGTGGGTAACACCTACATGTTCTCGCGGCCACAGAAGTCGGTCGTACGAGGACCCTTCGTCGCGTGGCCCAGGCCCGCGTGGTTCGTCACCCATCGACACTCGTCGCTCGCGATCCATCGGATCTTCGAGGTGCAGTGCACCCAGTCGTGGCGCAAGGTACCCGCTGCGCTGTGGGCGGCCCTGCGCCCCTAGGGGCGTAGGGCTACCACGGTGGTGACGCCGATGGCGACGCACACTTGGGGCTGACACGCCACGTCGGTGAGGGCCGAGGGGACGTAGGTCAAAGCGACCGGGTGCACTCCCTGCGTCGTCCACTGGACCATCGCGGGGGCGTGGTCACTGAGTTGACCCACGGCGAGACAGCGCGTCGCGGTGGCACACGAGAGGGCCGTCGCGGCGAAGCTGAGACCGGACAGGTGCCAGCGGTGGGTGGTGGTTTGCGTGGCGATGGCCGACGCGCTGGCCGTCTGCACCAGTGCGGTGCACTGCGTCGCGCACTGTAGGGAGGTCAACGACCGCCACGTGGCGGGGGTGGGCACCGTGGTGAATCGAGCGCCACCGTTGAGGGTCTGGCGAACAGTGACCACGTGGCCGGGCGACGTGCTGGCAATGTAGCAGTCGGTCACTGCGACGCACGAGAGCGCGGTCGCGGTGATCGACGCCCAGCGCAGCGTGCGCGGCGCGCTCCACGTCGCGCCCGCGTTGGTCGTGTAGGACAGACGTACCAGGTTGTTGGCCGCCATGTCTAAGGCGGCGCACTCGCGGTCGTTGACGCAACTGAGGTCGCGAATCACAAGGCCCCCCGGTGGTCCCGCGAGGGCGTTGAGTCGCCCATTGTCGGCGTTGATCGACCAGAGAAGTTCGCCCGTGGACCGGGTGCCACCGAAGTAGCACCTGGTGGTGGCACAACTACCGGCGTAGAAGGACGCCACTGGCGAGGCGGGGACGTTGAGCGCCGACCAGACTCCCTTGTGGTTGCGGATCTGCGCGGTCGTCGTGGGACCATTGGATGTCCCCGACGCGCCCAGAGCGATGCAGGTGCCCGACGAGGTGCACGCGACGGTGGTCAGCGGCGCGTCCAGACTTAGAGACGGCAGGCCCACGGCGCCGAGGGCGGCGGGCACCGTGGTGCAACCGACGAGCAGCAGCGCTCCCGCGAGGAGAAGAGCGCTGCGAGCGACGCGCGGTGTCGTGATGATGTGTCGGCGCATGGAGCGAGTCTTTCGTAGGGAAGCTGGTGGGTTAATGCTAGTGAGAGACGTCAGGGGACTGCGTTGCACCGGGTCTACCCTGTGCTAATGAGTTGGATTGACGTGGCAATTGCCTCACTCGTCGTCGTCGCGGCCCTGCGCGGCTGGGCGCAGGGCCTGTTGCGCCAACTCGGCAGTGTCCTGGGGCGGATCATCGGATTGGTCGGAGGTGCCTACCTGGCGATCTCTCTGGCGCCGCACATCACCCAGGTGGCGTGGCGACCCCTGGACGTGGTGTTGATCATCGCGGCCACCACGATTGCCGGAGGCCTCATCATGCGCTACTTCGGCGGGGTTTTCTCGAATCGGATCCACGAGAACCGTCTCGGGCTGGCCGACTCGACACTCGGGGCGGGGGTGGGAATCGTGGGGACCCTGCTCACGTGTTGGTTCCTCGCCGCTCTCTTGGCGGTCGTACCCTGGGGCTCAGTCGGCCAGTCCATCAATCACTCGGTGATTCTGCGCTACGTCGGGCGAGTGATGCCCTCGCCCCCCGCCGTCGAAAGCAAACTCCAAGGAGTGCTGGATCAGTTGAACGTGCCGAGCCTCTTCGCGAAGGTCATCGCCCCGACACTGCCGGCAATCGCTCACAGTCCCTTAGTGACGACGCACCACGTCGCGTCGGCGAGCGTGGTGGCGATCGTGAGTTACGGGGGCTGCGGTGTGGCGAATCAAGGAACGGGATTCGTGGTGGCGCCCGGTGAGGTCGTCACAATGGCGCACCTCGTGGCGGGCGAGAGGACCGTTCTCGTCGGTTCGCGCGTGGGACGGGTTGTCCTCTTCGATCCACGCGCGGACGTGGCGGTCGTGCGCGTGGCGGCTCTGAACGCCCCCTCGCTCCCCCTGGGTCCCAATGCGCCCCGGGGAGCCAGGGGTGAACTGGTGGGATACGCGTCCCCATCTGACCGGGTGTCCTCCGGCGCGATCTCTCTCGGCCCCGTGGTCGCCCCCGGTCGCGACATCTATAGCGGACCGGTGTTCACCCGGACGATGGACCTGGTCGTGGTGGCGGTCAACTCGAGCGAATCAGGCTCACCGGTACTGGTACGCGGCGCCGTGAGCGCCGTCGTCGTGCAACGCGCCGTCTTCGCATCGTCACTGGCCTACGCGATTCCCGCGTCGCAGATTCGTAGCGAACTCGCCCACGTGACGACGAAGGCCACGTCAACGGGACCTTGCGTCAACTGACGGATCGCACTGCCTCGGCCAGGACGTTCAGACCATCGGCCAACTGTTCGTCGGTGATGACCAACGGGGGCAGCAGTCGGATCACGTTGCCGTAGGTGCCACAGGCCAGGGCGATCACGCCGTGTTCGTTGCAGTACTTGACGATGCCCTTGGCCGCCGCCGCGTTGGGGGTCTTCGTGCCCGGTTCGACGAGTTCGATGGCCACCATCGCGCCGCGGCCCCGCACGTCACCAATGATGTTGACGTCACGGGCCAGGGAGTTGAGGTTCTCGAGCAGAATCTTCTCGAGGTCCCGGGCGCGCTGGACCAGGTTGCGCTCGCGCATCACGCGGATCACGGCGAGGGCCGCGACGGCGGCGACGGGGTTACCACCGTAGGTGCCACCGAGACCACCCTCGTGCACGGAGTTCATGATCTCCGCCCGACCCGTGACGCCGGCGAGCGGCATACCGCCAGCGAGGCCCTTGGCCGTGGTGACGATGTCGGGGATAACGCCCTCGTGGTCGACGGCGAACCATTCTCCCGTTCGGCCGAAACCGCTCTGGATCTCGTCGGCGATGAAGACGACGCCGTTGTCGGTGGTCCACTTGGATAGGGCGGGCAAGAAGCCGTCGGCGGGAACGATGAAACCACCCTCGCCCTGAATGGGCTCGATCAGGAGGGCCGCGACGTTCTTCGCGCCCACTTGCACCTCGATCTCAGCGATAGCGCGGGCCGCGGCCTCGGCGCCGGAGAGCCCGTCGATGAAGGGATAACTCATTGGCACGCGATAGACCTCACCGGCAAAGGGGCCGAAGCCGTCCTTGTAGGGCATGTTCTTGGCGGTCAGGGCCATGGTGAGGTTGGTGCGACCGTGGTAGGCGTGGTCGAAGACGATCACGGCCTGGCGACCGGTTGCGTGACGTGCGACCTTCACGGCGTTCTCGACCGCTTCGGCGCCGGAGTTGAACAGGGCGGAGGTCTTGGCGTGGCTACCCGGCGTGAGGGCGGCCAATTCCTCACAGACTTCGATGTAACTCTCGTAGGGAGTGACCATGAAGCAGGTGTGCGTGAAGGCGGCGACTTGGTTGGAGACGGCCTCGATCAGTTCCGGCACGGCGTGGCCCACACCGGTGACGGCGATGCCCGAACCCAGGTCCAAGATGTGGTTGCCGTCGATGTCGACGAGGATGGCCCCCTCGGCGCGGTCGATGTAAATCGTGAAACCATTGGTCACCCCCGCGCTGACCACGTTCTTGCGTCGCTCCTGCATGGCCCGGGACTTGGGCCCGGGCAATTCGGTGATGACCTTGCGCTCGGTGCCGACCGACGATTCAAGTGACGAAACCATGATGAACTCCTCGACGTGGTCCGATTGACCCGGACGTCTCCAGCGTAGTTCCAGCGCCGTAGTCATGGTCCACGACGACAAAACGGGTGACCGCAGTCACCCGTTTTGTCACTGGCGGAGGAGGTGGGATTTGAACCCACGGTGCCCGTAGACACAGCAGTTTTCGAGACTGCCCGATTCGGCCGCTCTCGCACCCCTCCATCTGAGAGTCTACAACTCCTCGCCAGTCCCTCCCAGGGGGGCCTTCTAGAGTGCAAGTATGTCCGACGACCTCGACCTCGCGTTCATGCGCCTCGCCCTCGAGGCGGCCCACGTGGCCCTCTCACACGACGACGTGCCGGTGGGCTGCGTCCTGGTCAGCGACGGTGAAGTCCTTGCCGTGGGCGAGAATCGTCGCGAGATCGATCACGACCCCACGGCCCACGCCGAAATGGTGGCGTTGCGAGAGGCCGCCCAGCGGCGCGGGCGATGGCGTATGGACGGTGTCACCGCGTACGTGACGCTGGAGCCGTGCGTCATGTGCGCCGGAGCGCTGCTGAACGCCCGGGTGCAGCGCGTGGTGATCGCCGCCATGGACGAGAAGGCTGGGGGAGTCGGTTCGCGCTACAACTTGTTGAGCGATCCTCGACTACTACACGAAGCGGCGCTGTCGTACGACGTCGGCGCCTCGGAGTCGGCGGCGTTGCTGCGCGAGTTCTTCCAGGCTCGTCGAGAGGATGCGGGTTCCGCGTAGCGAGAGGGCCGACGGTTGATCCGTGCGGGCACGGACATCGTCGTCGATGGCGCGAGTCGACGCGAGCACCGTGACGTTGCGCTGGAGCCGGTTCCTCCAGGGTCGAACGCAGCGGGGCGTGGCGACGGAACCACCAGGTGAGTAGTCGCCATCCGGGGGAGGGTTAAAAGTTGACTAGTTCTATCGGATTTAATTAGTATCTCCACACACGTGGCACCAAGCCCCGACGTAGTGTGACTGACCTTGTCAGAGGAGAGTGAAATGACCGATTGGGGATTTGAGACGCGCCAGCTGCACGCCGGGACGACGCCCGACAGCGCGACCGGCGCACGAGCCGTACCGATTTATCAGACCGCGAGTTACGTGTTTCGCGACACCGAACACGCCGCCAACCTGTTCGCACTCTCTGAACTCGGCAACATCTACACCCGCATCATGAACCCCACGCAGGATGCCTTCGAACAGCGCATCGCCTCGCTCGAGGGCGGAGTCGCCGCCCTCGCGGTGGCCTCGGGCCAGGCCGCCGAGACCCTCGCGCTCATCAATCTGGCCGAGAACGGCGGCCACATCGTGGCGTCGTCCTCGATCTACGGGGGAACCTACAACTTGCTGCACTACACGCTCCCCAAGCTCGGCATCGAGACGACCTTTATCAACGACCCCGACGACTTGAGCGAGTGGACGGCCGCCATTCGACCCCACACCAGGGCCTTCTTCGCCGAGACCTTGGGTAATCCCAAGGGTGACGTGCTGGACTTCGAAGGCGTCGCACGCGTGGCGCACGACCACCGGATTCCTCTCGTGGTTGACAACACGCTGGCCACGCCCTACCTGGTGCGCCCGCTCGAGCACGGCGCCGACATCGTCGTGCACTCGGCGACCAAATTCATTGGTGGTCACGGCACCTCGATCGGCGGCGTCATCGTCGATGGTGGCACCTTCGACTACGAGGGCTCGGGTCGTTTCGCGTCCTTCAGCGAACCCGACCCCAGCTATCACGGCCTCGTCTTCGGGCAACTCCCCGACGCCCTGTTCCCCGCCCGATTCGTCCTCAAGGTCCGACTGCAGTACTTGCGCGACCTGGGACCCGCGGTGGCACCGCTGAACTCGTTCCTCTTCTTGCAGGGGATCGAGACCTTGAGCCTACGAATGGAGCGCCACGTCGCCAACGCGACCGCGGTGGCCAACTGGCTCGAAGGACGCGACGACGTGACGTGGGTGAAGTACGCCGGACTGGCGTCGAGCCCCTGGCACGAACGCCAGCAGAAGTACCTGCCCAAGGGCGCCGGCGCCATCGTGGCGTTCGGCATCGAGGGTGGCGTCGAGGCTGGACGGCGATTTATCGAGGGACTCCAACTCTTCAGCCACCTGGCTAACGTGGGCGACGTGCGCAGTCTCGCCATTCACCCCGCGTCGACGACCCACTCTCAGTTGAGCGAGGCGGAGCAGGCTTCGACGGGAGTGACGCCAGACCTCGTGCGCCTCTCGGTGGGAATCGAGTCGATCGAGGACATCCTGGCGGACCTCGAGGCGGGATTCCGGGCGGCCAAATCCGCGTGAGTTTGTCGACGTCGAGTTATTGGCGCGTCGGTGACGAGCCGGGACGACGACAGTTCGCCACCCTCGATCGCGGCGGGGACGGTTTCGCCCTCGAGGGCGGTGCTCACCTCGAACAAGTGACGGTGGCGTACGAGACCTGGGGTGAACTCAACGCGGAACGTTCCAACGCGGTACTGGTCCTTCACGCCTTGACCGGTGATTCGC
>JARCRU010000045.1 GCA_029850535.1 Actinomycetota bacterium | reverse complement strand
CGATTGCGGGGGCCGTGCTCGCGGGAGGGCCGTCGTCGACGTCGGCGTTCGTGACGCGGTCGGCCAACTGATTGAGCACCGTGACCGGGTTGCGCGCCATGCGCGCCAATTCACCGGTACTGGGCAAGTCCGGGAGCGACCCCCGCACCTCGTCTTCGATTCGCTGCTGGAAGCGTCGTAGCGACTGCCACGTGGCGCCGAGTTTGTGCGCGACCTCGGGCAACTTGTCGGGTCCCAGCAAGATGACCACGACGGCCACGATGATGAATATCTTCATCGGGCTGAGGCTGAGCATGCTTCAAGTGTACGGCCCGCAAAAGCGCCGCAATTACAGGGAGCCGATCCTCGTGACGGGCCAGACGCGCAGGAACGCCTTGCCAATGATGTCCGAACGGGTGATGGTGCCCCACATACGACTGTCGCACGAATCGGCGTGATTATCTCCCATCATGAAATAGTGATGGGGAGCGACCACGATGGGGTTGGCGAGGGTGGCGATGGGATTGCCGAGCGGCTCGGTGTGGGGCCAATTCTCGTTGAGTTTCGCCCCGTTGACGTAGATGGAATTGCCGACCGAGGCGAGTTTGTCACCGGGAAGGCCAATGACGCGCTTGACGAGGTCCACGACCGGCGTCCCTCCGCAGTTCTCGGTGGGCGGAGACTTGAACACCAAGATGTCGCCGCGATGGATGGTGCCCCAGTCGACGGACAGCTTGTTGACGATGATGCGGTCCCCCACCATCAACGTCGGTTCCATGGAGCCCGAGGGGATGTAGAAGGTCTGCAGAGCGAAGGTGCGTAGCCCAATCGACACGACCAGGGCCACCAGCAAGATGATTCCCCACTCGAACAACAAATGGTGCAACCGCTTGTTGGGAGCAGGCGACGACGTCTGGGCGTCGGGCTGGTCCATCGTTGGCTCGGTCCCGATTTCACTCACTGGTCAAGGTTACTCGCCCCGTCCATGCGTCGACCCGGTGGCGACACGCCAACGGGCGTAAAACGCCTCGCAATCGGGAGGTCTTATGGCAATTTTAAAAGTACGCCAGTCGCCTCAGTGGCCAGACGCGCAAGAAGACCTTGCCCACGATATTCGTCCGCGGCACGGTGCCCCAGTAGCGACTGTCGCAGGAGTCGAAGTGATTGTCACCCATCATGAAGTAGTTGTTCGCCGCGACCACCACGGGGTGGGACTTCGTAGCCACCGCGGGCGGACCCAACGGCTCGGTGTGGGTCCAATTCTCGCGCAATCTCTTGCCGTTGACGTAGATCGAATTGCCGGCGGAGTAGAGGATGTCACCGGGTAGGCCGATGACGCGCTTGACGAGGATGGGGTCGTGGGTCCCCCCACAGTCCTCGCGGGCCGGCGAATGGAAGACCACGATGTCGCCGCGATGGATCGTTCCCCAGTCGACGGCGAGTTTGTCGACGACGATGCGGTCACCGATTTGAAGCGTAGGTTCCATTGAGGCCGAGGGGATGCTGAAGGTTTGAAAACCGAACGTGCGTAGTCCCAGCGCCACCGCGAGGGCGAGCGCGATCAGCACCCCCCACTCGATGAGGTGATGGTGCAGCCGTCGACTGGTCACCTCGCGGCTGTTGGCTCGCTCCGGTTGCGCTGACGACCCGTTCTCGGGCGCGGGTCTTGAGTCCACGTGGCTGTCTAGTCCCCCTTGGGACGGCGTTCGAGCGAGGTCAGGAGCTTCTGAAATCGTTCGTCGTTACTGCGAAAGGGATCCTTCAACAAGACGGTTCGCTGCATCTCGTCATTGAGTTTGAGGTGGACCCAATCCACGGTGTAGTCGCGGTGCCACTTCTTCGCTTCTCGGATGAACGTGCCGCGCATGTGCGCCCGGGTGGTGGTCGGCGCACTCTGGGACGCTCGGGTCACCTCCTCGTTGCTCACGATTCGCTGGTAGTGCCCTCGGGCTTGTCGTCGGTAGTAGAGGCCGCGATCCACATTGGTGTCGTGATAGATCAAGTCGATCAGTGCGACCTTGGGGTCGCTCATCGACACGCCGGAGCGTTCGCGTTCGCGTTCGATGATCTGCAATTTGGCGATCCAGTCCACCCGGTCGGCCAGGCCCATGGGATCCGAGCGATACTGCTCGATGCACTCGCGCCACATTTTGACGGCTTGCACCTGGTCCGCGGGCACTTCACGGTTCACGATGAACTGCTCGGCGCGCTCGCACAGGTCCTCTTGAAGCTCCAAGGCGGTCATGTCGCGGCCCGACACCAGCGCGATGGGCTCCTTGCTCCAGAGATCGTAGGACACGTCGCGCAACGCATTGATGGGCGAGACCATGTTGTAGTCGCGCAGGACCGTCGTGCGGTCTTCGATCATCGCCAGTACCACCGCGGCGGTGCCCACCTTCATGAAGGTGGCGTACTCGCTCATGTTGGAGTCGCCCACGATCACGTGCAGGCGGCGATATTTTTCCGGATCGGCGTGGGGTTCGTCACGAGTGTTGATAATTGGCCGCGATCGAGTGGTGGCGGAGGAGATGGCCTCCCACATGTGTTCGGCTCGCTGACTCATGGAGAACGCGGTGCCCTTGGCATTCGTGACGACTTTGCCGGCGCCGGCGAAGATCTGGCGCGTGACCAGAAATGGGATGAACACCTGTTCGAGTCGTGTGAGATCCTCGATGCGTTCGATGCAGTAATTCTCGTGGCAGCCGTAGGAGTTGCCCGAGGAGTCGGTGTTGTTCTTGAAGAGGTAGATGTCGCCGCGCACCCCCTCCTCGTCGAGTTGCTGCTGGGCGTGAGCCACGAGTTCGCGCAATATTGCCTCACCGGCTTTGTCCTGAGCGACGAGATCCTTCAGTGAGTCGCATTCCGCCGTCGCGTACTCGGGGTGACTGCCCACGTCGAGGTAGAGCCGACTTCCGTTCTCCAAGAACACGTTGCTCGAACGTCCCCAGGCGACGACCTTGCGGAACAAGAAGCGCGACACCTCGTCCGGGCTCAGGCGCCGCTGTCCGCGCAACGAGTAGGTCACTCCGTACTCTGTCTCAATGCCGTAGATCCGACGCAGCATGTCTAGACGCTAGTTCGGGTTCAACTCAGGAGTCGGGCAATTTGTTCGTCGTCCAGGCGCGCGAAGGTTCGACGCTCGCCGCGGTCCTCGAGAACACCCACTTCGAGGTCACCCACTGGCAACTGTCGCCCCGGCCCGGCCAATGCGCTCACCGCGTTCTTGAGCGTTTGGCTCAGGGACAGGTGTCCCACCTCGAGGTCGGCGAAACGGCCCTTGATCGTCTCGGCATCGCCGCCGAGCACCGCGAAGTCCTCCTCGTCGGAGATGGTGCCCTCGTAGGCGATGCGGTACAGCTTGGTCGGTCGGAACTTGTTACCCAATTGCGAGACGAGTATCTCCACCTCGAGGGGCTTTTGCCCCTCGGTGAACATGTCGCCCAGGTGTTGGGCGTAGAAGTTCGCGAGGGCGCGAGCGTCGACGTCCTCGCGCGAGTAGGTATAACCCGTGCCGTCGGCCCAGCGGATCCCCGCCTCGCGGAGTCGGTCGAACTCGTTGTACTTGCCCACACCGGCGAAGGCGATGCGGTCATAGATCTCGGAGATCTTGTAGAGCGACGCGGAGGGGTTCTCGGCCACCATCACCACGCCCACGTCGTAGATGGCCGCCACGATGGAACGGCCCCGGGCGATGCCCTTCTGGGCGAACTCGGCGCGGTCCTTGATGAGTTGTTCGGGCGCGACGTAGAAGTAGTTGCTCATCGCAATGTGCCTCCGGCGACGCCACCGGATTCGGCCCGGCGATCATTGATGCGACGAAAGGTGTTCGCCGCCGTCTCTTGGTCGAGTTCGCGGAAGCCTTCGGACGTCAAGGTGACCATCATCGGAAAGATGTTGCGCACGAAGTCCGGTCCGCCGGTGCTCGGATCGTTGTCGGCGGCCTCGTAAATGGCGAGGGCCGCGAGAGCCAAGGCGTCGTCGCGTGACATGTCGGTTTGAAAGCCGAGACGCAGTGTCGAGTCGGCGAAGGGAGTGCCCGAGCCAATGACGGAGAAGTCCTGGCGTTCGTAGCATCCACCGGCGCCGTCGTATTCGAAGATTCGACCTCGCTGGTGAGCGAGGTCCCAACCCGCGAGTAGCGGGAGTACGACCAGGGTGGTGGTGAGATTGTTTCGTTGAATGAGCGGAGAGAGGTAGTTGGCCTTGCCCTCGAGGCTCAGCGAGGAGTCGGTCATCTTCTCGTAGTGTTCGAAAGAGAGTTGCGCGAGACGGATGAACTCCAGCCCGCGAGCGGCGGAGCCCGAGATGGCGAGGGCGGTGTAGCGGTCCGCGGCCTCAATTTTTCGCACGTCGCGATTCGCGACGTAGTACGAGGTCGCTTGGCGATCCGCCACCATCACCACGCCATCGGCGAAACGTACCGCGACCACCGTGGTGGCGTGCGCGGAGAGGTCCGAGGACGTCGGCGTTCTCGTGAGGCCCGCGATGTCGGCGAAACTCACGAACGAGGGTCCCGGGTCGCTCTGGGCGTCGAAGAGCGGCAGGCCCATTACTGGCCGCCCTTTTGCACGTAGTTTCGCACGAACTCCTCGGCGTTCTCCTCGAGCACGGAGTCAATCTCGTCGAGCAAGTCGTCCAACTCACCCTTGAGTTGTTCGCCCTTCTTCGCGACATGGGAGACGTCCTCGCTCTCTTCGCGGGTTCGCTCGGTGCGCTGTTTCTGGATTCGTTCTTGTTCAGTCACGTATTAGTTCTACCCGTTAAGAGCAGCCACGAGCGCAACCGCCGTGGAATTCTGTTCGAACAAGGATCCGGTGAGCGCACGAGTCCCTCGGGCGGGGTCCATCATGGGGATCCGTTGAAGTGGTCCGTGACCTACGTCAAAGACAATGGAGTCCCAGTTCGCCGAGACGATGTCGTCGGGAAAACGCGTGACGCACTGGCCGCGAAAATAGGCTCGGGTATCCTCGGGCGCGTGCACCACGGCGTGGCGTATCTGCTCGTCAGAGAATATTTCGCGCAGTCCCACCCGCTGGGCCAAGGACTTGTCACGACTCACGTCGTGGTACTGGAGGTCGATGGCGCGCAGTTTGGCGTCGTACGGTCCCAGATCGTAACGTGACCGGTACCCCTCGACGATGCGTCGCTTGGCCACCCAGTCGACGCGATCGGCCACCGCGTCCGGCTCATCGCGGACGCCGTCGAGCAGTTCGCGCCACTGGTTCAAGATCTCACGCACCTCGTCGGCCTTGGCCACGGCGTCGCCCCCGTGGCGTTCGACGTAGCGCTGGGCCAGGTGCCAGAGTTCGTCTTGGTAATCCCACGCGCTACGGGTGCGTCCCTCCTCATCGGCCACCGCGTGGCGCAAGGTGGTGTCGAGGGAGAATTCGCGAATGGCCCGCACGGGTAGCGCGGGCGGCGAAGGGAATCGTGAGGGACCGTCATCTTCGAGGGCCGCGAGGAGCAAGGCGGTGGAACCGAGTTTCACGAAGGTGGCCACCGGGCTCATGTTCGCGTCACCGCAGATGACGTGGAGGCGCCGGAAACGCTCGGCGTCGCTGTGCGGCTCGTCACGGGTGTTGATGATGGGTCGCTTGAGGGTCGTCTCGAGCCCCACGACCTCCTCGAAGAATTCCGCGCGGGCGCTGAGTTGGAAGTCGTGGTCGAAGCCGCGAGCGCCGTCGGTCTCGCTACCGACCTTGCCGGCACCGACGATCACCTGGCGCGAGACGAAGTGCGGCACCATGGCGCGTACGACGTCGGCGAATTCCACTTGCCGCGCCACGAGGTAGTTCTCATGGGTGCCGTAGGAGTTGCCCTTGCCGTCGGAGTTGTTCTTGTAGAGCTTGATCTTGAGCTCCTCGGGCAGTGTCTCGTTGGCCGCTCGCTGGGCACGACGCATCACCTCTTCGCCCGCCTGGTCGTAGAGGGTGGCCTGAGCGGGCGAGGCGCACTCCGGCGAGGAGTACTCGGGGTGGGCGTGATCGACGTAGAGGCGCGCCGCGTTCGTCAGTACCGTATTGGCCAGGTGGGTCTCAATCGTGGGAGCGAGTGCTCCCACGCCGAGCACCCCGCGCGCGTCAGTGCCCGGCGACTCGTCGTTGAAATCCCACGAAATGCGGGTACGACCCTGTTGGGCGTAGGCGTTGACGATGATGCTCGAGGCGGTGGTGGGATCGTAGTCGGGTCCTCCGGCCACGCCGTACTCCGTCTCGATCCCCAGGATCTTCTCGATGGCCATGTCTAGAGGTATTGACCAGTACCGACGTGTTGGATGGAGCGCCCCCCCGCCACCTCCGCCTTCTCGCGATTGATCAGTGTGCGGATGAAGACGATGCGCTCGCCCTTCTTGCCCGAGATGCGCGCCCAGTCGTCGGGGTTGGTCGTGTTGGGGAGATCCTCATTCTCGTGGTACTCCTCACGGATCGACGCGAGGAGGTCCTGGGTCGTGAGACCGCGACCCTTGGCCGCGATCTCACGCTTCACCGCGAGCTTCTTGGCCCGACGCACGATGTTCTCAATCATGGCTCCCGAGGCGAAGTCCTTGAAATAGAGGATTTCCTTATCGCCGCCCTGGTAGGTGACCTCGAGGAACCGATTGTCGTCGTCGACGCGGTACATGTTGGTCACCGTCTCTTCGATCATCACCTTGAGCGCCTTGTCGCGGTCTCCCCCGCCGTTGATTCGGATCTCCTCGGGGTCGAGGGGCAGGTTGCGGTGCAAGTAACGCTCGAAGATCTGGGCCGCACCGCTCTCGTTGGGTCGTTCGATCTTGATCTTGACGTCGAGGCGACCCGGACGCAGGATCGCCGGATCGATGAGGTCTTCACGGTTGGTGGCGCCGATGACGATGACGTCGCGCAGCGACTCCACTCCGTCGATTTCCGCGAGCAACTGGGGCACGATGGTCGACTCCATGTCCGACGAGATGCCGGTGCCCCGGGTGCGAAAGAGCGAGTCCATTTCGTCGAAGAAGACGATGACCGGCACTCCCTCCTCGGCCTTCTCTCGCGCGCGCTGAAAGACGACACGAATCTGCCGCTCGGTCTCGCCCACGTACTTGTTCAAGAGTTCTGGTCCCTTGATATTGAGAAAGTAGGAGCGCACGTTGCGATTGCCGGTCATCTCGGCGACCTTCTGGCTGAGCGAGTTCGCGACGGCCTTGGCGATGAGCGTCTTGCCGCACCCCGGAGGGCCGTAGAGCAAGATGCCCTTGGGTGCCGGAAGTTCGTAATCGTTGAAGAGGGCTCGGTGCAGATAGGGCAGTTCTACGGCATCGGTGATCGACTCGATCTGCGAATCCAGTCCGCCCACGTCGGCGTAGCTGACGTCGGGGACCTCTTCGAGGATGAGCTCCTCGGCCTCTTGACGCACGAGCTTCTCCACGAGCAATCCCGACCGGGGGTCGAGCAGCACGGCGTCGCCACTGCGCAGTTTGACGTCGCGCAGCGCGTCGGCCATCTCCACCACGCGCTCCTCGTCGGCTCGGCCGTACACCAGTACCCGACGTTCGTCCAGTACTTCCTTGACGCTGACCACTTCGCCTTGTCCGTCCGGATTGCGGATGCCGATGATGGCGAATGACTCGTTGAGTACGACCTCGTGCCCGCGCTCCACCTGACCCGGATCAAGTCCCGGGTGCACCGAGACGCGCATCTTTCGACCCGAAGCGAAGATGTCGGCGGTGCCGTCGGGGTTGAATTCGATGAAGGTCCCGTACACCGCGGGCGGTTGTGTCAGTTTCTCGACTTCGTCACGAAGGGCCGCGATCTGGTCGCGGGTCTGCTGGATCGTGATGGCGAGCTTCTCGTTGTTCGAGCGCGACTGGGTCAGTTGAAGACGCGACTCGACGAGCTTTTGCTCGAGCAGCTCGATGCGGTGCAGTGCTTGGTCGAGGGACTCGACAGAGAATGACGGCACGCCGCCATCCCCGCGGGCATCATCATCGTGATACTGGCCAAACGGGTTCGAATGCTCCATAGGGCAACCCTAGGTGAGAGCGTTGACCCCGCGACAGTTCTCTCGTGTGACCTTTCCGCTAAAGTAAGCCCAGAGCGAATGGCAACGAAAGGCCCACGACGATGAAGGTATGGATTGATCAGGACTTGTGCACCGGCGACGGTCTGTGCGAGGAAATCTGTCCTTCGGTTTTCACGTTGCTCGACGACGGTCTGGCTTACGTGAAGCAGGACGGGCTCGCCCTGTCCTCGCCGGGCGGCTCGGCGGGGCTCGCCACCGTGGCCCCCGAACTCGAGGACGCGGTTGTCGAAGCATCAGAGGAATGCCCTGGTGAGTGCATCTTCATCGAGCGCGATTAACTGAGTTAGTCCGTCGACTTCACCAGGCGACGCGCCGAGGTCAAGAATCCGGTGTGCGCCACCATGCGATGATCGGGACGGACACTGCGGCCGTCGATGTGCCACGTTCGGCGCAGAATTTCGACCGTCTCCTCGACGCCGAAGGAATTGATCCTGAGCGCCTCTCGCACGAGCTGAGTCTGGTTGATCGTCGGCAAATACGTCAAAAAGATCCCCCCGGGCCGCAGGGCGCGAGCAGCGTGGGGCACCACCAGCCAGGGCTCGGGCATGTCCAATATCACCCGGTCCAAGTCGTTCTCGTCGATGCCCAGGGTCACATCTCGGATGTGGATGTCGTAGTCGATCTCCTCGCCCAACATGTCGACCACGTTCTTTCGAGCTTGCGCGGCGAAGTCCTCGCGGATCTCGTAGGCGGTGATGCGAGCCCCCGCGCGCAACAGCGTCATCGATAGAGCCCCCGAACCCACTCCGGCTTCGAGAACGCGCATTCCCGGTCCGACGTCAGCTTGCATGAGTATGGTGCCGAGGTCTTTGGGGTAGATCACCTGGGCCCCGCGCGGCATCTTGAGTACGACGTCGGACAGGGTGGGCCGTAACACTAGGAAACCACGGTCGGTGCTGCCACGAACCACCGAGCCCTCGAGGGCTCCAATGATGTCGTCGTGTTGAATGATGCCGGTGTGAGTGTGAAAGGCGTTCCCCGGCTTGAGCGTGATGAGGTACTGACGATCTTTGGCGTCGGTCAGCATCACGCGTTCGCCGACTCGCAGCTCGGCTGCTGAGCTCATGATTCTCCTAGGGTCGGTGCTGTTGGCGACGACGCGCACGGCTGTCGAGACGTCGCAGCAACACTAGGGCTCCGGCGAGGGCGAGCCAGACGCCCGAGCGCTGCGCCCACGAACGGCGTAACGCGCCGAGAATCGCTCGACGCCAGAGGAGCGCGAACATCACTTGCGCCGCGAGCGGCGTCCGCGCAACCAACCCCACACGAATCCGGTGACCAGGCCGCCTAATCCGGCGCTCGCCGTCGTGGGCTTGGCCTCACGGATACGCACCGGGATAACGTGCGCGCGCGGCAGGAGCGATCGTACCGAGTCCTCGAGTTGTTGTCGGGTGGGGTCCTTCATGCTCACTGGTCACCCTTGGATTTTCGCGGAGCTCCCGCGAAGATGCGCTGCACCACGAGGGCGCCCACCACGAGAGCCAGGACGACGATGATCAGGTAAGGGATCCATGAGAGGCTGCCGTCGAGGACGGGAAAGAGCCACTGAAACATGCGCAAGAGCCCGAGCAGGCCCACGACGGCACCGAAGCCGACGAAGATGCTGCCCAAGGCGCCGAAGGCCACGAATCGTCCGAGGTCCTTCAGCGGCTGGACGGTCTGCTCCTTCAGGTAGCGAACGAACAAATCTCGAATCTCTTCGAGGTCGCGCTGAATCGATGCACCCTTGAATAACTTGCGCCACGAGGGAGTCCTCATTCACCCAGACTACTCACTGTGCTCGCGTCAGGACCCGACATCGGGTCCTCGTGACGCCAGCGCCACCCTGGCGTTCACTAACCTGCATGTGATGAGCGACGAGTTATTCCCAGGGGCGAACGAACTCGAGGGGCGAACGATTCGCAATATCGTGGGCCTCGCGATGGATGCGCCGGCCGCGGCCAATTCCGGTCATAGCGGTACGGCGATGGCGCTGGCGCCACTGGCGACCATGATGTTCTCACGCGTCTTGCGCCACGACCCGAGCGACCCTGCGTGGCCGGATAGAGATCGCTTCATCCTGAGTTGCGGGCACGCGTCGATTTTGCAATACGGACTCGCCCACTTCTTCGGTTACGACCTGAGCGACGCCGACCTGAGGGCCTTTCGTCAGCCGCACTCACGCACGCCGGGCCATCCTGAGAATGGGGTGGCCCCCACCGTCGAGGTGACGACGGGACCACTCGGACAGGGCATCGCCAACGGGGTGGGCATGGCCATCGCTGAGCGTATCCTTCGCGATGACTTCGGTCACGCGCTCGTCAACCACCGCACCTGGGTGGTCGCGGGTGACGGCTGTCTCGAAGAGGGCATCAGTCACGAGGCGGCGTCCTTGGCGGGCTCCCTCGGACTCGACAAGTTGACGGTCTTCTACGACGACAACCACATCACGATTGACGGCGCGACGGAACTGGCGCTGCGCGACGACACGCCCGCGCGTTTCGCCGCCTACGGGTGGCACGTCATCAACGTGGGCGAGCAGGCCAATGACCTCGACGTCCTCGAAGCGGCGGCTCGCGCAGCGATCGCCGAGGACCAGCGCCCGACGCTGATCGTGGTTCGTTCGCACATTGGTTTCCCCTCACCCACGATGATGGATCGTCGAGAAGCGCACGGTTCGCCCTTCTCGCGAGGCGCCATTAGTGAGGCGAAGGCGCTGCTCGGAGTTCTCGACGAGCCCTTCGCTCTCGATGAAGATTTGGCCGAGCTCAATCGCGCGGCGGTGCTCGCTAGTGACAATCTCGCCGGTGCGTGGCACGAACGCGTGGCGGACGCGGGTGAACCGGGTCGGTCACTGCTCGTTCAGCTCGCGAGTGCGGGACGCCTCGAGGACCCGGTGAGTGCGGAGCCCTTCGAGGGTGGTGCCACGGTTGCCACTCGTAAAGCTCTGCAGCGTGCCATGGACACTTGGGCGGCCAAGACCCCGGGTCTCAGTGCCGGGTCCGCCGACCTCACCGACAACACGGGGGTGTTGTTGACGCACGCGCAGTCCCAGAGCCGTGAGCACCCCGGAGGTCGACAGATCTATTACGGAATCCGCGAGTTCGCCATGGGGGCCATCATGGTGGGTCAGGCGTTGCACGGCGGACTGCGTCCCGTTGGTTCGACCTTTTTCGTGTTCTCGGACTACGTGCGCCCGGCGATCCGTCTGGCGGCCCTGAGCCACGCCGGCGTTCTGTTCGTCTTCACCCATGACTCCGTTGGCGTGGGCGAAGACGGCCCCACCCACCAACCCATCGAGCACCTCGCGGCTCTGCGCGCCATGCCCCGTCTGCACGTCGTGCGCCCGAGTGACGCCAATGAGACTCTTTCCCTGGTGGAGGACTACCTTCGCCATCCCTCCCCCGCGACCACGGCACTGGTGCTCACGCGCCAAGACGTGGCCGTACTCAGCGGTCCGGACGCGATCGCCTCGTCGCAGGGTGCGCGGCGCGGAGGCTACGTGGTGCGCGAGAGCGCGGGCGCCGTCTACACCCTCGTGGCGACGGGTTCGGAGGTGCAGCACTGTCTGAGCGCGCACGAGACCTTGAGTGCCAGGGGCATCGCCACCCGGGTGGTGGCCCTACCGTGTTGGAGGTGCTTCGACGAGCAAGACGTCGAGTATCGCGCGAGCGTGCTGCGTCGTGACATCCCCTCGGTGTCCCTCGAAGCCGGGTCGACCCTCGGTTGGCACCGCTACGTGGACGACGCTCTGGGTATCGACGCCTTCGGCCTCTCGGCACCGGGTTCGTACGTCTTTGAACACTTCCACATCAACGCCCAGGCCCTGGTGGACTTCGTACTCTCAAAGGTGGAGGCCTCCGCATGACCCGACTGCACACCCTCTTCGACGACTTCGGGCAGAGCCCCTGGATCGACAACATCCGTCGCGATTGGCTCGAGGACGGGACCCTGGCCGCCCTCGTCGCCAACGGGGCGCGTGGGGTGACGTCGAATCCCGCCATCTTCGCCAAGGCCTTCGCCACGTCGGACGCCTACGACAAACTGCTGGCCGAGGCGTCGTCGAACGACGCCGAGACGGTGTTCGAATTGCTCGCGAGTGCCGACGTGCGCGACGCCTGTGACGTGTTGGGCGCGCTGCACACCTCGAGCCGAGAAGAGTTCGCCCGAGGGCGTCGCCGCTACGCCGATGGGTTCGTATCCCTCGAAGTCTCGCCACGACTGGCGCGCGACACCGACGGCACGGTGGAGGCGGCCACGAAGCTCTGGCACCAGGTGGACCGCGCGAATGTCATGATCAAGATCCCCGCCACCGTCGAGGGACTCCCCGCCATCACGCGAGTGCTGGCCGAGGGAATCAACGTCAACGTGACGTTGATTTTCTCCCTCGAGCGCTACGACCAAGTCCTCGAGGCGTGGTGTGCGGGTCTCGAAGCGGCGCACCGCTCCGGACGAGAGATCGGGGCCATCGCCAGTGTCGCGTCGTTCTTCGTCTCTCGAGTCGATGCCGCCGTGGACAAGCTCCTCGAGGAGGGAGACGTCCTGCGTGGCCACGTCGCCAACGCGCAGGTGGCCGCGGCCTACGAAATCTACCTTCGCTGGATGGCCGAGGATCGTGTGGTGAGGCTGTTGGACGCGGGCGCGCAAGTGCAGCGCCCCCTGTGGGCCTCGACGTCGCCGAAGAATCCGAGCTACGACGACTTGCTGTACGTCAATTCGATTGTCGCCGACGAAACCGTCAACACCATGCCCGACGCGACGTTGGACGCCGCTCTCGACCACGGGAGTTTCGAGACGTCCTTGCTGGCGACTCCCGGTTCCCTGAGCGCGACTGCGGCCCTCCTGGAGTTGTTGCCCGCTGGCATCTCCCTGGCGCGGGTGACCGAGCAACTCGAGCGTGACGGGGTCGATTCCTTCGTGGACTCCTACGAGGAGCTGCTACGAATCGTTTCATCCAAACTGACCGGAAGGCAATAGTTATGTCCTCGGAACTCGTGCGCCAGATACTCGACGGCGATGTCTCCTTCTTTGAAGGTTCGACGGCTCAGACCGCGACGGGTTGGCTTCGTCACCCCGAGCAGTATTTCGACGACTGGCTCGACGACATCGACGCGCGACGACCCCGGCGCTACGCGAGGACCCTCCTACTGGGAATGGGCGGTTCCTCCTCGCCGGCGCGACTCTACGCGGACTGGCGCAGTGAGGGCAACCTCAGCGTCGTCGACACCTCGAATCCCGACACCGTCGCTGGCCTGGAGTTCGCTCACGCGACCGTCATTGCCTCGTCGAAGTCGGGGGGCACGGTCGAGACCCAGACGCTGCTGGCGCACGCGCTCGACAATGGCTTGAGCCCCGAGGACCTCGTCATCATCACCGATCCGGGAACTGCGCTGGCCGAATTGGGCGAGTCGCTGAACGCACTGGTGGTGTTGGGCGACCCCCACACGGGAGGACGATTCTCCTCGCTCTCACCCTTCGGCCTCGTCCCGGCCCTCTACGCCGGCTGGACGCCCGACGAGTTGCGCGAGGAACTCTCGAGTTGCTACGTCACCGACGACCTCGTGGCGCGGGCGGTCAATGACGCGGCGGAACGGGCGACGCGAGTCGATGCGGGTGTCGGCACTTTCTCGCTGGGGGCTGATCCGATCACGTCGGGCGGCGCACTGTGGCTGGAACAACTGGTGGCGGAAACGACGGGCAAAGACAATCGCGGCTTCGTGCCCCTGGTGCAGGGCCCCGTGGCGCTCTATCGCCCCGGGGAAATGCAGTACTACCACCTGCTCGCGGCACTGCTCGCCTGGCACCTCGGAGTAGATCCCTTCAATCAGCCCAACGTCGAAAGTGCGAAGAAGGAGGTGTTCGCCCTCTTGACCGGCGTGGTCTCCTGGGAGGCGATCCCCTACGATGACGGTGAACTGCTCTCGTCACTCGCCAGCGCCTCGTACATCGCGGTCCAGGCCTACGCCCCACTCGACGCCTCCGATGACCTCGCCGCGTTGCGAGTGGACATCGAGCACGAGTTCGGGGCGACGACGGCGAACCTCGGTCCTCGCTACCTGCATTCGACTGGCCAGTTGCACAAGGGCGGACCAACTTCATTGGTGGGGCTTCAGATCGTCCAACGTCCGCGTACCGCGCCGCGGCGCATTTCTGGCCGGGCGTACAGCTTCCACGATTTGCACATGGCCCAGGCGATCGGTGACTATCGCGCCATGGTCGACGCGGGTCGTCGGGTCTATCAACTTCTCGTCGATGACCTGAGCGACGCCGCCGCTCTTTTGGGCATCACCTCCTAGTATCGTCGTCATGACGATTAGTGCCCGCGTGACCAGTGTCGACGAAGTTCGAGGGATGAGTTTCGAGGAGCTGACCGCCGCGGCGTTCGCTCGCGCCCGCGCGGCCCACGGGTGGAGGGTGACCTATTCTCCCAAGGTCTTTATCCCCTTGACGCACCTGTGTCGCGACCGCTGTGGCTACTGCACCTTCGCCCAGGCCCCGGCCCGGGTCGCCGCGCCCTACATGAGTCTCGACGAGGTCATGGACGTCGCTCATCAGGGTCGCGCGGTCGGCGCCACGGAGGCGCTCTTCACCTTGGGCGAGCGTCCCGAGTTGCGCTACGACGAGGCCGCGCGTTGGTTGGCCGCGCGAGGGTATCGCTCGACGGTGGACTACGTCGCCAACGCCGCGCAAATGGTGCTCGAATCCACGGGACTGCTGCCACACATCAACGCGGGCGCCCTCTACGATTTCGAACTGCGACAACTGCGTCCGGTGTCGGCGTCGCAGGGCATGATGCTCGAGAGCCTGGCGGAGCTCCCCGCCCATCGCCTCTCGCCCGACAAGGAGCCCGAGCGACGCGTGGCGACGTTGGACAGCGCCGGTGAGTTGCGAATCCCCTTCACGACCGGACTTCTCGTCGGGATCGGTGAAACGCGCCAGGATCGTCTCGACACCCTGGCGGCCATCGCCGCGAGCCACGAACGATTCGGCCACGTCCAAGAAGTGATCATTCAGAACTTCCTACCCAAGCCTCACACCGCGATGGCCAATGCTCCGGCCGCCGCGGACGAGGAGTTCTTCTGGACGATTGCGGCGGCGCGCCTGATCCTGCCCGACGACATTCACTTGCAGGCACCACCGAATCTCAGCGACAATCCGACCAAGTTGCTGGCCTACGGGATCGATGACTTCGGTGGCATCTCCGCGGTCACCAAGGATCACGTGAACCCTGAGCGGGCGTGGCCGGCGATCGAGACGCTCGCGCGAGAGTGCGATGACCAGGGCTTCGTGCTGACGGCGCGATTGACGATCTACCCCCATCACATCGCCGCCGAGGGTTTCTGCGACGAGGTCGTGCGTCCCCACGTGCTGGCCCAGTGCGACGCCAGCGGTCTGGGTAGAAGCGACGACTGGTATTCCGGAGCCGATTCCACTCCCCCGCCGGCACCGACGGGTCGGGCCCGCTCGAGTGCCGTGTCGGAGATACTGCGCCGTTTCGAACCGGGGTACCGCTTCGACCACGCCGAACTCGTCACCCTCTTCGAAGCTCGCGGTGGCGACTTCAACGACGTCGTGGAACTGGCCGACCAGGTGCGGCGTGACCTCGTCGGCGATCGAGTCAGTTTCGTGATCAACCGCAACATCAACTACACGAACGTCTGCACGTTCAAGTGCCGATTCTGCGCCTTCTCCAAGGGACCACTCTCGCTCAACTTGCGTGGCGACCCGTACCTGTTGACCCTCGAGGAGATCAGTGATCGCGTGCGTGAGGCGGCCGAACGTGGGGCGACCGAAGTCTGCCTGCAGGGTGGCATCCACCCGAACTTCGACGGTGACTACTACATCGACGTCGTCGCCGCGGTCAAGGCGGGTTCACCCTCGATCCACATTCACGCCTTTAGCGCGCTCGAAGTCTTTGAGGGTGCGCGCCGCAGTGAGCAGGATCTGACGACGTACTTGTCACGTCTGAAGGACGCGGGACTCAAGACATTGCCGGGAACCGCCGCCGAGATCCTCGACGACGACATCCGTCGGATTCTCTGCCCCGACAAACTCTCGTCGGACCAGTGGTTGCAAGTTCATCGCGCGGCGCATTCGGTGGGCCTCAACTCGAACATCACCATCATGTTCGGTGCGGTCGAGAGCTCGCACTCGTGGGCCACGCACTTGATCCGCACGCGCGACCTGCAGGACGAGACTGGTGGATTCACCGAATTCGTGCCGCTGCCCTTCGTGCACATGGCAACACCGCTGTTCCTACGAGGCAAGTCCCGCAAGGGCCCGACGTTTCGCGAGGCGGTGTTGATGCACGCGGTGCCGCGACTGCACTACGCGAACCGGATCAATAACATCCAGGTGAGCTGGGTGAAGATGGGGGTGGAGGGCTCTCGTCGCATACTCCAAGCGGGTGCGAACGACTTGGGCGGGACGCTGATGGACGAGAACATCTCGCGCGCGGCCGGGGCGGTTCACGGACAGGCGATGGACGTGGCGATGCTCGAGGGACTGGTCCAGCCCCTGGGTCGCCCCCTGCAGCAACGAACCACGCTGTATCAGGCCTTCGCGTGATCCCTGGGGCTATTGAGAGATTCGTCCTCGAGGCGACGGACGGTACGGTGACGTCCCCCGAGCACGTCGACGCGATTCGAGCCCTGGTGTCTCGCGCGCTGACCCTCGCGCAGTACGAGAGCAATCTGGGAGACCTCCAAGCTGCGGTGACGGCGTTGGAGGAGTTGCTCGACGGATCTCGATTGTTCCAGCCCTACCGTGACACGCCCAAGGCCACCGTCTTTGGATCAGCGCGCACGCAGCCCGACTCCGAGCTCTATCGACTCGCGAGTGCACTCAGCGCGGAACTGGCCGAACGTGGGTGGTTGACGATCACGGGTGCGGGACCCGGCATCATGGAGGCCTCGTCCAAGGGTGCGGGTCGCGACAAGACCATCGGTGTCAACATCGAACTGCCCTTCGAGCACGGTACCAACGCCTACGTCGACGTCGAGCATCGCCACATCGCCACCTCGTACTTCTTCACGCGCAAGGTGATCATGACGCGCTCCTCGCAGGCCTTCGTGGCGTTCCCGGGGGGCGTGGGCACGATGGATGAACTCTTCGAGATCCTGACGTTGTTGCATACCGGCAAGACCGATCCGGTGCCGGTGGTGCTGGTGGACCGACCCGGCGGCACTTTCTGGACGGCCTGGCGTGACTTCATGGCCGAGGAGGTGGTGGCGCAGGGTTACCTCACCCCCGGCGACGAGGTGACCTACTTTCTCTGTGACAACGTCGCCGCCGCGGTCGACGAGATCACCTCCTTCTACCGCAACTACCTGGGCTGCGTGACGGGTCAGGGCCGGGCCCTCGTCGACGTGCGCTACGCACCGACTGAGGTGGAGTTCGCACGTCTCGCGGAGAACTTCGCGCACCTCTCCTTCACCGTGGGCACCGGTGCCCACGGTGCCACCGTGGGATTCGACTTCAATGGCCGTAGCTACGCCACACTGCGCCGTGTGATCAACGAGGTCAACTCCTGGGGTCAGTCGCGGTCGTAGCCGCGCAAAAGGCCCTCGGCCTTCTGGAGGCTGCGACGCACCTTGGCCAGGCGCTTCTCAAGTTCGTGGGCGGCGTCGGCTTCGTCATCGCGCAGTTGTGCGCGCACGGCGTCGAAAATTGCGTCCGAGACCCGGCGCTCGAGTGCGCTGACCTCATCGGCGAGTTCCGCGAGCGAAGGATTCACAGTGTCTGAATCTCGAGATGGCCGTCGGCGACGAGGCGACGAAGGGCACGCTTGTCGAATTTGCCGACGCTGGTCTTGGGCAGGCCCTCCACGAAACTCCAGTGCTCGGGCAGCCACCACTTGGCGACGTAGTCGCTCAGGTAGTCGCGCAACTCCTGAGCACTCACCTCCGACGTAGGTGTGCGCACCACGACGCACAACGGTCGTTCCTGCCAGCGATCATCGGGCACCGCGATGACCGCGGCCTCGAAGACGCCCTCGTGACCCATCACGGTGGTCTCGAGCTCGACCGAGCTGATCCATTCGCCCCCCGACTTGATCAAGTCCTTGGCCCGGTCGGTGATCACCATGAAGCCGTGGGGATCAAGGGTGCCGATGTCGCCGGTGCGCAGCCAGCCGTCACGGAAGAAGTCCGGAGCGTCGGTGCCGTAGTAGCCCGCCGTGATCCAGGGTCCGCGTAGTTCGAATTCCCCGACGGCCACACCGTCACGCGCCAGCACCTCGCCCTGGTCATTGGTGATGCGAATGTCGACGCCGGCCATGACGCGACCCGCCTTCACGCGGTAGTCGATCTCGTGTTCGCGACTGACCCCCGTGGGGGGCGTCGACACTGCGACGAGGGGACTCGTCTCGGTCATGCCCCAGCCCTGCAGGACGTCGACGCCGTGACGCTCGCGAAAGGCCTCGATCAAGAATCGAGGCACCGCGGCGCCACCGGCCAGGATGGTCCGCAGGCTCGTTAGGTCGGTGTCGCTGCGACCGCCGGCCGCGCGCAGGAGATCGTTCCAAATCGTCGGAACTCCCACCGCCACCGTGGGGCGAAGTTCCATGATCATGTTGAGGAGGAGTTCACCCTGTAAGAACATCTGGGGCATGATTAACTCCGTGCCGGCCATGAAGGCCGTGTAGACGGCACCCCAGGCGTTGACGTGGAACATGGGCACCACTAAGAGACAGCGATCGTGGTCATTGAAGCCAATGGAATTCGCGCTAGTCGAGGCCATGGAGTGTAGCCACGTCGAGCGATGCGAGTAGACCACGCCCTTGGGATCGCCGGTGGTACCCGACGTGTAACACATCACGGCGGCGCTGGTCTCGTCGAGGTCGGGCCAGTCGAAGCCCGGTTCCTCGGCGCCGATGAACTCCTCGTAGTCAATGACCGCGAAGGGGGCGTCGTCGAGGGGGCCATTCACGATGATGTGTTCGACCCCCGCGATGTGCTCCTTGATGCGCGCGAGCAGTGGCACCAGGCTCGGATCGACCACGATCACCTTGTCCGCGGCGTGGTTGATGATGAAGGCCAACTGATCCGCGAAGAGACGAACGTTCAGCGTGTGCAGTATCGCCCCCATACTGGGAACCGCGAGGTACGTCTCCATGTGGGTCTGATTGTTCCACATGAGCGTGGCGACCCGATCGTCGCGCTGTACTCCTAGTCGCGTCAGCGCCGCCGCGAGCCGCTCGGCGCGTTGGGCGACGTCGGCGAAGCTGGTGCTCGTCATCCCCGCAGACGTCGCGGTGAAGACCCGCTTGTCGGCGTACATCCACTGGCCGTGACGGACAATGTCGCGAATCAACAGCGGCGCGTCCTGCATCGTGCTTCTCATATTTCCCCTCACAACGCCGATGCTCCGATGCTACAGAACTCGGGTGCCAACTTCAGGCACTCAACGAGGGGCGGGATCAATCGACGCTGATGTGAGGGAGGAGCCGATCGAGCTTCTGAGGCAGCCACCAGTTCTTCTCTCCGAACAGGTACATGGTGGCGGGAACCAAGAGGAGTCGGATCAGGGTGGCGTCGATGGCGACGCTCGCGGCGAGGCCCAGTGCGAGTTGCTTGATCGCGACGAGATCAGAGTTGACGAAGGACAAGAACACCGCGACCATGATGAGCGCCGCCGCCGTGATCACTCGTCCGGTGCGCGAGAGCCCCTCGGCCACGGACTCGTGATTGTCGTGTGTCAGCTCCCAGGTCTCCTTGACCCGCGAGAGCAGGAATATCTCGTAGTCCATGGAGAGCCCGAAAACGATGGCGAAGAGCACCATGGGCACGTAGGCCTCGATGGGTACGTTCTCGTTCATGCCCAGCAGTGAGCGACCCCAGCCCCACTGGAAGGCCGCGACCAACACGCCGTAGGCGGCGGCGATGCTGAAGAGGTTCAAGAGTGCCGCCTTGAGCGCGAGGAGCAAGCTGCGAAACACCGTCATGATGAGGAGGAAGGCGAGAATCACCACGACCGAGATGATGAGCGGGATGCGCTGGGCGATGATCTGATCGAACTGGATCTGCGAGGGGGTCTCACCCGTTACGTAGCCGTGGTCGCCTAAGGGCGTGAGTACCCGCGGCAGGGTCGTGTCGACGAGGCGCGTGAAGAGGTCCGCCGTGGCGCTGTTCTGGGGTCCCGTCACCGGCACCAGAGTGGCGCTGAGCACCGCCCCGTTGGCGCTGCGGATGAAGGGGGTGATCCGCGCCACGCCGGTGGTGGCGAGCAGGTCGTGAGTCAGTGACGACTCGAGATTCGACACCGATGCGCTCGAGGAGTGCAGTTGCACCACGAGCGTGAAGGGACCGTTCGCTCCCGGACCGAAGCCGCTCGCGATTTCGTCGTAGGCGATCCGACTGGTGAAGGAGGCGGGACTGGCGCCATCGCCGACGTGACCCATCTGGAGCGACAACATGGGAAAGGCGAGCACTAGCAGCACGATCAGGCCCGACGTCAGGTAGACCCACGGGTGGCGACCGATCGCGGCGGCGTAGCGGTGCCAGCCGTCGCTGGTCGAACCCGACTCGGCCACGGGGCGTCGAACGTGCGCGCGATCTATTCGCCGGCCGAAGAGACCGAACAGGCTCGGCACGAGCGTGACGGCGCCGAGGGCGGCGGTGACGACGCCGAAGACCGCGGCGAGCCCGAGTTTGCCGATGAAGACCAGACCCGAGGCGTAGAGGCCGAGCATGGCGATGGACACGGTGATCGCGGCGACCACGATGGCGCGCCCACTGGTGCTCGTCGTATGACCCGCGGCGCGCACCGGATCGACTCCGTCCATCACCTGTTGACGGAACCGCGTCGTTAAGAAGACGGCGTAGTCAATCCCCACCCCGAGGCCAATCATGATGGCGAGCTTGGGAGCTGACGCGCTGAATGTCGTGCGCCAGCCGACGATGTCGAGCAAGGACACCCCGGCGCCGATGCTCACCAGTGCCGTGAGCAGGGGCAGAATCGCCCCGAGGACACTGCCGAAGACGAGGAGGAGAACGACGAGAGCGATAGCGAAGCCAATCTCCTCGGAGCGCCGGTCGTTGACGACGGGCTGGGTCACCTGGCTGAGTCCCCCGCCGTAGTTCACGCTCACCCCCGCGCTGCGTACGTTCGCGGTCGCCCGATTGAGCTGTGCCACGATCGAACTCGACAGGGCCCGCGAGGCCACGTTAAAGCTCAGGGTGCTCATCGCGGTGTGGGCGTCGGGAGACACCGACGCCGTGGTCCAGGGATTGCTGACCGCGATGACGTGGTCGACGTGGGACAATTGACTCAGGGCGTCGACGACATTGGGCTGTTGGTCCTCTAGGGCAGTGGCGGAGTGGAACACCACCAGTCCCGAGGACGCCGCTACTCGAGGGACGTTGCGCGCCAGGACGTTGAGACCAGTGTCGGCCTGGGTGCCGCTCAGGGTGACGTTGTCCTTGAAGGTGGCGTGCAGATTTGCGGCCACACCCACTATCACCAGGAGCGCAGCAATCCACGTCGCGATGACCACGCCGGGACGGCGCGCGCACGATTCACCCAGACGCGCGAGGGCACCCAGTGGCGTGGGTGGTGAGTGGTGGCTCTCGTCGTTCGTCATCGGCTTCCTTCGCGGTGGCTCGTTGCTAAGAATACTGAACTTAATTCAGAATTTTACGTAGTGTCAATATTAGTAGTATGATGTGGTGCCCGACCAACACAACGCGCCCGCCAAGCGCCAGTACCTCTCGGCGGAGTCCCGTCGCGAGTCGATTCTGCGCGTGGCGGACGAGGTCCTCTCCAAGGAGGGTATCGCCCACCTGAGCATCGTGGGAGTCGCTCGACGCGCGGGGATCTCACGCCAATTGATCTATCAGCATTTCACCGACCTCAATACCCTGCTGATCGAAGTGATCCGCATGCGCTTTCGTGAAACGCAGATGACCCTGGATATTGCCGACGGAGCTCATGACCTCGAAATTCGCGAGCTGGTCGAACGCCAGTTGCGGCGGGTACTGAATCTGCCCCTTCGCGATCGTCAATTGATTCGCAACCTGTTCGGCGACATCTCGGCGTTGCCGCGTGACCTCTGGGCCACCCTCATCGAGATCCGTGAAGCGCTCCTGGCCCGCTGGGCGGAGGTGATTGACCCGGGCAATACGCCCGCCCCCCTGAGCTACGCGAAGATGGGGCTGATCATTCACGCGCTGTTGGGTGCGTGGGACCTCATGCTCGACGGGAGCATCACCGAGGACGAGGCCATCGACCTCTTGATGAAGATCACCGAGAGCCTGTTCGTCTTGCCCTGGTAGGCGCGATGACGCGCTACCAGGAGAGGCTGTAGGGTTCGACGGGCGCCGGCAGCGCCGAGGGTCGAGCACCCAAGTGAGCATCCACCGCCGAGGCCGCCGAACGCCCTTCGGCGATGGCCCAGACGATGAGGCTTTGACCGCGCACCGCGTCGCCACAGGCGAACACCGGCGTGTCGTGGTCCAGGTCCAGGCTGTGCACACGCCAGTGCGAGTTCACCGAGAAGGTGTCGCGCGCCGTCAGCAGTTCGGGTGCATCGACGCCTAGTCCCTCGACCTCGGGACCAACGAAGCCCGCCGCGATGAGGACGAGGTCGGCCGGCGCGGTGACGACCTGTTCGCTGTGCGTGTCGCGCAGGGTGATCTCGCTAATCGTGCCTTGGCCTCCAAATTCGAGTGTCTCGGTGGCGAAACGTCGTTCGCCGCCTTCTTCGTGGGCCGAGGTGATCTTGAAGAGGCGTGCCATGGTCGGCCAGGGTTGGTCGGTGGGTCGCTCGTGGGGGGGCTCGTCCATGATCTCGATCTGGGTGACCGACGCCGCGCCCTGTCGATGCGCGGTGCCCAGGCAGTCCGCTCCCGTGTCGCCACCGCCGAGGATGATGACGTGGCGACCCGCCGCGTCAATCGTGGAGGGAATCTTCTCAACGACGGCGCGATTGGCCGCTTCCAGGTAGGTCATCGCCGGGTAGACCCCCTCTAATTGGGCTCCCGGCACGGGGATCAGTCGCGGACGAGTGGAACCCACGGCCAGGATCACCGCGTCGAATTCGTCGCGAAGCCGCGTTAAGGAAGTGCCGTTGGCACCGACGTTGGCCGAGGTGTGAAAGATGACGCCCGCCTCGCTCATCGCGGAGAGACGACGATCGAGGACTCTCTTTTCCAGCTTGAACTCGGGGATGCCGTAGCGCAGGAGTCCGCCGATGGCGTCGGCGCGCTCGAAGATCTCCACGTGGTGCCCCGCGCTGCGCAGTTGGGCGGCCGCGGCGAGCCCTGAAGGACCCGAGCCCACGATGGCGACACGACGCCCACTCTCGATGGCGCTCGATCGCTGTACGGCGATTCCGCGCGCGAAGGCGTGCTCAATCACCTCGTATTCGAGGCGTTCAATGGTGACGGGATCAGCACCGATGCCCAGTACGCAGGCCGACTCGCACGGCGCGGGGCAGAGCCGACCAGTGAACTCCGGGAAATTGTTCGTGTCGAGCAGTTGCTCGGCGGCTTCGTCCCATCGCCCGCGATAGACCAGGTCGTTGAAGGTCGGAATACGATTGCCCAGGGGGCAGCCCTGCATGCAGAAGGGAATGCCGCAGTCCATGCACCTCGCGCCCTGCTCACGCACGGCGTCGTCGTTCTGGGGTTCGTAGACCTCACGCCAATCACGCAGGCGCACCGGCACTGGTCGCGTCGAAGGACCTTGGCGTGGGAACTCGAGGAACCCGGTGGGCTTACCCATTGCGCGTCTCGTCTCGCACTCGTTGATACTCCGAAGTCTCGATGCGGATGAAGTTCATCCGCTCGACGCGCCAATTCTGCACGATGTTCTTCGCGATGACCGATCGGGTCTCGAGGGCGAATCGTTCGAGCAGGGGGTGCAGGAGTTCTTCGTCGAGGTACTCCAGCGGATCGATCTCGTACACGCCGGCCGAGAGGTGGTTGTGCACGTCGTTGTCGGGGTCGTAGAGGTACAGCGTGCCACCCGACATTCCCGCAGCCAAGTTGCGCCCGACGTCACCGAGAATGACGACGACGCCGCCGGTCATGTACTCACAGGCGTGGTCGCCCGTGCCCTCCACCACGATGGTGGCGCCCGAATTGCGCACGGCGCACCGCTCCCCCACCACCCCGCTGACGAGAATCTCTCCACTGGTGGCGCCATAACCCAGCACGTTGCCCGCGATGATGTTCTCGTTGCTCGTGAAGGTGGCCGTCGGTGAGGGGGCGATGACGATTCGTCCGCCCGAGAGGCCCTTGCCCGCGTAATCATTGGCGTCGCCCGAGAGTCGCAGGGTGAGACCGGCGGGGATGAAGGCGCCCAGACTCTGGCCGGAGGAACCCTCGAGGTTGATGGTGACGTGGTCCGCGCGCAAGGTCGAGGCACCCATCGTGCGGGTAATCGCGCTGCCGGTGAGCGTGCCCACCGCCCGATTGACGTTACGGATGGGCAGCGTGAGGTTCACCGGGACTCCCGAGGAGGCCGCCTGTAGGGCCTCGTTCATGAAGCGCCAATCCAGCGCCTCGTCGAGACCGTGCTCTTGCTTCACGCTCTGGCGCCGTTGTTCGAGGTCGGTGGCCGTCAAGAGGGCGCGGAGATCGAGGGTGTTGGTGTCGTCGTCGAGGGTGGTCACCTCGAGGCGTGAGACGTCGCCGACCAGTTCGTCCAGGGTGTGCACGCCCAGGATCGACATGTATTCGCGGACCTCCTGCGCGATGAACTCGAAGAAATTCTCGACGAACTCCGGCCGTCCAGTGAATCGCTCACGAAGAACTGGGTTCTGGGTGGCGATGCCCACGGGGCAGGTATCGAGGTGGCACACGCGCATCATGACGCAGCCCGACACCACCAGGGGCGCGGTGGCGAAGCCGAACTCTTCGGCGCCGAGCATGGCGGCGATGACGACGTCGCGTCCGGTCTTGAGCTGTCCGTCGACCTGGACGACGACGCGACTGCGCAGACCATTTCGCGCCAGGGTCTGGTGAGCCTCGGCCAGACCGAGCTCCCAGGGGGTGCCAGCGTGCTTCAACGAGGTGAGAGGTGCGGCACCCGTGCCGCCGTCGTGGCCCGAAATCAGGATCACGTCGGCGTGGGCCTTGGCGACCCCCGCGGCGATGGTGCCCACGCCTTGTTCGGAGACGAGCTTGACGTGGATGCGCGCCTGGTCGTTGGCGTTCTTCAAGTCGTAGATCAGCTGGGCGAGGTCCTCGATGGAATAGATGTCGTGGTGCGGCGGGGGCGAGATCAGGCCGACGCCCGGAGTCGAGTGGCGGGTCTTGGCGATCCACGGATAGACCTTGGATCCGGGCAACTGCCCACCCTCGCCCGGCTTGGCGCCTTGGGCCATCTTGATCTGGATATCGTCGGCGTTGACCAAGTAGCGACTGGTCACCCCGAAGCGACCCGAGGCGACCTGTTTGATCGCCGAACGGCGATTGCCGCGTGGATCGTTGACGTCGAAACGGTCCTCGTCCTCGCCTCCCTCGCCGGTGTTGGATTTTCCTCCAATGGCGTTCATCGCGAGGGCCAGGGTCGTGTGAGCTTCTTCGGAAATCGAACCGTAGGACATCGCGCCCGTGGAGAAACGACGCAGGATCGAGGCCACGCTCTCTACCTCGTCGAGGGGCAGGGGCGTCAGGGCCGGACGCAGGCGCAGCAGGCTGCGCAGGGTGATTGCGGCGTCGGCCTGTTCATCGACGAGAGTCGTGTACTGCTTGAAAATGTCGTAACGCTTCTCTCTCGTGGCGTGTTGGAGCTTTTGGACGGTGCGCGGATTGAACAGGTGCACCTCGCCGTCGCGGCGCCACTGGTACTCGCCACGATTGGTGATCTCGACCCGCTCGGCTGCGGCGGGCTGGTAGGCGTGGGCGTGCAAACTCAGCGTGGAACGTGCGATGTGGGCCAGGGTGATGCCCCCGACTCGTGAGGAGAACCCCGGGAAATATGTAGCCAACACGTCGGCATCGATGCCCACCGCCTCGAAGAGCTGGCTACCGACGTAGCTGGCCACCGTGGAGACGCCCATCTTGGACATGACTTTGACGATTCCCTTGGTGAGGGCCTTGCCGTACTGGTAGCGCGCTTCGGCGGCCTCGAGAGTGGAGATCTCCCCAGTGGCGACCAGTGAGTCGATGCTTTCGTAGGCGAGATACGGGCACACGGCCGAGGCACCGAATCCGAGAAGGAGCGCGGCGTGATGCACTTCTCGTACGTCGCCGGCTTCGATGACGAGGGCCGCACTAGTGCGCAGGTGCTCCTCGACCAATCGGTGGTGCACCGCGGACGTGAGTAGCAGGCTGGGGATTGGCGCCCACTGCGTCGACGTATTGCGGTCAGAGAGGATGATGATGTTCGCTCCCGCGCGCACCAGATCGACGGCTTCGTCGCACACGCTCTGAATGGCCGCAGCGAGCCGGTGCGCGTCACTCTCGTCTCCGCGCGCGGCGAAGAGTCCGTCGACCACCTCGCTGCGAAAAGCCCAGTCGTCGTGAACCTCGTGGATGTAGCGGATCTTCGCTAGGTCATCGATACTCAGAATCGGTGAAGCGAGCACGATCTGGTGACAGTGCTGGGCCGTTTCCTCCAGCAGGTTCTCCTCGCCACCCATGGTGACGCGGGTGGAGGTGACCAGCTCCTCGCGAATAGCGTCCAAGGGCGGGTTCGTCACTTGGGCGAAGAGTTGGGTGAAGAAGTCAAAGAGCGGTCGTGCCCGCCGCGAGAGAACTGGCAGTGCGGAATCAGAACCCATTGACCCAATGGGTTCTTCGCCTACTTGGGCCATGTGGCGCACGATCATGCGCAGATCTTCTTCGCTGTAGCCAAAGAGTCTCTGGTGCAGTAGCACCGAGGCGAAGCTCGGCGTGAGCATCGTGCGAGGTTCGAGCTCGTCGAGGGAGACTTGCTGTCGCGTCAGCCATTCCCCGTAGGGTGCTTGCGCGGCCAAGCCCGCCTTCAACTCCTCGTCGTCGATGATGCGACCCTGCTCGATGTCCACTAGGAACACTCGGCCGGGTTGGAGGCGACCCTTGCGTTCTATGTTCGCTGGATCGATGGCCAGCACGCCCACTTCGGAAGCGAAGATCACTCGCTGATCCTTGGTGACCCAGTAGCGCGCCGGTCGCAGGCCATTGCGGTCCAAGACGGCGCCCACGACCTTTCCGTCACAGAAAGTCACCGAGGCCGGCCCGTCCCAGGGTTCCATCAACGCGGCGTGGTAGCGGTAGAAGTCGCGCCGCTGGGGGTCCATGGCCGTGGATCGCTCCCAGGCCTCGGGGATCATCATGAGGATGGCGTGGGGCAAGGAGCGACCCGACTGCACCAGCAACTCCACCACTTCGTCGAAACTGGCGGAGTCGCTCATGTCGGGGGTGATAATCGGCGTCAGTTCGGACACGGCTACCGGCAGGGCACTGCTCGATAGGGTCGTCTCGCGCGCGGTCATCCAGTTGCGATTTCCGCGAACGGTGTTGATCTCCCCATTGTGGGCGATGTAGCGAAACGGCTGGGCGAGGTCCCAGCGGGGCATCACGTTGGTCGAGAAACGGCTGTGCACGACGGCGATGGCCGAGGTGAGCCGTTCGTCACGCAAGTCGGCAAAATACGAACGAAGTTGTGGTGAGGAGAGCATGCCCTTGTAGATCAAGACGTGAGGCGAGCACGAGGCGGCGTAGGCGTCGAGATCGTGCTCGACGATTTTGCGCGCGGCGAACATCGAACGCTCCAGGTCCTCGCCACTCCCTGAGGTCACGAGTTGTTGGAGGAAACGGGGCTCCGAGGCCGCCGACGTCGGTCCGAGAATGCTTGAGGTCACGGGCACTTCGCGCCACGCCAACGTGGTCAGTCCCAGCCGAGCGAAGCGTTCGGCGATGGCCGTCGTGAACTCGTCGCGATCGCCCGATCGAGGAATCATCCAGAATCCGACGCCGTAGTCACCCTTGGCGGGCACCGGGCCATCAAAGACGTCGCGGATGAAGGCGTCGGGCATCTGCAGCAAGATCCCCGCTCCATCGCCCGAATCGACGTCGGCGCCGGTGGCACCTCGATGCTCGAGATTCTCGAGAATGGTGAGGGCGTCACTCACGGTGTCGTGGGTGGCCGTCGCGCTGAGGTCCGCGATCATCCCGACGCCGCAGGCGTCGTGCTCGAAAGCGGGGTCGTAGAGAGAGGGGTTCTTGGTCATGGGCGTCACCTTCCGGGGCAACGCTGACCCGCTAGACAGTATAGCGATGGTCGCCCGAGGCGGTGGAGTCGTACTGTGGAATCGTGACGGCGACCCCTAAGAGCATCCTCGTGGTCGGCGGTGGCATCGTCGGACTGACGTCGGCGTGGCGACTCGCCCGTGAGGGCTACCGGGTGAGCGTCGTTGATCCGGCGCCGGGTCGAGGCGCGACGTGGGCCGCTGCGGGAATGATTGCGCCGCACGCCGAGGTTGCGCCGGGCGAAGGGGCCAACTTTGAGTTGCAGCGTCAGGCGCTGTCCGCTTGGCAATTGTTGAGCAATGAGCTCGCCGCGGTTGTCGAGCGCCGAATCGAGATTGGTGTGACGGGCACGGTGCTGACGGGTTGGGACGCGGGCGACCGACGTCTGGTGGAGCAGTTCCGACTGGTCGCCACCGGGTTCGGGGTGAACTCGGCGCTCGCTCGCCGCGAGTCGCACCCCGAAATTTTTGCGGGCCTCTCGGACCGGATCTCCAGTGGACTCTTGCTCGATGGCGATGCGTGGCTCGACCCCGATGAAGCGGTGTCCGTCCTGTGTCAGGGTCTAACGACCGTGGGGGTCGAATTCATCACGCAAAAGGTTCACACCATCGAGGGCGACCGATCAGGAGTACGGGTGCACTTCGACGCTGGTTCACAGTCAGCGGATGTGGGAATCCTGGCTACCGGGGCGTTTGGACTGCCCCACGGGGCGACGCCGACGGGAGAGCACGCGGTGCGCCCCGTTCGCGGCATGACCGTGCGCATCGACGGTATTGACCGTTCGAATGCACCAACGTTGCGTTGTTTTGTGCGCGGACGACCCTTTTACATGGTGTCGCGCCCCGGAGGGTACTGCGTGATCGGGGCTTCGAGCGAGGAGCGCTCGGGTCCACTCATCGAAGTGGGTGAACTCCAGCGACTGTTGCGAGACGCGCTTGACGTGGTTCCTGAGATCGAGACGTCAACGCTGCTGGAGACCCGGGTGGGACTGCGACCCGCCTCGACCAATTTAGAACCGTTCTTGGAAGTGTGGCCCGAGCGCAGATGGGCGTGGTCGTCTGGACACTTTCGCCACGGAGTGACTCTCGCGCCGCTGACGTCACGCGACGTCGTCGGCTTCGTCAATGAGATGACCAAGTGATTGTCAACGGTGTCGCCCACGACTCTTTGTCGTCGCCGACGGTGGCGGAATTGTTAAATGAATTGGGCGTAGTGGTACGCGGCGTCGCGGTGGCGATCAATGGCGAGATCGTGCGTCGTTCACTCTGGGAAGCGACCAGGGTGCAGCCAGCGGACCGAGTGGAGATCGTCACCGCTGTCGCTGGCGGGTAGCGCGACGTCGCGATAGCGTCGCGAGCCCTGTGAGTCGAGCGGCTAGCATTGATTCTTCGCGGGCTGTGGCTTAGTTTGGTCTAGAGCGCTCGGCTGGGGGCCGAGAGATCGGGAGTTCAAATCTCCCCAGCCCGACCATGGCGTGCTCGCACGTCGATCCAAAAGTTTTCTCAATTCTGTGTGCAGTCGTTACCCACCGGCGGAATCGTTGGCGCTAACTCGGGATTGGGAGTCGACGATCCAATCATCCCCTCGTGGAGGGTGTCCAGTCGATGGTGACCAGAGATCTCGCGGAGGAACTTCGATTGCGTTGCCAATACGCACGGCTTACTTCGGCAATCGATTCGCAACACTACCGAGCGCGATAACTACGTACGGGTTTCCATCCGGGGGCCACAGCAACAAGTCTACAAACTCTTATTGGCGGCTTTCGGGTTTGATGCCCCAATTCTTCTAAGCGTCAGAGTGATGGCTAGATTTCAGTCCTGGTCGACCGTGCCGCTCTAGGGTGAACACGTGACTTTCCAAGAGCACTACTCCGTTGCCGATCTGCGTGCCATCAGCGCTCGGGTAGGACAGCGTCAGGGCTGGGACTTCTCGCGCATGAATACATCTCACCCGGCAACGCCGTGGGAATACGTATCGGTGGTCAGGGGCCTTCTTCGCGCCACCGACACCGTGATTGATATCGGCACCGGTGGCGGAGAGCGCTTGCTCGAACTAAGTAGCGACGCGTGTCAGTTACTCGGGGTGGACCCCGACCCCGAGATGATCACTAGGGCGCGAGGGCTTGCCGCAGACGAGGGTGCAACGTCGGTCCATTTTGAGACGGGCACCGGCGCGGATATTCTGGAACAGTTTGACGTAGTCCTCGATCGGCACGCCCCCTTCGAGGCTGAGGTCATCCACCGGCTTCTTCGTCCGGGCGGGCGTTGTGTCACTCAACAAGTCGGTGAACACAACATGAGCAACGTCAGAGAGGCCTTTCAACTAGAAGCGAACGCCGGTGCACCAATAAGTCCCGAGATGTTCATTCACGCGGGATTTATTATTGAACGCTTTGATGAATACGACGTTGACTACGTCATTCGCGATATGGACTCACTGGTGTTCTGGCTTCAGGCACTGGACGGAGCACACTCCGATTTTGGCGGTTTCGATTCCGAGAGAGACGCCGACGCGATTAACCGCCTCCTTTCAACGTCCCTTACCGATGAAGGTGTGGTGACCAACGAACACCGCTACTTGTTGGTGGCCAACAAACCTGGCTAGTCGAAGTGTGAACAAAATTTTCTTCCCAAACGATCTAAGAACTAACGTCGAAGGGCCGATCTGCGCGATCTCGAACTGGCATATCCATAGCTGGCGACAACGACGTTTTCATCACGATCAAAGAAAGTAGAGAACACGCTCTAACATCTCGGAAAGTGGCGCTCTTGCCTTCGACTATTCCATGCGAACTAGTGGAGCTTCGAAGTTGGCGTCCCGAGTTCGCACGATCGATGCTCTCGGCTATCGAAGAAAGTTTCACCGAATTACGACGTTGGATGCCGTGGGCTCAGAACATGCCGACCGAGGAGGTTCTGGATTTCGGCACTCAGATGGATACCCCTTAACCATAGATGAGAAGGTCAACGAAGAATTCCAGACGTCACCATCGCTTCAAGGATTTCCGTCGCGGCCGCTTCGGCAGTGAGTTCATCGGTTGCGATTATGAGATCGTCCGGGTGAAGCGGTGCAGGATCGTGCGACCCCATCAATTCACGCAAACGATCAGCATCGATGAGCTTCCCGTGTTCTCGGCGGGACTCTTCGGAAAGTCGATTCTCGAGTGTTGCTAGTGGTGCAGTCAACTGTACGAAGAACACCGTTCCACCAGCGCCACCTACCACGGCTCGCACGTCGAGGGCAAACTGCGCGAATCGAGATCGCCCTTCGTCACCAGACCAAGCTGAGTTGTTGGTAAAAATGAGATTCACGCCACTTTGGGCAGCCGTCGTAAAGATATCGAGTCGCAGTTTGTGAAGTACCTTCACATATTCGGGCGATCCAAAGTCGAAGACTTGGGAAATAGAGTCAACCGTCAGGTGATTGTGAAATAAGCGAAAACCTGAAGACTCCGCGAGTCGCCGTGCGACGGTCAATTTGCCGACAGCGGGAGGACCGTAGAGGTAAACCAGCGTCCCCGGATGACTCACATCCGAACTCGATTCATCAACGGAGGGCACTTGGGTGAGATTACGCGATTATCCAATATGAGTAGGGAACCATACCGATTGGGAAGTTGACGGGTTGACGTCCACATTCCGACCGGAGAATCCAGGACAGGAATCGCCCACGTTTCACCGCACGCCAAGTTCAGGAATCTACGACTGTGGGAAAACTGTGACGATCGAGAAGTGAATCGAGATGGTTCAACGCCGATTGGTTTGGAACCAGTCAACGGCGAAATCCACGAGCCTCGCCTGGTCAAGTAGCCGAGCGGTTGCTCCTCCTACCCTCCCCACTCGCTCAATGCCTGCTTGTCCGACGGCCGCTCCAACTTGGTCGAAGTCGTCCGTGTCGTAGTCCAAGGTGGCGTACGTAACCCACTGACGTTCGCCGTTAACAACAATCGGTGCACCTTGTTCGATGACCTGGCGAGCTCGATGAGTTCGGTACTCGGCCAAGTGGAGGGAGGTATTGCGGTCGTGACCGACGCCCAGCAGGAGAATGCGCGCATTGAGGTCGTAGAGGCGCGCGAGCGGAGAAAAGTTGTCGAAGCCGAACGCAAGTCTGTGGTCGGAGGTAATCGTCTTCGCATTGGGTCCCGCTGCACAGAACGAATGGGCCGGGTGTGCACTCCGAGACGCTCCCGGCAGGTGTCGCACGACTTCAGGGACTGCCCCCATCTTCCTCGTGGGCGTGAGGCTCGCATCAAAAGGGGGCATCGTCGCACGGATGACCGGCCACCAGTCTTCGGGCACCGGAGGATTCTCCCACCGGCTTGGATCCGAGAGGTCGCCGGAGTGAGTCGGGACGACCAACGTGCCACCCGCGCCGATCACGTTGAGAAGGGCCAGAACTACGGCCTGCGCACCACCGACCACGTACCCGATTGACGACAAGGAGCTGTGGACTAAAACGGTGTCCCCTTCGGATAAACCCAGGTCGCACACATCTGATATCAGATCTTCAATTGAGAATGGTCCTGGGCGCTGGCCCGCAACGTGGCTCATTCGAAAAGACTAGGTGAACGGCAGTTCGCCACACCCGCTCGGACTCTCAAGTGACTCTCCCGTGGATGGGCCGACGCGAATATTCTCCGAATGGCGAGTAGAGTCTTGGCGAAAATGGGGCGACTCGAATTGACTATCGATACGAGATGACAGCGACTCCAGGCAGGTCGACAAAGGCCGTTGAGTCGGCGCTGACAAGAATTCGATTGGCCGCAAGGGCGGTGGCGGCGATGATGAGGTCGTGAGCACCTCGGGGTCGACCGTGGCGGCGCACGGCAGCAAGAAGATCGGCGTGCGTCCGGGCGACCGTGAGATCGTAGTCCAGAACTGGTATTGAGGCTACGACCTCATCCACGAGACTCTGGCGGGTCTGCTTCGTCCGTCCCTTGGCCACAGCGACGCCTACTAGAAGTTCGGCAACCGTGATCGCAGCAATCGCAACGTCATCCTGATCGCCGATGACGTCATCAAGATTGATCTTTGACCTTTCAGCATCGATCAAGAATGTGGTGTCGAGAATCAGGCGCTTCAGAATCGGTCCTCCGCGACGACGAGGTCCCTGGTTTGCTTGAGCGAAGCCCTCCACGCACCATCCGCCGAGTTCCTCTTCAAGAGTGCCTTCACTTCTTCACCGTGGCCATTGGTGACGGGCTCAATGTGCGCAATGGCTCGACCCCGACGGACAATGGTGATGTGCTCACCCTTGAACTCAACCGCGTCCAGCAACTCAGCAAAATTTCGAGCTGCAGTTGTAGCGCTTATTTCTGTCATATAATCAGATTATCAGATAACACCGGTCCACGGCCTGATCCACACATTCATTGACGGGCGCCTTGGGCGATGAGCGTTCTGAGGGTGGTCGACAACGAGGCAAATTTTGTTCATTTGAGCCTCAGCGCGCAATTGCTGCGAGACGTTGTCTCACGCTTGGAGGATTCACTCGTGAGTCACTCACAGCGTGTGTCCCTCCCCTACACCTGAGGTGAGATGAGAGTACGAAGAAGCTGGCCGGGTCTGAGTGCGCCACGGCTCTGCATCGACACGGTATTGGATATTTCCCACGCCCTTTCGGCTGGGCGTAGACCCACGCTGGGGCGTGTCGCGGCTGATACCCAGCCACCCGCTTCGCACGACGAACCAGAGAGTGAGTCCTGGTGACTGACACCACTGCCCCGGTAAAAGCGTCCGTGGCTGCTGTTCGTCGGCTGGACGCTCGTCGGGTTGATGTGGACCTTCACTTTGGCGAGTCTGGCGTTCCTTGGCGTATTCAACCTGCTAACGCTTCCCTTGAGCGGTGCCGTCACCTGGCTATTGGCCCAGCGCAAGGATTCTCAAAGGGGTCTGCCCGGGCTGTTCGCCACCGCTAGCGTGCCGTTCTTCTATATTGCCTACCTGAATCGCCAGGGGCCGGGATACGTCATCATCCACTTCGCGAACGGCAGCGAGAGCCACTCTCAGGAGTCGAGCCCCTTCATCTGGTTGGGCATCGGAGCCGTCTTCTTCGTCATTGGCCTCACCGTGTTCGTCGCGAAGACTCGTCAAGAACGACGAACGCCGTAGCGACGTCGTTCCTCGATGGTCCCACTCTTTGCGATGGCTGGCTGGCGTCCCCTTGGTGGCATTGAGATGGTGGCGGATGAGCTCGCTGTACGCTTCGACCGAGTCCACTGTGTTGAGTCGCAGTCGCATTATCTCGAGCAGGAGATCCATTCGGGCCCCGTTGCGACAACACCACGCGTCGCTCGATCGACTGGCGAACTGACTTGATCGGGACCTCGACGGCACCGTTGGAGTACACAGTGACTTCACTGCGGCGTGACAACTGCGTCGCCACCATCCGAGCGTTACCCTTCATCCAGCGCTGCAGCGCCGGTGAGCCCAGTTCTCGCACCGTGTCCAGAGATCGTCGCCCACCCGCCAGGAGCGCAACGGACCAATTTCAGCGATGAGTTCAGGTGCGGCAATGTCAACGATGAGGCTACCGCCGGACGTCGGGCATCGACCAATGGAGACCAGCACTTGGAGTGTGGCTTCGAGGCCATCCAAAAGCTTCAACGACCCAGTCGGAACAATGACCGCCTCGTACGCGTTCTCGTTCACGTACGTGGCCGTATCTGCTTCAATGAGTATCGCATCAATTCCACGCGTCTCACAGTTCGAGCGGCAGGTGTTGAGCATGGTGGGTGAGGTATCGGTACCGTCAACGACGTGTCCCGCCGGCATCAGTGCGATGAGAATACGCCCCGACACCAACTACGTCTACATTGGTCACGACACTTGAAAGGAAAGTGGTGAGTCAACTCTTTAGCCCCCTCAGTATTCGTTCGACGACAATGGCCAATCGTGCCTGGGTGAGCCCGATGTGCCAGTACTCCGCCATTGACGGGATTGTTGGCTCGTGGCATCTGGTGCATCTGGGCAGTTTCGCGACCGGTGGCGCGGGCCTGATCATGGCCGAAGCCACGGCGGTCGTTCCCGAGGGACGGATTTCGGTGGCGTGTCCGGGCCTATGGAACGACGAGCAAGTGACCGCCTGGCGCACCGTGACCGATTTCATCCATTCCGAATCTGGCAAGGTGGGAATCCAACTCGCCCACGCTGGTCGAAAGGGCTCCACGATGCGGCCCTGGGACGAACAGCCCTTCGCCGATGAGCACGAGGGCGGGTGGCAGACGGTTGCTCCGAGCCCGGTGGCCTTCGGGGGGTACCCGGTGCCGCGTGCCCTGAGCGTCAGCGAGATCGATGCACTGGTGCTCGACTTCGCTGACGCCGCCGAGCGGGCCCGGTCGGCGGGCTTTGACGTCCTCGAGATCCACGCCGCTCACGGATACCTCCTGCACCAGTTCTTGTCACCGCTGTCGAACCTTCGTGACGACAACTACGGCGGATCCCTGGAGAATCGTTCTCGTTTCTTGATGCGCGTGGTGGCGGCGGTTCGTGAACGCATCGGCGAAGCGGTCCCCCTCCTGGTGCGTATTTCAGCATCGGACTACACGCCTGGTGGGTGGGACATCGATGAATCCGTCGAACTCGCGACGATGCTGCGTGGGGCCGGGGTTGACATGATCGACGTGTCCTCAGGTGGCAACGTGGCTAACGCCACCATTGCGCTCAAGCCGGGCTACCAGGTGCACTTCGCCCATCGGATTCGCCAGGAGGCCAAGATCGCGACGGCGACGGTGGGGTTGATCACCGATCCGGTCCAGGCGGAGGAGATATTGAATGACGGCTCGGCGGATGCGGTGCTCCTGGCCCGGGCCTTCCTGCGCAACCCGCGCTGGGCCCTCGGTGCCGCCGAGTCCCTCCACGAAGTGATTGAGTGGCCGATTCAGTTCGATCGAGCCCGCACCGTGCGGCGGTCCTGATTTCGTCGTCGGCATCGGTAGACTGACCAGCAACGACACGGCGACGTCATGAGGCGGCGCCGAGGCAACGAGAGAAGGTGAACCAGCCCTCGGCTGGCTCTATGGACAAGAAGAACTCTTTTGTTCTGCGCCATTTGAGTGACCTGCGACCCGACCTGTGGTGGCTGGACTCGGATCCACTCGAACCCGAGGCGCGCTCGTCCCTGATAGGTGACGTGGGTGCGGATCTGTGCGTGGTCGGCGCGGGATACACCGGGTTGTGGACGGCACTACTGGCCAAGGAGCGTGATCCTCATCGCGAGGTCGTGGTGGTGGAACAATACGAAACCGGTGCGGGCGCGTCAGGTCGTAACGGCGGTTTCTGCTCGGCATCACTGACGCACGGTTTCGGCAATGGCATGCGGCGCTTCCCCCGCGAGATGCCCCTGATCGAGGAGATGGGTCGTCAGAACCTCGACGAGATCGAAGAGACCATTCGCCGCTACGACATCGAGTGCGACTTCGAGCGCACCGGGGAACTGCGCGTCGCGGTCGAACCGTGGCAACTCGAAGGAATGGCCGAGGAGGCTCGCCTGCGCAACGAGATGGGTGACCACGTGCAGGTGTTGAGTCGCGACGAGGTGCGCGCGCGTATTCACTCCCCCATCTACGAGGGGGCCATCTTCGATTCCGACGGTACCGCCATGGTGGACCCGGCGCGGCTCGTGTGGGGCCTCGAACGCGCCTGCCTGTCCCTGGGCGTAATCATCTACGAGAACTCCAAAGTCCTGCGTCTCGAGGACGTCGAGGACGGCGTGCGTGTGCACACCCCCTACGGCGCCGTCACCGCGCGACGCGTCGCGCTCGCCACCAACGTCTTTCCGTCGCTGGTGCGTGCGGCGCGTAAGTACGTGGTTCCGGTATTCGACTATCAGCTCGTGACGGAGCCGCTGACGCCCACTCAACGCGAGAGCATCGGGTGGGCCGATCGCGAGGGCGTCGCCGACGCGGGTAACCAGTTCCACTACTACCGTCTCACCCAAGACGGTTGCATCCTCTGGGGCGGTTACGACGCGATCTACAACTTTCGCGGCAAGGTGCAACGCGACTACGAATTCAACGCCGAGACCTACGCGACCCTGGCCGGTCATTTCTTAAAGACCTTTCCCCAATTGGCGGGGATCAAGTTCACCCACGGTTGGGGCGGGGCGATCGACACCTGTACGCGATTCTCCCCGTTCTGGGGGACGGCTCACCTGGGACGAGTGGCGTACGTGATGGGCTTTACGGGCCTCGGTGTGGGCGCTACGCGTTTCGGCGCCCAGACGATGTTGGACGTGCTCGATGGCGTGGACTCGCCACGCACCCGCCTCACGATGGTGAAACGCAAACCAATGCCCTTTCCACCCGAGCCCTTTCGCTGGATTTTCATCCGCGCGACGCAGTGGTCGATTCGTCGCGCGGATGAAAATCAGGGGCGTCGCAACCTGTGGCTGAAACTCCTGGACCGACTCGGTCTGGGCTTTGACTCCTGAATCTCAGTCCTCGCTCGAGGCGTGAGTGTCCATGAGACCAGCAATCATGTTCACCACCGTCGGATCGGTCAAGGTGGTGACGTCACCCAGGGAGCGGTTTTCGGCAACGTCGCGCAGGAGTCGCCGCATGATCTTGCCGCTACGGGTCTTGGGTAGGTCCGGCGTCAGGATGATCTGACGTGGCTTGGCGATGGGGCTGATGGTGTTCGCCACGTGAGCGCGCAACTCCTCGATGAGGTGGGCCTGGTCTTTGTCGGTGTCGTCCGCGGATAGTTTGAGGGTGACGAAGGCCACGATTGCCTGTCCGGTGGTGTCGTCCGACGCCCCCACCACGGCCGCTTCGGCAACGGCCGGATGTCCGACGAGGGCATGCTCCACCTCGGTCGTCGAGAGTCGGTGACCCGAGATGTTCATCACGTCGTCCACGCGCCCGAGTAGCCATAGGTCGCCGTCGTTGTCGAGTTTGGCGCCGTCGCCCGCGAAGTACTTGCCGGGGAATCGGCTCCAGTAGGTGTCGAAGAATCGGTCCGGGTCGCCCCAGATACCCCGAGTCATCGAGGGCCAGGGTGCCGTCACCACCAGGTAGCCACCTTGACCATTGCCGACCTCGTTGCCCGCGTCGTCGACGACCGCGACCGAGATGCCCGGGAGGGCGCGCATCGCCGCTCCCGGCTTGGTCGCGGAGATGCCGGGCAGCGGCGAGCAGAGGATGGCCCCGGTCTCGGTCTGCCACCACGTGTCGACGATGGGACACCGATTGCCCCCGATGTTCTGGCGGTACCACATCCACGCCTCGGGATTGATGGGTTCACCCACGGTGCCGAGGAGTCGCAGTGAGGTGAGATCGTACGTCGCGGGAATCTGGTGGCCCCACTTCATCAGGGTGCGGATCGTCGTGGGCGCGGTGTAGAGGATGGTGGTCTTGAACTGCGAGATGATCTTCCACCAACGGTCGCGACCGCCCGAGTCGGGCAGACCCTCGTACATGATCTGGGTGACCCCGTTGACGAGCGGACCGTAGACGATGTAGCTGTGACCGGTGATCCAGCCGATGTCCGCCGCGGTCCAGAGCACGTCGGTCTCGGGCTTCACGTCGAAGATGTAGTGGTAGGTCGCCGCACACTGCGTGAGGTAGCCCGCCGTCGTGTGGAAGATCCCCTTTGGCTTAGCGGTCGTGCCGGACGTGTACATCAAGAACAGCGTGTGCTCGGCCGGGAAGAACTCGGGCGTGTGCTGGTCGCTCTGACGGTCCACGACGTCGTGCCACCAGTAGTCGCGCCCCTCCACCCAGTGAACGTCGCCACCGGTGCGGCGTACGACGAGCA
>JARCRU010000044.1 GCA_029850535.1 Actinomycetota bacterium | reverse complement strand
CATCAACCAGTTACCCACCGGAATGACCACCGCGAAGGTGATGAGGTAGGTCGAGATCAGCAGTCCGATGGCCGTCGACGACACACCCAATGCGGCACGCAGCTTGGGTGCCGCCGTAGTGACGATGGTACCGTCGAGATTTTCCATGAAATAGCACGACGCCACGAGCAACGCGAGGTGTCGTCGATAGGGGTCGATCACTCTGGATATCCGTTCTGACACCGATGACAGCGCCGCGCCAAGAACTTAATCCCCGCATCGCTGCGGCCGTCGGGCGCACGTCACCGCTCAGGGACCGGTCTCTGACGTGAACCAGTCTCGAGGAGTATGAGGAGGGAACTGACGTCAGCACCTGCCCCCTCGATCGTGTACGCCACTGCACTCGCCGTCGCCGCGCGATTCGCACCCAGAGTGCCGATGGATCACCGCGGAGGTGTCGACGCCACCGCGCGTCAGCGCCGACCGCCTACACCGCGGTCACGGTACCGCGCAGCACACTGGTCGCGGAGTGTTGCGGACTTCCGTCGTTGTTCTGCAGTGAGATGTCCACCGCCGAGAATTGGCTCATAATGCTCGCCGAGATCGAATACGTGCTGGTTCCAATCTCCGAAAGAACACCAAGGGGCAGCATCTTGTTCGTCCGGGGCGCAAGTAGCCACACCTCGTAGAAGTGGTTGGCGGGTGCGACCGGCAGGCCACTGGTACTCACCGACATCTTCAACTCCTTCGTATCCCGGTGCACGGTGACGTGTCCCAGGGCCGTCGCGGGTGAATCGAGATGATGTAACGACGCGACCGCGACGGCGGGGGCCCCCGAGGGCAGCGAGGCCAACTTCAGTGCCCCCATCGTCCCCACGAGCAGGAGTACCGCAGCGGCGAGAGTGGCGACCCAGCGGCCGCGGCGAGGTGACGGCAGCACCAGTGGTGCGAGCGCCTCGGTCGGCGCAGGAGGCACACGCAAGGGTGTCGTCGAGGGGCCCATCGCGCGTCGGGCGGCGCGCAACGCACCATGCGAGACCGCCACGGATATCAACACCGACGTGCACGGCCCGCATTCACGAAGATGGGTGACGACTTCGCGAGTCTCCGCGCCACTCAGCTCACCGTTCAACAAGGAACTCAGTTGTTCGTCGTAATGGGTTGTCATAACATCAACTCTTCCTGTTCGATTCGCTCGGCGAGGCGTGCGAGTCCCCGGGCCATACGCGCCTTGACGGTGCCCAGAGGAATTTCCAGCCGACGCGCGATCTCGGTTTGCGTCAAGTCCTCAAAATACGCCAGGACGATGACCGTGCGCTGCTCCTCGGGCAGTCCGGCTAGTCCCCGTTGGACTTCACTAGCCCAGACCATCTGGTTCAACAGTTCGTCACCGTCGCGACCCACCAATTCGCGGACCTGACTCACGTCGACCACGTCGTGGCGTCGCTTGCGTAATAGGTCAATTGAACGTTTGCGGGCCACCCCCAGGATGAATGCGACGAGTGGTCGCGTGACGTCGATGCGTTCGCGAGCGCGCCAGACCTCGATAAAGGTCTGCTGTACGACGTCGTCGACGTCGGCCGCGGGTACGAATCGTGAGACGTACGATCGTACCGAGGGCCCGTGCGACGAGTAGATCGCGCTCAACGCCGATTCGTCACCCAGTCGAAGCCGCCGAGTCTGTTCATCGACCTGCGACGTAGCGACATCGATCCCGTAGTACTCCACAGTCTTCTTTCGTAGAGAACCCGTACATGGTTGCACTAATTTGCTAGCGAAAGTCAGATTTTCCCGATTTGTTGCAACCGCGATGGGGCCAGTCCACGAATGCACTGTGAGTCCAGCAAGTCGCTGGTCCGCACCACATAAGGAATTCTCCATGCGTCTTCGTTCCCGCTTCAGCGCCGTTACCCTGGCCGTCATCACGTCAGCTACCGGAACCCTTATCGCTACCGCCACCGCCCACGCCGCCTCCATGGCGACCACGGCCGAGGTGACGGTGATTCACGGAATACCCAAGGTTCCCGTCACCGTCTACGCGAACGGCAAGGTCCTCATCAAGGACTTCAAGTTCGGTAGCGTCGTCGGACCCGTCAGCCTGCAACCCGGGAAGTACGCTCTCGCGGTGCGTCCCTACGGTGCCAGTGCCTCCACGCACCCCCTCTTAGCGGCGACCGTGCGCGTCGTGGCTGGCGAGAACGCGACTGTCGTGGCTAACCTCACCGCGGCGGGCAAGGCGAAACTCAGCGTCTTCGCCAACCCCACCAGCAGCCTGGCCATGGGCATGGCGCGCGTTATCGTTCGTCACACCGCGCAGGCCCCCAGTGTTGACGTCTACGCGGGACCGACCACCAAGCCTGCGCTGATATCGAATCTTGCCAATGGCAAGTCCGCCACGGCCACTGTTCCCGCTGGCACCTACACCATTGGTGTCTACGTCCACGGCACTACGACCAAGCCCGCCATCGGTCCGGCGAAGTTCACCTTCGCTGCGGGCACGACCTACGTGATCTACGCCATCGGCTCGGCCACGTCCATGCCCGCTTCGATCACGGTCGCTGTCCAGAAGTACTAGTCACTGCTTGCCCGCGTCAGCGCCCCGCGACAATCTCGCGGGGCGCTGACGCGGGCTTTGCGTGGGTATCGGCTAGATGGCGTACGAGGTCATGGAGAGGGAACCCATGGTGCACCCTTGGGCGAACGAGGCGGGGGTGACCGCGCCGACGGAGGCCAATCCCGCGAGGTAGGCCAGCGGCAAGAAGTGGTCGGGGGTCGGTACGGCCAAGCGGTAGTCGTCACTCCCGATGAGTTCACCTAGCTGACTGGGGTCGCGCATCAGCACCGAGCGCGCGTCGTCGTCGAATCGCTGCGCCCACTCAAAACCCTGGTCTTGTGCCCGCCACTCGATAGCGCGCAAGTTGTGCACCACGTTCCCGCTGGCCAAGATCAGCACCCCCTCGTCGCGCAGGGGTGCGAGACGTGCGCCGAGGTCGATGTGATAGTCCAGTGGCTTGGATGCGTCGATGGAGAGTTGCACGACCGGTACGTCGGCGTCGGGGTACATGTGCGTCAGCACCGACCAGGTACCGTGGTCGATTCCCCACGTCTCGTCATCGAGCCCCACCCACACCGGGTCGACGATCTCGCCCACGTGTTGGGCGAGCTGTTCATCTCCCGCCACGGGATAGTCGAAGTCGAACAACTCTTGGGGGAAACCGTAGAAGTCATGAATGACCCGAGGTTGGGCCATCGACGTGACCACGGTCGCATTGATGTACCAGTGCGCGGACACCGCCAAGATGGCCCGAGGCTTCTCGAAGGATCTCGCGAAGGATGACCACGCGTCGGTGAAGCGGTTGTGTTCCAGCGTGTTCATCGGGCTACCGTGACCGACGAAGGCGGCGGGCATCGTTGACATTGGGCCTCCCATGGTGTAGTTGATACGTCTACCATTATATCAGTGGTAGATGAAAATTCAACAAAATTAGGGTAGACTAGAGAAATGACGGCAACACCGTGGCTCTCCGACGAACAGCTCCGGGCGTGGAGGGGGCTGTCGCTCATGCAGTTGCAACTCCAGGCGCGACTGAGTCGTGGTCTCGGTGAATTCGGGCTTTCCTACCAGGATTACCTCGTACTGGCCACGCTCTCCGACCAGCCCAGTGGGCGGCGCCGGGTTGTCGAGCTCAGCGACGAACTCGGCTGGGAGAAGAGCCGACTCTCCCATCACCTCACGCGCATGTGCGAACGAGGGTTGGTCTCGAAAGAACCGTGCCCCAACGACCATCGCGGCACTTTCATCGTCTTGAACGACGCCGGCCGCGAGATTCTGCAACGCACGGCCCCCGCGCACGTGCGTGACGTGCGGGCGTATTTCTTCGATCGACTGAGCCCTGATCAGGTGACGACGCTAGCCAACATCGCCGACGAGATCTTGACGGTATTAGCGGCGGCGAATCGCGAGGGTTAGCGGCATCGGCGCGACCCGACCTACGCGCAGACACCGAGACCGAAACGTTCGGCCCACCACCGTGAGCAGGGAACGTGGCCCTAACAGAACTACGGGCTCCGAGCGACAAACTCCTCGCACTATCGAGCGACGATGTCCTCGCGCTGTCGCGCGAGGGGCGCGGGCGCAAATCCGAACGATCCCGCGAATCGAGCCACCACCGAGGTTTCACCCACGTGTGCGGTGTGCACGATGCAGTGCGCCGACGACACGTGCGCACTGACCTTCTTCAAGGTGGCGACGCAACTTGGCGCACTGGCACCGGGCCCCACCGACATCGTGATCTCGCCCGCGGGCGCGTGCGCGGCACTGACGAGTGCGCCGACGATGGTGCGCCCGACCCTGTTCTCGCCCATCGAAGGAGTGAGCAGAGTGACCTTCGTCGTCTCCGTGGGCACGACGAGACGGTAGGCCCGGGAACCATCGATCCCGACACAACCCGCGGCGCTCGCGCAAGAGATACTGTGCAACACACTGGCGACGTTGGTGTTGATGGTCGAGACCCAACTGATGCCGTCATAGACGTACGCTCCCCCGCTCAAGTCACTGGCGACGCAGAAGTACGTCGCGCCACAACTGACGTGGTCGAGACCGAACAGGGACACCTTGTGAGGCGCGCTCCACTTCGTTCCGTCAAAGGTGAAGGCCTGACCTTGCAGATCAATCGCGACACAGAAACTCATCGAGACGCACGACACTGACCACAAGATCGCTCGGTTGGCCACGGTGGGACCCGAGATCCATCGACCGTTGTGCGAGAGATAAGAATCACCAGAGGAATCAATGGCCACACAGCCCACGCCGCCCGTCGGGCACGACACGTCAGTGGCGATGGCTCCCATCGGCAACTTAGGGAGGTAGCCCCTGACGAGACCAACGGAACTGCCCTGGGGCGATAGGTATTCGCACTGTTGAGCGCAGCTGACCGCGAAGGTGGGGGAACTCGCGGGGAGCACCGGTAGCCACTTCGAGGTGGCGGGCGCGAGTGCAAATGCTTGATAGTCACCGACCACCGCCGCACAGCGCAGCGACCGTGGCGGATGAGGTGATGAACCGCAACTGACCTCGCGGATCCCCAGGGGGATGGTGGTGACCTGAAGTGGTGCCGACCACGATCCGGCGCTCAGGGTCACGGTCTCACCGGCGGTGTCGCTCGCGATGCAGTACGTCGGGTTGGCGCACGTGACGGACGTCAACGTGTGCGGCGCGTCGAAGGTCGTACTCGCTTCGCTATAGGAGGGCACTCCCGCAGCCCCCACGGTGACGGTGATGGAGAAGCCATCGTGGTCGACGGCGAGACACGCGACGCTCGACGCCGAGGGGAAGCACGACATCGCGGTGATTTGCGAGGGTGCGTTCAGTTGTCCCACGTTGGACCACGTCGTGAAGGGAGCGGCGGCGGACACGCCCTGACTCAAGGAATCGCTGGCCAGGCAGGTCCCCTGGGCGCACGACACGAGAACGTTCAAGGACGTGGGTGCGAATACCGCGACCGTGGTCCACGTCGCGCCGTTGTAGGTACTCACCTGATTGGTGTAGGAACCAACCACGCAACTCGTCGACGACACGCAACTAATCGAGGCCCCGACGAAGTTCTTCACGGCGGGATCGATCATGGTTGGAGCCGCCGAATGGGTGAGCTGCGCGACGGGGGTGGAGACGAACGTGAAGGTCACCACACCACCGCCCTGGTCCGTCGCGAGGCAAGTGAGGCTTGCGGTGCACGACACCGCATTCAGGGGAATGTTGTCGGTTGACGCGAAGGCTTCGGTGTCGGGGTACCAGGTGCCGTTGAAGTAGTAAAAGTCTGCGGGAGCGAAGTTGGCGGTGCGCCCCACTGCGAGACAGAAGTTCGACGACGTACATGACACCGCGAGCATCGTTGGATTGTTCGGCGAGGCGAAAGCCGTTGGTTGACTCCAGGAACCGTTGTTCCACGTGACGTAATTGCCCGCCTGGTCGGTGACAACGCAGAACGTGGGTGATGGGCACGACACCGCCGTGATGGCGTGCGTCGCGTCCACGACGACGGGCGTGGTCCACGTCGCGCCGTTGTAGGTACTGACCCCCCCGTTGAGGTCACCCGCCACACAGAAGGTCGCGCTCGCGCACGACACTCGGGTCACGCCGCCGCCGACGCCCACCAGTGTGGTGCCCGTACTCCACTTCAATTGAGTCAGGGGCGAAGCCATAGTGCTCGCTTGGGCTACCGCCGACGTCATTGTCAGTGAACCCACCACCACACTCAGAACGCTCGCCAGCACGGCGCGACGGTGGATCACGAAAATAGGAAAAAAACGTCGAAATCCAGCACGGCGCATCTACTATCCCTTCGCGGCCACGGTCTGGGGTGGAGCATAACGCGCGTTCGCCATGGCTCCTCGCGATCGCGCCAAACAAGGTCAACGACGCATCCTCGGCCAATTCAATAAGGCCACGAGACGACCCGCAATTTGCTGCGCAGGTAGGCTGATTTGATGAACTGGCGAGGACAGGGGATGGTTTCTTCTCGCGCGCTGATGTCGCCGCGGTTCGTTTTCTTTGCGGTGTTGGCCCTCGCCTTCGCCTCACTCGCCTGCTGGTCCTTCGCGAGCCCGCTGGTGGCGTCGCCGGACGAACAGGCGCACTTGCTACGTGCCTACGCCCTCGACCACGGACAACTGGGTTCTCCTACGACGCCGCCGAACAAGGTCAACGAGAACGTTACCGTTCCCATGTCGCTCTATTATTCCGCGATCTATCCCATCTGTTGGCAGATGAAGGCACAGGTTCCCGCGACGTGTTCGGCGCCGTGGCCCACCAGTTCGGCGCCTGCGACCATTTCCATCTACGTCGACCACTACCCGCCGCTGTACTACCTCTTCGTGGGAACCGCGACCTACGTGTCGCACGAGACCAGTGGTATCTACCTCATGCGCCTCATCAGTTCGCTGATGGGAGCCCTCATGTTGGCCCTCGCGGCCTACGCCGTCGCGCGTTGGAGTCGACGTCGCACCCTCTTTCTCGGACTCTACGTGGCGCTGGCCCCCGAGGCTTATTTCTTGTCGGCCTCGGTCAATCCCAGTGGCTTCGAGATCATGACGTCGATCTGCCTGTGGACGCTGGTGGCCGTCTTCGCCCTGGAGCATCGCGAGGATCCGCCGCACGGACTCGTGGTCCTGCTGGCCACGGTCGCTTCAATCGACGTACTGATCCGGGGCCTCTCGCCCCTGTGGGTCGCTCTCGCCGGCCTCACCCTGGTGGTCTTATCTGGTCCACTGGCTCTCTTCGCACTTTTCAAGCGTCGTCGTGACGTGCAAGTTGCCGCCGGGAGTGTGGTGGGGGCGGCCCTGCTGGCTTCATTATGGATCTTCACGCAGGGGACCCTCAACATCTTGCCGGTGGGGGCGGCCGTGTCCAAGAGCGATTCCCTCTTGACGGTGATTCATATCGTGTCCAACTACATTCAGGGGTGGCTGCGCGAGACGGTGGGGATCCTGGGATGGCTTGACACCGAGCTCCCCGGCCTCGTCTATCGGTCCTGGTACACCGTCGTTATTGGAGTTGTGGTGATCGCGCTGATCCGAGGAAACTGGCGCGAACGCGCCGTGGTCGCCTCACTGAGTGCGCTCACCGTCTTGATCCCCCTCGCCCTGGTTTCGCGCCAGGCCAAGATTCTCGGCGTGGTCTGGCAGGGTCGCGACAGTATGCCCCTGGCCGTGGGTGCCGTCATCATGGCCGTGGCCGTGCTCGGCGCCCCCACGCCACGCTACGCGCAACACGCCCTCGAGAGAATCAAACCCGCCACGCGTCAAATCGCCACGCGCTCTGGTCTGGTGGGGGTCGTCGTCGTGCTGGGCCTCGCCAATCTTCTCAGCTTCTACACCAATATGCGCCGTTACGCCGTCGGACGCTACGGACCCAAACTATTCTTTCTGCACCATCAAGGATGGTCCCCACCCACCGGACAGTTGCTCACCCTGCTGGTCTACACACTGGTAACGGCGGCGTTCGCGGGGGTGTTAATCGTGCGGCTATGGAATTCACCGAGTCCGAGCGAATCCATCTAACGTGCGCACGGCGAAACAACGATCAGGCGGGGTTCTGTAAGATGCACCAGGTACTCCTCGCCCACGAGGGCATCACCACTGAAGGAATGAGAGGCGAAGACGATGTCTGATGCTTATTCGTCGGAACCCGTCTCGACGACCCACCAGGCACACACGCTGCGCAGCAACGAAGTCACGGTGTTGCGAGAGATCGTCAAGATCTACGAGCTCGAGGCGGCGAACAACGAAATCGTCGCCGCCCAATTTCGTCAGATTACCGATTCTCGTTTCTACCCCTTAGCCGTCTTGACCTTGAAGGTGGCCAACGTCATTGAGCGTTGGGTGCGCCGGGTGTTGCACCGTGCCCCGATGGCCTCACAATTCGCGGGCCCTCCCGCGCCGCCCGCGCCCGAACCGGCGCCGCCCCAGCCTGTCGATCCCCGTCTGATGCTGGTGGGACTCGAGGACGAACCCGACGAGGCCGCCCTGCCCGTCATCGGCTCCGAGGAGGAGGAAGAGGTCTCCGCCAAGCCTCAGAATCCGCGGGTCGTCAAATTCAAGCGGGGCCTGTTCATCTTGAAGCACTCCCTCAAAGTTGCGGTGGTGGGCAACGGCAAGGGACGAACCAGTCCACGACTCGAAGCGAACCCGTACTTCGCGTGGACCCTGGCCTACCGACTCGAGAACGAACACGTGCGCAACCACCTCAAGCGGCGCATCGCACTCATCAACCCCCAACCTCTGATGAGCGTCGTAATGGCGTCGTACAATCCCGACCATCGCTTCTTTCGTGAAGCGATTGATTCAGTCCTAGACCAGTATTACGAGAACTTCGAGCTATTGATTGCTGACGACTGCTCACCCGACGCCGAGGTTCGCTCGATCGTCGAAGAGTACGCCGCACAGGATCAGCGGGTTCGATTGGTCCGTCGTGACGCCAACGGCGGTATCTCCGCGGCGACCAATTCCGCAATCAGTGTCGCGAGTGGCGAGTGGCTCGTCTTCATGGACCACGACGACACCCTGGTCCCACACGCCTTGTTGCACGTCGTCCTCGCCGCGCAGGAGCACCCGCAGGCCACGCTCATCTATTCAGACGAGGACAAGATCAACGAGGCCAACGAGCCATTCACCCCTTATTTCAAGAGTGATTTCGACCCCCTGTTGTTGCTCGGCCAGAACTACGTCAGCCACCTCACCTGTATTCGACGCGACATCGTGAATGACCTGGGTGGTCTGCGCAGCGAATTTGATGGTTCCCAGGACTGGGACCTCGTATTGCGCGTGACCGAGAGCGTCAGTCGCTCCACGATCATTCACATCCCCCACGTCCTGTACCACTGGCGTAGCCACGCCGGTTCCACGTCCTTGGCCACCGAGGCCAAACCGTGGGCCGTTGACGCCGGTCGCCGGGCGGTGACCGACGCCCTCGCTCGACGTGGCATCCACGGTGAGGTGAAACGCGTACCCGGATCGGGCTTCAACCGCGTCGTTTTCGCGCTCCCCGAGAATCCCCCCAAGGTCTCGGTTCTCATCCCCACTCGCGACGGCAAGTACCTCGGCGACTGCCTGCAGTCACTGCTGGACAAGACCACCTATCCCAATTTCGAGGTGGTCGTCATCGACAACGGTTCGGTGAAACCCTTCACCCAAGCGATGTTCCACGTACTCAGCGACAAGATCAAGGTCGTGCGAGACGACAGCCCCTTTAATTACTCGGCGTTGCATAATCGCGCCGTTCCCTCGTGTGAGGGCGAGATCCTGCTCTTGCTCAACGACGACACGGAGATCATCGATGGCGAGTGGATGTCGCACATGATCGCCCAACTGCTACAACCCGGCGTCGGCGCCGTCGGCGCCAAACTGCTCTACCCCGACGGGCGCATCCAGCATGCGGGTGTCCTCCTGGGTCCGCAGGGACTCGCCTCGCACGTGGGTCAATTCCGACCGGCAGCCGATATGGGGTACTTCGGTCGCACTGCGCTGGCCTCGGAGTATCAGGCCGTCACCGCGGCGTGCTTGGCGGTGCACCGTCACGTCTGGGAGAGCGTGGGGGGTCTCGACGAGAACCTCAAGGTCGCTTTCAATGACATCGACTTCTGCCTACGCGTGCAGGCCGCCGGACACAAGGTGACCTACACCCCACTCGCCCAGTTGCTGCACTACGAGTCGGTGTCGCGGGGTTCTGACCAGCACGGCGAAAAGTACATCCGCTTCATCAACGAGGTCCTCACGGTCCGTGACCGTTGGGGCCTTGAGATTGCGCGCGATCCCTACTACAACCCGAACCTGTCCTTGAACCACGGACTGTTCCAATTGGCGTACCCTCCACGGACCTCTCCCTGGTACACGGGCATTGAGTAAATTCAGGGTCATCTCGTAATCTGGCAGTCGTCGTACTCTGCGAGCTAGGACGCCGGACGATTGTCGACTCCGTCGAAAGAGTTCTACACCGGTCGGACAGAAATATCAGTCGGCGCGAGCCAGCTCCGATGGCGTTCGCCACTCCCGCCGAAGCAACCCGTACACCCACGAGTCCGAAACCTCGCCATTGACAACGCAGTCTTCACGTAGCATCCCTTCGCGCACGAATCCGAGTTTCTCCAAGACGCGGGCCGACGGCGCGTTACGCGTATCGACCTCGGCCTGGACTCGATTCACCCCCCACGCGTCGAACGCCCACCCCAGCACCGTCCGCGCGGACTCGGTCGCGTAGCCCTGGCCCCACGCCGCATCGTCGAAGCAGTAGCCCAACGAGGCGCTGCGGTAGTCTGGATTCCACCGTGTCAGGCCGCACCAGCCAATGAACGACCCGTCAACCATGCGCTCCGCGGCTAGCCGTGTCCCCGTACCCGCCTCGGCGATCTCTCGACACGTCGTTATGAACCGCTCGGCGCGCTGACGCTCTTTCCAGGGCGGTGCATCCCAGTAACGCATGACGTCGGCGTTGCTGTGCATCGCGAACAGGGCGTCCGCGTCGGAGTCGCTGAAGGGGCGAAGTAGCAGTCGGGTGCTCTGCAGCGTGGGCGCTGGTAGCGACATACGTGCCATAGTACCCAGTCACACTCGACGCTCACTGTGACTCAATCCCTCTGCGCGCCATCAGCATCGCTCGACTTGCCCGTCGCCACCCGATCGACGGTCGCGGAGCGGCTCGCACACCGACGCGTGAGTCCCGAGGGGCTTGAACACCCCATTCACGTATCGCCTCGCGACAGAGCCCGCTCACCTGGTCGATTGGGCGAGGGCGAGAGAACCCAGGGACACCTCTCGCTGAACAGTCTGGGCAATCTCATCAGACGACGAGCAAGTCCCCCGAACGATGAATCCACGGGCTCGGCGTCTCCAACAAGCAATGGGCGGCGACCAACTCTCGTCGCACTGACTTGATCGCGCGTGAACGGACCCGAGGGTTCACGACGGGCCCCTGGTCGGGTCTGGCGCAGCCTCGACTGCGATATCGACCTAT
>JARCRU010000043.1 GCA_029850535.1 Actinomycetota bacterium | reverse complement strand
CGACTATTCCGCGACGTCGTACCTATTCACGGCGGCCTCTTTACTGCCTCGTGGGATGCACTTCGCTGGGTGACGGCGCTGTCCTTGATGAATCTGCTGTTGTCAGTGTTCTACTATCTCGCGCCCAATCGACGGTCACGGTGGCGTTGGACGAGTACGGGTACCGTGGTAGCCACGTTGACGTGGGCACTGGTGTCGCTGGGCTTCTCGCTCTACACGTCGAAGTTCGGGTCATTTGGATCGACGTACGGTGCCTTCGCCGGTGTCGCGATTCTCATCTTCTGGCTCTATCTCTCGGGTTGGGCAATCTTGATGGGGGCTGAGGTGGACGCAGCGATCGAGACCTTGACCACGAACGGGTCCACGAAGGTGGGGACCATCGTAGAAACTCCGTAGTGTCGAAGTAGGCGACCACTCGACGGCGTTGGCGATGACAAACTATTGCCGGGTACGGAGTCGTTTGAACACTACGGCGATCACTTCGTAAACCGCCGGTGCTGACTCTGCACTTTTCTATAGACGTTGACGGGAGAGTCATCTCCACGAAATTCGATGTCGCACTGCAATTCACGCCGATATCGCTGGATAGTGGTCTGCTCTCGCTGGTGTCGACGACGCTCGATGGGGACCTTAGGCTCTTAGTGCGTGTCATTTGATACGTCCGTGATGTTCTACCGGTCTAAGTGATCTGAGGTTCTATCGTGACATCCGCACCGACTACCGGCCTTCAACTTCGATCAACGGTGACTTCGAGTGGCACGCTCGAGCTCGGGTTGGTCCTGGTGCCGGTCGCGACACCTGGACCGAATGAAGTGGTCATCAAAGTGGAGGCGGCACCGATCAATCCTTCCGATTTGGGATTGCTCCTGGCCGGGGCCGACCTGGACACGCTGGAGAGCTCAATGTTCGAGGGCTCACCCGTCATCAGCGCGAGGATCGAGGCGAAAACTCTTCGCGCACTCGCCGGACGAATCGGAGAGTCGCTGGCAGTGGGCAACGAGGGGGCGGGGATGGTCATTTCAACGGGTTCTTCGGATGACGCGACGGCACTACGTGGTTGCAGCGTCGCGGTGGCCGGCGGCGCCATGTTTTCGCAGTATCGCACTGTCGATGCGAGCCAGTGTCTGGCTCTGCCTCCAGGAACGCCAGCGCGGCTGGGCGCATCAGCGTTCGTGAATCCACTCACCGCGTTGGCCATGGTCGAGACCATGCGAGCGGAGGGCCACTGCGCACTCGTGCACACCGCGGCGGCATCCAATCTGGGCCAGATGCTGGTGCGGCTCTGTCTAGAAGAACGAGTGCCGTTAGTCAATATCGTTCGTCGGCCCGAGCAAGCGGTGATCCTTCGAGAACTGGGTTCTGAGTACGTCGTCGATTCGAGTTCTGCGACCTTTATGAGTGACCTCATTGACGCATTGAGGGCGACGTCAGCCACACTGGCCTTCGACGCCACGGGCGGCGGTTCGTTGGCGAGTCACATCTTGACCGGCATGGAGGCGGCCGCGAACTCCACGGGTGCGCCCTACAGCCGCTACGGCTCGTCGACGCACAAGCAGGTCTACATCTACGGAGGCCTCGACTCGAGCCCGACGGTGTTAACCCGCAACTTTGGTTTCGCCTGGGGTATCGGCGGCTTTTTGCTGACCCCGTTTCTGCAGAAGATTGGCGTGGAAAAACTCGCTACGATGCGACAGCGCGTCGCTGATTCCTTGACGACTACTTTCGCGAGTAGTTACACCAGAGAGATCTCGTTGTCCGAGGCGCTCGAACCCGCAGTAATCGCGCAGTACGCCCGTCAGGCCACGGGTGAGAAATTCTTGATCACGCCCCACGTCACATAGAAACCCGTGCGACGTAGGTGAAGCAGCGCGTGCGCAAGTACTCGCACCTGCGACAAGAGTCTCACGAAGGTCAATCCCGTCTCAGTGACGAAATTCAAACATCCCAGTGGTCTATTCGACGCGGCTGAACCCGTTCACTGGGGGGACCCGACACGTCGGGTGACGGGCGCACCCGCGTACCAAGGCTGACGAACTCGTCTCCAGTTGGATCATTTGTGGGGCCCACAATCTGTCTCGACTTGCCGCAGCGAATGACATAGTTCGGATGCGCGCACCAGGTGGCGTACCGAGAAGCTCTCCAGTTACGTCTCACTGGTTGATGGGGCTGATCGCTCGTCGTTGATCGATAGATCAAGAGTGCTCTGACGCGGGCGAGAGTGGGGCCTCTCCCTGCGACCACGTACCCATCAGCCAACACTCGTTGTTTCGAAGATGCTGGAACCAGGGCGAGGTGGTACGTGGCAGTGTTCGTCTCATTTCCACCTCGCGCAGCCAGGACGAGTGCACCTTCTTTGCAATTATGCACTCCACCTGGACCATCAGTGTTCATTTGTGGGTTCATCTTTCGATGTTGGCGTCGCGACCTGCGAAAGTTCGACCTTCGGTCTACTATCACAGGGTCGTGAACTACCTGCGGAGAGAAGAGTGATGAACGCGAGTTTGGTCGCGTCACGGCGAACGCTGCGCGAGGTTGCCGCGGTCGGTTGGCTCGTACTGATCGCCGCGGCGTTTCTCGCCCCGGCGCTCGCCCACGGGAGATCTCTCGGCCCCTACGACATCCTGAGCCAGTTCGGCCTGACTAGCAATCCTCACACGAGCGTGCACAATCTCGTCAACTCCGACGAGATCGAAGAGTTCATCCCCTGGCAGGCGCTCGCCTGGATCCAGGTGCACGCGGGGCACCTGCCGCTCTGGAATCCCCACGGCCTGCTCGGACTGCCGCTCGCCTTCAACTTCCAGTCGGCATCCTTCGGTCCCACGGTCGCGATTGGCTATCTTTTTCCACTCGCGTTGGCCCACAGCGCAACGGTGGTGGCGCGTCTGATCATCGCGGGAACCGGTGCCTACCTCTTCGCCCGTCTCCTGAAGCTCGATATCGTTCCGGCACTTCTGTGCGCGACCATCTTCGAACTCTGTGGGGGCTTCAGCGTCTGGCTCGGGGACTACCCCTCGGGTGCCATGGCGTGGTCGGGCTGGGTCCTCGCGAGTTCGGTACTCGTACTGCGCGGCCGGCACCGAGTGGCTTCGGTGTGCCTACTCGCGATCAGCTTCACCTTCGCGTTCTTAGAGGGCGAGCCCCAGATCGCGGCCATCCTGGTTAGTCTCGTGGCGGTCTTTGCGCTAGTCATGACCACTCACCTCTGGCGCTCCGGCCATCGTCGAGCCGCGATCTCGTCGGTGCTCGACCATGGCCTGGGACTCGTGGCCGCCGCGGCGCTGGTCTCTCCCCTCTATCTTCCGGGCATCCAGCTCGCCCTGGCGTCGTCTCGAAACGCCGGACCACCGGTCTCGGGACTACCCCTCTACGATCTCTCTCACCTCCTCTTCTCGAAGTACAACGGTGTGCCGACGTCGCTCGCCACGGTGATCGGGCCCGACAACCTCTACGTGTCCATGATCTACGTGGGGGCGATCGCGCTCGTGTTGGCCGTGACGGCCCTTGCTCTCTGGCGTCAGCGTCGTGAGGTCGTCGCCTTCACGCTGAGCGCCGTCGGTCTCCTCGCTTTGCTGTTCGTCAGTGCGTTGCTGCCACTCTTTCGCCACGTCCCCGTGCTCGCCGTCTTTCGCCTACCGCTCGCCACGACGGCGCTCGATCTCTGCCTCGCCGTGCTGGCCGGATTCGGGGCGCTGGCCTTGCTGAACAATCGTGGCCAGCGTCTCGTGGAGTACTGGTATCGCATCGGGATCGCGCTCGTCGCCGTCGCTCTCCTCGTTCTCGGGGTTCGCCTGGCCCTGAACGTCAGTCACCTGAGCGCGGCGGAGTTGAGTCTTCGCCGAGGGAGCTTCCTCTGGCCGAGTGCCGCCCTCGGGGCGAGCGCCCTCGTGCTCATCACTCGGTCACTGACGCGCCGGCGAAGCACCGCGAGACCGTCGACGCGAAGGGCGACACGGCCCTTTGACATGAAGCGCGCCGGCCTCGTCGAGCTCTGGGCGCTGTTGCTCGTCGAAACGGCGTTCCTATTGAGTGCCGGCGCCGGATTCGTCTCGTCGAGCCCGAGTTATCTCCCCACGAGTAACGAACTGACCACCTTCGAGCGACTGGTGGGAACCTCGCTGGTGGGTTTTGGCACGTGTACGACCAACGCGTTCCCGACGACTGGGCTGGTGCCGGACGTGAACCTCGCCTACGGGGTGAGTGAGTTCGCGGCGTACGATCCGATCATCCCGCGTTCGTACCACGCCTCCTACGGAGCGGCGACGGGTACCTCCGCGGCGCTGTTGCCTCCCTTCGGCCTCTTCTGC
>JARCRU010000042.1 GCA_029850535.1 Actinomycetota bacterium | reverse complement strand
TCCTTGTCGCAGGAGGTCGAGTTCAACGACGATGCCACTGAAGGAGTGGGCCTCTCGATCCCCACGACGATGTTCTTCAACGATGGCCCTCAATTCAGGTCGTCGATAGAGAGTGGCTTTGGCGATTCGCGAACGCGTGGAAACGGACACGAACGTCACCGCGTCGCCACCTTCGACTAGTTGGGTGCAGGCCAACTCCACCCGTTTGACCAAGTCCTCGCTCATGCGGACTGGGCGTCGGAGATGAGCCGGTCAAGACGTTCGATCAGTCGTCGGTGCCGGGCCGCCTCTTCGCTCCAACCGCGGGCCTCGGCGTCGGACACCAGCACCTCGGCGTCCACCCGCTGGGTGAGCAACGCCGGCAGGAATGTGACATCGGAGCGGAAGGTCGGGCAGTGTTCGCAGATGTTCGTATAGGTGCAGGTCCCCTGGGCGAGAGTGCGCACGCAGTAACCGTTGCCGAGTCGAGTCTTGATGAGCGCAGTATCGCGCCAGTCGGTGTTAAGAGTGGCGGAGGTGCGCTCGGGTAGCACCGGTCCGAGCAGGTCCTTGGCCTGGGTCAGCGCCTTCTCGTAATCGGTGCGCACCGTCGCGTCGAAGAGCCGGCCGTAGCGCAGGCTCATCTCGGCTGACACGTGGCCGAGCATCGCCATGAGCGACTGCAGCGAGCACCCGGCGTTGACCAGGGTGGTAGCAAACGTATGACGGAGTTGGTGGGGCACCACGCGAGCGAGACCCTCTTCGTCGCAGATCCGGTGCAGCTCGGCTCGCAGCATGTCCGATGAAACCCGGCGCCCGTGGTGCGTGAAGAGAAACTCAACGAGGCGTCCGCTCTTCGGGTGGCGAAGGGGACGGCCCGGGGAACGGTGTGCGACGATTCGATCGATGAGCGCAACGCTGTCGTCGTCGAGCGGGACCATGCGCTCGGTGGCGAGCTTGCCGAGCGGGACTTTCAACCACGCCCCCTGGCCCGGGACCTCGTGCACGCAGTCGAGCTCGAGATCGACCAGTTCGCCAATGCGAACACCGGTGGACCTGGCCAGTAAGAGCGCGTCGGCGCACAGTCGATTCACCGACGCCTCGAGGGCCTCGGCCAACCGCCGGTCAACGTCGGCGGGCAGGTAGCGCGGCAGGGGCCGCGGGAGGCGGGGGCTGTCGCGCTCGAACACCAGTCGACGTTGCGGCGCCTCTTGCCAACCCCACTCGGTCATGGCGTTGAGCATCCGGCCGACCACCTGGACGCGCGCGCGCTGGGTCGATATGGCGATTGGTTCACCGGTTCGATGGTGGCGCGCGTTCGCGACGGCGGCGAGGTAGGGCTCGATGTGTCGACGACGGTCCAAGTCCGAGAAGCTGCTCAGATCAGGGTCCAGCACGCTCAGAAAACGCCCGAAGTGCGCGAGCTCGCTACCCGTCCCCGACACTCGAGTACGTGACAGGGTGGCCGACAGGCACTCGAGATAGGCGACCATGGACGGGCGAAGATTCTCGTTTACCCCCTCGAGGTGTTCGCTCCAACTCCAGCGTTGCGGTAGCGAACGCGGCGCGACCTCGCTCACCGGGGCCCCCAGGTGGTAGAGAACGATGCGCGTGGCGTAGAGCGCGATGCGGTAGTGCTTGTAGTCACGGCCGTGGAGCTGTTGGCGAGCATCCAACGCCGACTCGAAGGTCGCCAGGTCGTCGTCACGCAGTTCACTGATCCGTCGCCCGGACTCGATGAAAATGCGCACTGCGGCCTGGGAGGCCATTGCCTCCCTGGCGCGAAGTGAGTAGCCAAGTTGTGCCGCGCCACCCAGGAACGTTGCGACGTCGGGGCCGATTCGACTCACCGCCGCTTCACGAAACACCGCAGTAAGTCGACGCTCGAACAGGTAGTCGTAACCGGGGTGCAGGTGGCCGTTCAGCAGGAGGAAGTTAATCATCGGGCGCACGTGCGTGCGTTCCGCGAGCCGCTCGGCGAGTGGCGCGTCCGCGAAGTCCTGCGGGTCGGGAAAGCGGGCCAGCAAGTTCCTTGCTCCAACCAAGTAGGAGGGATTGCCAATCCCGAGGTCCGCCATCCAGTCAACGAACGCACCGTAGAAGTCGGTGGGCTCATTGACGACGGCGAGTGCCACGGTTGTCATTGGCCCACCTGGCGCTGACGAGCGCGGGCTTCGTCGTAGGAGCGGCGCACGTGCGCGGGCGAGAGGTGGATGTAGGCCGCGGCCGAGTCCACGTGGTCGTGGCCCATGAGCGCCTGCATGACCGCGAGGTCCACACCCGCTTCGGCCAACGCGGTGCCGAAACTATGGCGCAGTGAGTGGGGATGGCCCGCGAGCACGCCCGACTTTTCGCGGTGGTAGCGAAAGAGTCGCCGTAGGCCCTCGGCGCTGAGTGGTTGACCACGATGAGGGCCCTTGGCCACCACGAACAGTTTGTTCTCAGTCGTCTCTGGTCGTTCGACGAGCAGGTAGGCCTGCACGAGTCCCGCCACGTCGGGATCGAGCGGCACTCGACGCTCCTTGTCCCCCTTGCCAATCACCCGGATCCAGCCCCGTGCGATGTCGACATCGCTAATGGCGAGGCCGAGCACTTCGGCGCTGCGCAGCCCCGAAAAGAGCATCAGTCCGGCCATGGCCCGGTCCCGATCCGAGCGCAGACTGGCGAGCAGATCTTGAATCTCCTGACGCTTCAGACCCCTGGGGAGTCGTCTCGGCTCACGGACCCGTAGTTGAGAACGCGACCGTGGCCGAGCGAGGTGACCGAGCATGCCCGAGCGCTCGCCCTTGGCCGTGCGTCGCGACATGGCGCCGCGCGGCACAGGATTGTGCGCTGACGGATCGCGCATTGCGCGAAACGTGAACATCCCCGAGATCGCCGCCATTCTGCGATTCACGGTCGCCGGTGCGTAACCGGCCGAGCGCCCACTGCGCAGGTCGACGACGTTGCCGCCGAATTGACCGGGCAGCACGGCGTCTCGACATTCTCCGAGGAAGTGCAACAGCGTCTCGGTGGTGACCGCGTCGAGAGCGACGTCGCTGTCGATCAGCCAACGACAAAAGTGAAGCAGGTCGAAGGCGTAAGCCCGAACGGTGCGCGGCGAGTACCGCCGGTCGCTCAAGTACGAGAGGTACTCATTCACCAACGTGAACCGGGCCTCGGCCGGTCCAGTCAACGCCCAACTTTCACCGTGACCGATAACTCTCAACTCGTGTTCGACGCCACTTTCGTCCATGCATCATGAGTACCACAACTGACCACGCCAAGAGAGGATTATCAGGAATGACAACCACCAACAACGGACTCCTGTAAGAAGGAGGATTGACAGGATTGGCCGGTTAATGGAGGCGAGTGGGGATCACAGAAGTAGATCTGGACGCCGGTCGCGACGGTGATCTACTTGTGGTTTGCCATAGGGGCATTCCGCTTCGTCGTGATACACACGATCCTCCGGGTTCGTATCAGTATTAAACATTGGTACCAATGTCATCTTCTTCCCCTCGCTAATTGGCTGTTGTCGTTACGGCAGTGGAGATCGCGTCTTGGGAGCCGCTGCGCACAGCTGTGAGAGTCGTCTCCTTCTGTTACTCGAAGTGCGTTGTCGTGGGATTCGTTACCCCTAGTGAACGGAAGCCGAATTTAGTTGAGCCGTCAGACTCGACCACTACCGTGACCACGACGGGTCGACCGACCTCGATGCAGCGTCCCGCCATCGCCACGATGTCGTCCCAGGCCCCCGTGGGAACGGTCTCCTCGTAGGGTAGGCGAACTTTCGTGCGATTATGCCGATGCGACCAGAACCAGTCAAGGAGTAATAGGAAGTCGATCGGCCGCGACGTCAGGAGGCTGTAAAGATTCATGGCGGCGGCCACAACAATGTCGATCGACGAGCTGTGCTGGGCAGTCAGCACCTCCACCATTTGATTATCTCGTGACGGCCGCAGGGAACCATTGCCGAGATAGGAAGCGGCACGCCGCAGTTCGATTTCGAGATCGACCAAGATTCTGCCTACGTTGGCCGAGGTCGAATTGGCCAGATGGACATGAAGCGGAATTGCCCGCAGTAGTGGTTGCGCCCGCCACTTGGAGCTCGAGTAGACCAATTCAGACTGTCCCAGGAGGTCACCGAGCAATTGTTGATCCAGCTCGGTATGAGCGAAGAGTCCCGTGTGCCGAAGGTGGAACTGATCGAGCCGGTAGCGGTCATAACTCACGATGTTGTCTCGCAGTAACGGCGTAAGCCATCCGTGTCTTCAGCTACATCGTGGTCAAAGTAACAGTCCATCGGTGTCATGTTCCAGGTATCCATCATCTACGTATGTTTCCGGCAATCCCGAAGTCTTTCAGGGAACCGCCTGGGAATGTCAAGTCAATTTGGCCCCAGCGTGATCATCTGATTTGGCCCCACCAAACGAGCTCGATGGAGAATCTCGGCTCGCATAATGTTCAGGGATGTCGTCCGCCCGGAAAACTCCAGTCGAAAAGCCCATAATCCAGTTGAGGATCACTCTGGATGATGTGCTGCCCGCTGTGTGGCGCCGACTTCTCGTTCCCGGCGATTTGCGGCTGTCCGATCTTCACGCTGTCTTCCAGGTCGCCATGGGTTGGACCGACTCGCACCTGCACAGCTTCTCCATCGGAAACAAAGTGTTCGGTGCGCAATACGAAGATCACCCCAAAGAGGAACTCGATGAGAAGTCGGTCACCCTCGTGGAAGCGCTCGGGGACCTTCGACGTTTCCACTACGTCTATGACTTCAGTGACGGCTGGCAACACGAGATCGTGATCGAGAACCAGTCGATGTCGACGGTGGCTCTCAAGTTCGCGGTGTGCCTCGACGGTCAGCGAGCTTGCCCGCTCGAGGACTGCGGTGGCGCGTGGGGCTATGTCCACCTGCTCGATGTGCTTAGCGATCCCGATCATGAGGAGTTCGACGACATGACCGAGTGGATCGGCGACTACTTCGATCCTGAGTTGTGCGACCTCGCTGAGATCAATGTCGTGCTGCAGAGGTTCGGTTGACCATTGGGATCACCGTCGACCGGCGCTGACTCCTCCTCGGCAGCGAGGCGGCTTCTAATCTGACGGAGTGATTGAAAAGCGTCAACTTCCAACAGCGAAGACGATCTTCCAGTTGCGGATCTCCCTGCGCGAGACTGATCCCGAGATCTGGCGCCGTGTCCTCGTGCCCGCGACGATGCCGCTGGACAAACTCCACGACGTGATCCAGGCTGTCTTTGGCTGGTGGGACTATCACCTGCACGCCTTCAACATCGGTGACTCGCGCTATAGCGTCCCTCACGACGAGTGGTTTGAGGACGACGAGGAGGACCTCGACGAACACGGCGTCAAGTTGCACCGACTGCTCGCTCAGGGCGACCGATTCACGTATGAATACGATTTCGGCGACTTCTGGGTGCACGACATCAAAGTCGAGTCCGTCGAGAACGTGGAGGTCACGCTGCGGCGCGCGGTCTGCATCGACGGCGCCAGCGCGCGTCCCCCCGAAGACTGTGGTGGGACCTCCGGCTTCGAGGAGTTCAAGGTAGTCATGGCCGACCCTCGTCACGAGGAACACGAGTCGATGACCGAGTGGTTCGGCGGTCCGTTTGACCCCGAACACTTCAGCGTCGCGGCGGCGAACGCGACGATCCAACGACTTCGCTGAGTCAGAACTTCGCGGCGCGCTTGGCCTTCGTCGACCTGAGTCGGTAACTGTCGGAGCCGGTCTCGATGATGTGAGCGTTGAAGGTCAACCGATCGATTATGGCCGCCATTATCTTTCTTTTAGCGAATAAAAGTGGCCCTGAACAGGGGGGATCTATCGTGGACACGTGTCTAAGACAGGTCCTTGCTGGAGGGCGACTGCGCCTTTGCTCTGCGCGGGACTCCATCTTCGAATGGCGTCTTCGCGCAGTTGCCCATGGAGGCGGGCGACGGTGTCGCGCAGCTCCCTGTTCTCTTTCGTCAGTTCGGTGATGTGCTTGTGAGCGATCTCAAGGCGGCGGCGATTGGACTCTGCGCTTGCCCGGCTGTCCCTAGCTTCCGGCACAGGACTGGCCTTCGATGCGTTGAGCGTTTTGATCTCGTCCAAGAGATTGTGCTGGGCGTAGAGCCACGACCGAGAGACCCCTGCTCTGATGGCGAGCCGAGCCACCGTGATCACCTCGCCTTGTGGCATCGAAGCCAACCCGGTGGTCGCTCGCTTCAACGTCTCGTCATGACGAGCCCGAGCAAGTTGGGCCAAACGCTCCGAGTTGTCAGGCAGCATCGGAACCGGTCACGGTCGACTTGGTTGATCCGGGCGGTTCTGCGCTCGATTCGTCGTGGCTGAGCGTAGCGATGATCGACTGCAAGTTCCGTTCAACAGTGTGGTTCATCTCGGCCATCCGCTGATGGCCGTCCTGTTCGGCACGTCCTATCAATGCTCGAGTGGACTCGAGTTGGCGGTGATGCTGCGGAAGAAATTCGACCGTGGTGACAAACACCGGACAGGTCAAACACGCATTGGCGTATTCGCAACTCTTTTGGAGAGGGAACGTGCAGTATCCATTCGGTAGAGCCATCTTGGCGCGGTCGAGATTGTTCTTCATCCAGACTGCTTCAGCAAGTGGCCCGCTTTCGATCGCCAGTTCCTCGCCGGCGACGTTGACCTTGCGAGCCCGCTCCCACTGCTCACGGATTGTCTGGTCCGACAGCCGGGCGTAGTGCGATGTCATTTCGTGAGAGTCGTGGTCGAGGAGACGACGGACCGTCTCTTGCGGGACGTCGTTGTTGATCAGTCGTGTTCCGAAGGTGTGGCGCCACTGGTGGGGCGTCACATGGACGGGACGACCGAGCTGATCACGCACGTCGCAGATGAGCAGCCACGCGACGAGCTGTCCGCGGAAGGTCGCTGCACTGAACGGCACTTGTCCATCGGGGTTGCGAGTTTGGCGTGGCAGCAGGCATTGCCCGTCGGGGAACTTGCTCAACACGACATCCTGGTGCACCTGGATGGCTTCGGCCAGGTCGGCTCCAATGGGAACAACCGCGTCGCGTCGCATCTTGTGATTCCGGTAACGCAGGTAGGGCGCGTCTTGGACGTCACGAACGATGCAGTCGAGCGCCAGCTTGCATCCGTCGCCGACCCGAAGGCCCGTGGCCATGAGAATCTTTATGAGTAGGCGGCCACCGAGGTCTGCGAATCGTTCCAGGTTCTCCTCTCGTTCCAGCTGGCTCATGACGATCTCTGGCAATGCTCTCGGGAGTGCGACGTCGCGACGAGGGTAGTCCTCGCTGTAGATCGCTGCTCTCGGGCTAAGCCGAGGTTCCCACCCGTGTTGTCGAGATGTCAGGAGCAGCCCCGCCAAGCTCCCGATCTGTCCTATCCGAGTCTTGGCATTCGGGTAGAGCGTGGCCAGGTTCGAGAGATGCACTTCGATCAACTGGCGGGTGAGCGCCTCAGGGCCGCGCTGGAGCGACGGGCACGACTCCGAGAATCTGGTGATGGCGTGAACGTCGGCCACTACGGTCGACATTCCGATCCCGGTCGAGAGGCGCCAGCGAGCCCAACGCTTGGTCACCGAGCGAAGCCACGGCGCTGCGATCCCGTCGAAACGCAGCGCCTTGTCCCGGCCCGGGTAACCGATCCGGCGTAGCAGCCAGATATCTCTCGGGAACTCGGCGTCCCAGCCAACGCCTTCGACGAGGTCGGTGAGATAGCCGATGGCGTCGAGGAGGAACCGGTGACTGACGCTGCCGTGATCGGTCGAGTAACCGAGGTCGATAGTCCACGTCTCAGGAGTGCGGTCCAACAGCGATGATGCACCACTCGCTGAAAGCTGATTGAGCAGGCGTCGCAGCAAGTCCGGCCGAGTCTTGGTGCGCCGTTCGTCGACCCGACACTGGATCGCGTAAGCGATCTCGAGCCGCATCGGCATCGGCAAGGCACGCAGGTCGAATCGGTCCCTCCCGAAACTTTCGCAATTGAGGACGTACTCGGCCAGAGGCGGTCTGCCGTGGTTGGCCCAACGGGTGCGATGGGATCGGCACAATCCCGAAGGGCCTTCGCCGTCGAGCAGACAGTGCGTGAGGGCACACTTCGCCTCTCGATGGAAGGACGGCCCGCTGTGTTCGGTCGCCCACGTTGCCCGATCAGGGAAGTGGGCACGCCGCCAGCGCAGATAGTGGGCATGGCAGAACGTGGCCATGTAATGGCCGCGCCGACACGATGGAGCCGTGCAGCCCGGAGGTTGGCCGAGCCACCTGGAACTGGCCGGTGCCGACGCTGCCCAGTTCTCCAGATCCGGGCGACCGGCGGTAATCCAGCTTTGGTGGTGGGCAACGCACATCCCGATGAGCACGCCGGTGCGCGTGCAGCTGGCGGCCTTGCAGGTCGGGCCTCCCATCACGGCGTCGGAAGCATCGACGAAGATCACGTCCTCGTCGAACTCGGGGCGCAACTGAGCGGCGAGACGCTCGACCAAACTCACTCTTGCGACCTGAAGCGGCCTTGCCAGAGCACTCATGGCGCGGGCCTCGCGGGGATCGCCGCCAACACGCCAGCAGCGACGAGCGCCCTTCTCGCGTCCTCGACGCCGAGATGAGCGTAGGTGTCGATCGTGGTCGAGATCGAAGCGTGACCCATGAGCTTTTGGACGACCTCGGGTGGCACACCTCGCCGGAGGAGATTTGTGGCAAAGGAGTGGCGAAATAAGTGGGGGCTGAACTCGATGCCGGTCCGGGCGCGCAACCGACGAACCAAGCGGTAGACGCTGGCGTAGGTCATCGGCTGGCCGAGCGGTTCTCCCCACAGGTTCACGAACACGTAGTCACAGTCCAACGCCCCGTACTCGTCGTGCAGGTAGTCGCTGTAGAGCCGGATAAGTCCTGGGTCGACCGGCACCTCACGAGACCAGGACTTGGCGCGAGCGCCATTGATGTTCAACCGCTGGCGGACGGCGATCTCGCAACGCCGCGCATCGATGTCTTCGTGACGAAGACCGAGCGCCTCGCCGACGCGTAAGCCCGTGCCGGCCAGCAGGCTCAGCAGGAACCGGTCCCTCAGCCGGTCGCACCCCTCGATCAGGCTGCTCATCTCCGCGAGTGTGAGCTCCCGCGGAGTTCGGCGTTCTCGGCGCAGCCCGACGACTTGGTGCCGTTCGGGCCTCGCGCCCAGGTGGGCAAGGAAGGGCTTCCACGATCCGCCCCGTCCGCCGGGGCGCCATCTCGTCAACAGCTCGGCCACGTCGACACCGTGACGAGCGTGGAACTCGTAAAAGGAGGCCACCGCAGAGAGTTTGCGGTTCACCGTCGAAGTAGACAACGCGCCCTCCACCCACGGCAATGCAGCCACCCGGCCGGTTCGTGCGGTAGGAGGAAGCCGGAGCCACGCAACGAATCGACCGAGGTCCTCCAGGGACACTGCGGCCCAGTCGAGTTCGCGGATGGTCAAGTACGAAAAGAAGTCCTTCAGATCGTGGGCGTAGGCTCTCACCGTATTCGGCGAGCGCTCGATCGCACTCAGATGCGCCAGAAACTTCTCCACCGGTTCGACAAATTGACCGTCCGCCAAAATCGTCGAGGACTCTGCCCCCGAAGGCATGACTACTCGTTGAACACGCAACTGATCTCCTGTCGTGGGAACCGCAAGATAACCCGCCCAAGACACAAATCCGGGGATGGTCGAGGTCTCGTAATAGACGTTAAAGACAACTCCGTCAGGTGGTCAGATAACCGCCACCAGTCGGGCGTCGTTGATCACCTTGCCCCACTCGGAGAACGGCAAATTCGACGCCGTGGCGACCGAGGATCGTTCCTCGCGCTCGGTGAGAATCTGGAAGAGCAGTTCGGCTCCGCGCGCGTCGAGGGCCACGTATCCGAGTTCATCGAGCAGCAGCAGGTCGATGCGCCCGTAGCGCGCAATGAGCTTGGAGAGGCGCTTCTCGTCGGCCGCTTCGCAGAGTTCATTGACCAGTTGCGCGCAGGTGACATAGCGCACGCTGTGTCCGAGTTCGCAGGCCGCGACCCCGAGACCGATGAGCAGGTGACTCTTGCCGGTGCCCGAGTCGCCGAGCAGCACGACGGGATCGCCGCGCTCGAGGTAACTACCCGAGCGAAGCATCGCAATCGTGGCCGCGTTCACGAGTGGCGCGGCCGCCAGATCGAACTCACCGAGCAGCTTCATGCGCGGAAAGTTGGCGCTCTTCACCCGGCGTTGGCGACGGCGCTCCTCGCGGTCGTCGAGCTCCGCACACAGCACCTGGCTCAGGTAGTCGAGGTAGGTCGCCTGGTGGCGCTCGGCGTCGCTCGCCAGGGAACTGGCGACCTGGCGCACCGTGGGCAGGCGCAGGCTTCGCGCGCTGACGTCGATCGAGGCCAGTGCGGCGTCGGAGTTGGTGTTCGCCATCAGCTAACGCCCAGCAGTTCGTCGTAGTGCGCCACGCTCGGCGCGGGACGGTCGTAGTGCGCCAGTGCCGGGTCGCTCTTGGGAACGACGCGGACCTCTTCGAGTGAACGACGCGCCTCGATCGCCACGAGCGCCGGATCGAGCGTTCCCACGCGCAGACAGCGCGCCATGCCCTCATCGACCGCCGAGGGTTCCATCGTGCGCTCGAGTAACAGCACCTCGATCATGGCCCGGGTTCCCGCGGCGTCCCCGTTCGCGCGCCGCGCGCGGGACAGGAATTCTTCGTGGGTGGAGTTGAAGCGACCACTCTGCCTCGCCAGAGCCAGCGCACTCGAGCCCGCCAACGCGCCCGCCTTGATGGCGAGCGTCTCGAGGTAGTGATCGAGCTCCAACACTTCGCGGCCCTTGCCCGGGGCCCGGTCGTGGCGCGCGAGCACGCGGGTCCCGTCGTAGGCGGCGACGGTATTGGCCCCGAGGCGCACCGTGATTCGCTGGCCGGCGTAGGTGACGGGCACCGAGTAGAAGTTCTGGCGCACGCAGATCCGGCTCTTGGTGTCGACCCGACAGCTGAGCAACAATTCACTGGCGAAGCGTTCGGTGGGCAGCGCCGCCAGGTGCGCGGCCTCGAGGGCGAAGTGCTCGCCCACGCTGAGTTGGCGTCCGTCCACGTGGCGCTCGTCGTCAGCCGCGTCGCCGGCCTCGATCAACGTATTCAACTCGGCGAGGCTCGCCACGTTCGGCACCGGCACGAGGTGACGGCGGCGAAACCGTCCAATCTCGCCCTCGACCCCACCCTTCTCGTGGGCTCCTGCGACCCCGGGTAAACAGAAGAACGAGTCGAATAGGTAGTGGCTGCGCAGTGCCACGAATCGCTCGGTCTCCACGCGGCTGCGTCCCTTCAACACTCGCACGACCGCGGTCTTTAGGTTGTCGTAA
>JARCRU010000041.1 GCA_029850535.1 Actinomycetota bacterium | reverse complement strand
GCTGGCCGGACGAAGTTCAGTGTCCACCAACGTCCACTGAAGTCCACTCACGTTTGACGTCGTGGCTAGACAGTTGGCTAGACCCAGGCTCGTTTCAAGGCGAAGTCACCATTCAATTTCGAGAAGCCGATGGTGAGGGGTACGCGACCGGGTATGACCGGTTATACTTTGAATATGGCAAAGACCAATCAATTCGTCAAGACAACCATCTCGGTTCCCATTGAGGTGTACGCCCGCGCGACGCGCCGCGCTAAAGAACTCGGTACCAGTCGTTCAGCGTTCTTTGCCGGTGCGGTCGAAAAGGAACTAGAAGCGGCTAACACGTCGGCGGGCGTGATTGACCGTATTAACGCAGTGGTCGACGCCGTCAACGACGACACGAATGAATTCTCGACGACTGCGGCTCACCGTCTGTTGGCGAAGGACGACGGCACGAAGTGGTGATTCAGCGAGGGGACGTGTATTGGGTGGACTTAGGAGAACCACAAGGGTCGCGACCCGCGAAGCGTCGACCCATTTTGATCGTGTCCGATGACCTCTACAACTCGAGCAAGTTGGCCACCGTGGTGGCTGTCATCCTCACTGGAACACTTCGCCTCGGCGATTTGCCAGGTAACGTGCACATCGCCAAGGGCGAGGCGGGGATGACGCGTGCATCGGTGGTTAACGTGACGGCCCTAGTGACATTGGACAAGTCCGAACTCGGACGCCGAATTGGCCGTGTGCGGCCGCTAACTCTCGGGCGCATCGATGACGGGCTACGGGAGGTTCTCGGGCTATGAGTATCAATTGGGAATGGTAAATCGTGCGTTACGCCCAAAGTCAACTTCATGGCGGCCTCGTCCGATTCGTGGAGGCAAATTCGATTTTCTTCGTTTTTCTATCTTGAGTACGACGACCGTTGGGATCCACGAACGTGAACGTTCAGGTCCTTTGGTGGGCCGCCCGGGTCTCGATCCCGGCACCTTGAGAGTGTTTCCAGAACGTCCAGGGACGTCCATCTATGTCCAGATTTGGTGGCCGGACGAAGTGCAGTGTCCACCAACATCCACTGAAGTCCTCTCACGTTTGTCCTCGTGGCTAGACAATTGGCTAGACCCAGGCTCGTTTCAGGGACACGTCACTTTCCAATCTCGAGAGGTTGACTGCGAGGGACTTGAGTTGCCGCTGGGGGAGGAGTAGAGAATTCTCGGCTCTGATTCCATTGAGTTACGGTCGCCAGTTGGTCTCCGCAGCCCATTTCTCGGCGACCGCGATCACCAGGTCCACGACCGGATCCTTGACGTCCGCGTAGACGCCGGTGTCGCGAGCGATTTCTGCGAGAGATGACTTGAAGGTCCCGTAGGCCGGGACAGCTTCTGGATGCGCCAGAAACCAATCTCGAAAGAGCAGGGCGAGACGCTCGTTGGGAGAGCCGCGTCGCCGGATATGAAGGTTGACTCCGCTCAGTGAGCCGGCGTGTCGAACCCACAGGCGCTTGGTCCAATTGGCAGGGTCGTCAATTCGCCCCGCAGGAACATGGTCCGCCTGGTAAGGGGAGAGCTGAAATCCGAGTGATCGCAGTGGTTGGTCGAACGAGCGCGAAGCCAGTTCAAGATCGATGACGCTGACCTGGAGGTCGATGATGTCTTTGGAGGGCATCAGCGGAATCGCCGTGCTTCCGATGTGCTCGATCCGCGACGCCATCTCCCCGAGGTCCGCTCGCAAGGTCGCGAGGAGGTCTGCGGCTTCGGTGTCCCAGTCGGAGCGAAAGGCAACGATCATGGGCTTCTGTCGTTCCATCTTCAAAGTCTGCCCCAAGAAATCTTGGGCCGGCATGAACCTGCATCGCGCGACGGTGCGGTGCAGCGAGTTGAACCACGTATCATCAATCACTCGCTGATCTCGACTACCTCTGAGGTGTCTTCATAACGGCTGTGTCGTAGGGGTCGACCCTTTCAAGTAGGCCACGTACGTTCAATCCAAAGGCTTCGGCAACGGTCTATAGGCGGCTCAAAGAGGGCCGAGCGGTGATTTGGGCGCTATGTCGTTAAGGGCCGCGTTTGGAGCCGATTAGCCAAGTATTTTCGCATCCGATTGAGGGAAATGACGAACGCTCCGTTGCGTGCACCGTGACTGTGGGGGCTGCTATTGGCTCCCTATGAATGAAGTAGCTTTAGAAGCAGCGTACCAAATATGCTACGAGAGCCATAGATAAGACGTAGCGTATCTGCTACGCTAGATTCCTGACAGATGGAGGATCTGAAGATGGCAAATGGCCTGAGCGTGTTCTGGGACGACCTGGCAAAGGACCTTGAGGACCCGGAATTCTTGCGCGAGTACATCGTTGAGTCGATGCGAATCGCGACCATCGATGATTTGGTCAATTCGCTTGACCAGGCTCGCGAGGCTTCGGGAATGACGAAGGCGGACCTGGCGAGGGCCATCAGCGTTGAACCGGCCGTGGTTCGCAGGCTCTTCAGTGGTAGCCATCTGAACCCTACGATCGGCACGGTAGCTGAGGTGGCCGCAGCCCTTGGTATGCGTATCACCATGGAACGACTACCTGCCGCCGAACGCAAAGCGGTAACGGATCCATTGATCCAGGGTCGGTCGACCAATCCAAGGAAACTTGCCGAGCATTTGACATCGATGCGCACGAGATCGAAGACGGCGGCGTAGCTCTCGTTTAGGCAAGTGAACGTGGGTTTCGCGCGAGGTACTCGTCCCCCAAAGTCCGCACGGCGGCGTAGTCGGCAGCGCTCAGCTCTGTTTGAAACGGCTTGTCATTTCCGTCAATTACGACAAGCTGAGGTTTATCTTGCCCCACCGCTTCGTAGTCAAGGCGACAGAAGAGGCGGTAGTGGTGGCGCGTTGGCCCATTGACACGGACCTCGAACCAACCAGTCATGTCTCCCTTCATCGCCTCCCAGTAGCCTCCGCCTGCGAAGCGCTTAGGGGGAGACGTCGCTACTGCGACGAGCACGGCCTTCATAGTTGCCCGTACCTTCGGGGGACACGTCTCGAGGAAGTCGCGGCCAGGGATCGACTGGCCGGGGTCATCTTTCTTGTGTCGACGAAAGTAGACGATCTCATGTGGATCATCTGACGACGGTCGTAACCGCACACGGCTTGCTGGTGGCCGTGGTCGCGCGGGCTTCGGCTTGCGGCTTCGGTCCGGACTCATT
>JARCRU010000040.1 GCA_029850535.1 Actinomycetota bacterium | reverse complement strand
CCCGTTGGTCTAGTCACTACATAATGTTCTCATACTACTCGCGCGATGTCAAGCATACTCGTGTCTACATTTTGTCAGCAATATCAACCCATCTTCCCTAATGAAAGTGAGAATCTCGCAGATTCGGCGACGTAACTTCGGTTTAGGCAATCGCGCAGCGATTGGGTCCGAGTTCTACTTCGGCGGCGTCGTTGGTCATCGCCTCGAGTCCGGCGTTGATGCGCACGATGCGCTGATAGTTCGGTGGTCGGTCCTTCACGTTGGCGATGGCCCAGGCGACGAAGTCGTCCTCGCTCAGCACCAGCGCCGGCAGCGTGGTCCGCAACTCACCCAAGCGGCGCGCCACGAACTCCCCGGCGGTCACGTCGACCGCCGTGCCGTAGTGGGCCGGAAAGACCATGGTCGAATCCGCGAGCGGCAGGACCCTCTCGTGCAGACTGCGGTAGAGGTTGTGCGCGAAGATGTCGGCGCGGTCGGCCAAGTCGGGTCGCCCCACGCTCTCGAGAAACAACGTGTCGCCGGTGAAGATCGCCGAGGTGCCCAGTTGGTACATCGTCGAGCCTTCGGTGTGACCCGGCACGCTCACCGCCGAGACGGTGAGCTCGACCTGGTCGGCGAGTTCGATGCGGCGACCATCGGTGAGTGGTTCGAAATCGAAGTGGAAAGGGTCCGAGGGGCTCAGCAGGAGTTGAGCGCCACTACGTCGCGCGAGGTCGCGCGCGCCCGATAGATGGTCGGCGTGCAAGTGGGTGTCGAGCACGTGCGTGATGGACCACCCGTGCGCGGCCGCCACGCTCTCGTACTGCGCCACGTCGAGGGAGGGGTCGATGACGACGCAACGCTCGCCCGCGCCCACCACGTACGAGAGGCAGCCCTTGCCACGACGTCGCACTTGGATCACCGTGGCCCCGCCGAACTCGCCGGCGACCACGTCGTACGTCGCCGCCCACGCGGCCATGCCGCCGTTGAGTACCGCACTGGCAATTCCGTGCTCCGCGAGAATCTCCGCCCCTTGCTGCGCCCGCGCGCCCTTGGCGCAGACGACGACCAGGGAACGATCCTCCGGAACCTCGCTCGTCGCCCGCTCCAACGTCCCGAGCGGAATGTTGTGGACGCCGGGGATCTGCCAGTCAGCGACCTCGTCCGGTTCGCGCACGTCGATCATGTACAAACTCTCGTCAACGTCGAGTCGGCTGACGAGTTCCTGGGTTGAGATATACGAAATGAGGTCGCTGGCGGTCACACCTAAAGTCTACGGTCGCCGCAGAATAGTGCGTCCCGGCGCGCCGTGCGCGCGAGGAGGATTCTCCACCGACGACTCGGGTTCGCCCGCGTAGACGCCACCGCGCGACGCGCACCATCGCCGGGGACCAGCGTGTTTGGCGCAGTGCAGTTCCCGGTCGATCAGCGCATCGTCCCTGGCGTCTACGTCGTGAGCGCCACCCGCGGGATTGGCGAGTGTCGAAGGTGTCGCAGCCGCGACGGCGTTGGCCCTCGAGTGAGGGGTGCGACGGCGACTACGCCTTCTCGCCGAGGAGACCCTTCTTCGACTCCTTCTTGGCGTGCTTGTCGTTACGCTTCTCCTTGAGCGACTTGCCGACCTTCTTCGCGTTGTGTTGGCTGGGTGACTTTTCGGCCATCGTGACTCCTCGCTAGGCGTCGTCATTGTTGGCGGCGTCGATGTCCACCCGCGAACGATCAAACGACGAAGCCGTCAGATGGCCGTAGCGACCTCTCGACCTCGAGACCCGCCCTCGCGAGGGGATTCTCCCCCCGACCTTAACCGTCCCACACCGAGGCGCCGCAACCGGGCCAGATATTCGACGAACCGACGACTCACCCAGGAGTGGGGCCGCCGCGTTACAACCCTGCGACATTCTCCCGTCATCGTCGCTCGCGCGAGATATCGTCGGCGCAGGCCGGCGCTCGCATCCAAGTGCGCATCGGGGAGAGTGCCGTTGGATGCGAGCGCGGTCGAGTTCGCTCGCCGCTACCGTGGCGTAGGGTCGCTGTCGGCCCGCACCTCGAAGTAGTCACCCTCGAGTCCTACAGCCACCTCTCCCATGGCGACGTCGCCCACCGACGAGTAGCCCTCGGCCACCTCTTCGGGCAGTGAGGCGACGTGGTGTTGCACACCGGGACCGCGCAGCCACGAGAAGACCGCGCCGAGGAAGCACAACGCGGCGGCGACGAGGAACGCCATGTGGAGGCCGTTGGCGAAGGGCGACTCGATCAGACTCGGGAAGAAGTTGTGACCGAGCAGGACCTGGGCGTGCACTCCCGGTAACGCGAGGACGTGGGGTCCGAGCAGGGTCTGAATCGGGTTGATGCCCAAGAATGCGGAGAACAGACTCCCGATCGCGGGGATGTGGCTGATGGCGGTGGCCTGGGCGAGTGGCACCCCCTGCTGGGTGAGACCGGTGAGGAGCGACTGGGGCAAGGTGGCCGAGAGTCCCAGGGTGATCACCGTGAAGAAGAAGCCAATGGAGAGCACCGAGGCGGAGTTCTGAAAGGTATTGAGCATCGCCCCACCGGCCCCGCGGCGATTGGCGGGCAGTGAGTTCATCACCGCCGAGGAGTTCGGGGCGGCGAAGAGCCCCATGGAGAGACCCACCATCAAGAGCAGTGACGCGAAGAGCGGGTAGGGAAAGTTGATGGGAATCGCCTGGAGGCCAATGAGGCTGAGGCCGGTCAGGACCAGACCGACGGTGGCGAAATTGCGGGCGCCGTGGCGATCGGCGAGTCGTCCGGACACCGGTCCGGCGATGAGGAAACCAATGGTGAGCGGGATCATATAGATACCCGCCCACAGGGGCGTGCGCGCGAAGTTGTAGCCGTGCTGGGGCAACCAGATGCCCTGGAGCCAGATGATCAAGATGAATTGCAACCCCCCTCGTGCGAGCGACAGACACAGTGTCGCGAGATTGCCCATGGCGAAGCCGCGCGAGGAGAACAGGCTCATCTGGAACATCGGATCCTTGACCCGCTGCTCGATGAGCACGAACCCGACGAGGAAGGCCAGCCCGCCGAAGAGACACGAAAGGACGAAGGGGCTCGTCCAGCCCATCGCGTGACCGCCGTAGGGTTGGAGTCCGTAGACGATGCCGGTCAGCAGCGCGATGAGGCCAATCGCGAAGGTGAAATTGCCGATCCAGTCGATGCTCGAGGGGGTGCGCGCACCGTTGTCGCGCAACTTGATGTACGACCAGAACGTCCCGAGCAGGCTGACCGGCACCGACACCAAGAAGACCAGTCGCCACTCGATCGGCGCGAGGACACCGCCGATCACGAGACCCATGAAGGATCCCCCGATGGCCGCCACTCCGTTGATTCCCAGCGCCAGCCCTCGTTCATTCGCCGGGAAGGCGTCGGTCAAGATGGCGTTGGAGTTGGCGAACAAGAACGCTCCGCCCACGCCCTGTCCGACGCGCATCGCGATGATCCACAGGGCCCCGCCGGTGCCCGTCAACCACGTCACCGACAACAAGATCGAGAACACCGTGAAGATGGCGAAGCCGAGGGTGAACATCCGCACCCGACCAAAGATGTCCCCGACCCGTCCGAAGCTCACCACGAGCACCGACGTGACCAGCAAGAAACCCGTCAAGATCCATAAAAAGTAGGGGGTGTTCGACGCCGCCAGAGGATTGAGGTGGATGCCGCGAAATATATTCGGCAGCGCGATGAGCAGAATTGAACCATTGATCGTGGCGAGCAGAATCCCGAGCGTGGTGTTCGACAGCGCGATCCACTTGTAGTGGTCCGGATGGGGCGACGTCGGGGTGATGGCAGTTGACACGAAGGGCTCCTCGAATTGACGACGTGCGAGACACGAAAAATATTTAGTTAGTACGAACTAAATACCAATATAGTGGGCGTATGGCTCAGGTCAACTCTCCCGTGATGACGACTGACGAGAAATCGGCCGCGGCGGCGCTGCGAGTGACCATCGCTCGCATCTACCGCGCCCTGCGCCTCAGTGCCGCCTCGGGCATCACGCCCTCGCAGGTCTCGGTCCTCTTTCGCGTCGAACAGTGCGAACCGGTGCGCATGGGAATACTCGCTCACCTCGAGGCGATCACGCCCGCCACATTGTCCAAGGTCGTCGACTCCCTCGAAGCCCTCGAACTCGTGGAGCGCGAGCCTGATCCACTCGACGGTCGCGTCACCCTCATCCGAGTGTCCACGACAGGTCATCGCCTCATCGAGGCCCAGCGGGCCGCGACCACCCGCGCGCTCGAAGAGGCGCTGGGAAAGATGGAGGACTCGCATCGCGAGCTCCTACTCGAGTCGTTGCCCGCCCTCGAAGGACTGGCCGAAATTCTCCTGACCCGTGACGAGAACCTCTAGCGCGGTGTCCCCCGCGCCGACTCAGCGGCCACGCAGTCGCGCGTCCGTCGCCGCTCGCTTCACCACTTCGTTCGCCTGAATCTTCTCCGCGGCCCCTACCGTGTCTCGTAGTTGGCCGAGAGGAATGACGACGACACCGTCTGCGTCGCCCACCACAACGTCACCCGGCATGACGCACTGACCCCCGAGGGCGATGGGCACCTGCTGACGATGGGGCCCCCACTTGTAGGGACCCGCGGGCGTCACGGCGCGGGCGAAGATTGGCACCCCCATCTCCTCGATCGCATCAACGTCGCGAATGGCCCCGTCGATGACGAAGCCGGCCAGACCATTGGCCTTGGCCCGCCCCGCGAGCAGTTCCCCCACGAGGGCCCGCGACTCGTCCGCGAAACCATTGACCACGAGGACCTCTCCGGGGGCCGCCCGGTCGATGGCCTCGTGGATCCCCTGATTGTCCCCACTGCGGACCACGACGGTGTACGCCCGGGCCACGATGCGAGCCCCGCGCCACATTGGTCCAATGCGAGAGTCCACGGCGCTGATCCGGTCCATGGCGTCGCCCACATTGGCGACGGGCAAGTGCG
>JARCRU010000039.1 GCA_029850535.1 Actinomycetota bacterium | reverse complement strand
TCGACGGACGGGCGCGACTTCGTCGACCGAGTGGCGGGGGCGTACGCCACCAGTGACAGCCTGGAGCGGGCAATGGCGCTGGGCGTCGACTGGGCGCAGGTGGCCAACCGCAACGATACCTATCACGGGCACTTGGCGCTGGGGCAACTTCTGGAGGGTGGTCACACCGGGTGGAATCTGTGCGACCTCTACGTCGCACTCACTCGTTAGGTTCAGTTGACCTGGTCGAAGTGGACTGCGGTGTAGGCCCCACCTAGGAGCGAGGACTGTTCGGGGTCGAGGTCGTAGGGGGCGGGTGACACCGAGTCGCGGTAGACCTCGGCGTCGTCGAGGGGGTGAAAGCCAATGGCCGTGCCTTCGTCGAGTGAGACCACGCGCGTGGTGTTGCGTGAGACTCCCCACACGATCCGAAATCCCGGAGCGGGACTCTGCAGTGCCGCCTCGAAGAGGCGGGTGCAGTCGCTCGGTGAGAGCCAATTCCACAGGGTGCGTTGGTCGCTCGGACGTTCGCGGTAGGAACCGATTCGCACGCACACCACGTCCATTCCGTGGCGCTCGCTATACAGGCGCGCGAGCGCCTCGCCGGCAACTTTTGACACGGCGTAGTAACTGTCGGGTTGGGGGGCCTCGTATTCGCCGAGGGGGTGGGCAGCGTCAATGCGCGCGCGGCCCATGACGTGGTGGCTACTGGCGTACACCACCCGTGACACCTCGTGGCGCCGCGCGGCGTCGAAGATCATCTGGGTGCCCGTGATGTTGACGTTGGCGTAGTCGGCCCACGAATAGCCGCCGGTGGAGAGGCCGCCCAGGTGGATCACGGCGTCGACCTCGGTCATCGCGACGTCCAGTGCGGATTCGTCGAGGAAGGACGCGGTCACGTAGTCCGCCTCGTCGTCGCGTGGGGTCATCTCAACCACGTCCAGGAGTCGAAGTCGGCGACCGGGTCGGGCGAGACTTCGACGCAGGTGCGCACCGATCTGTCCCGCCGCGCCGGTGACGAGTACGGTCTCGCTCACCTCGTCCCCCTTACGGCGGCCGCTACCTCGCGCGCGACGCGCCACTGCGCGCCCGGCCACAGACCCAGGTGATAGAGGTGCAGCTCGTCCACGCCGGCCGCGGCGAATCGAGCCACCTCTAGGTCGACGGAGTCCGCGGGCCATCCGTGGTCGAGACGTAAATATGTGCCCAGAGCGCGGGCAACGTCCGCGAACTCACGCAATTGCACCAGTCGCGGCATCCTGGTCGCGTTCTCCCATCCATTGGCGACCACGGCGTCGACCTCCTCGAGCGCCCGCGGGTCGCCCACTGCGCAAAATGATCCCGTCGTCCAGGCATCGCCGGCGCCGTGAACGGTGATCCTCGCGTCGGGTGCGGCGTGACGCACCCGGGCCACGCATCCGCGCAGCAAGGTGGCGACGAGTCCTTGGCGAAATGCGGCGAGGGTAGTGGCGATGTCGCCACCGAGGGCTTCGTCCACGCTCAACGCGGTTCCCCCAATAGCGTGGCGCACTCGCGTGGCCAACTCAGTGTCGTCGAGGCCGTATTCGCCCATCGCCAGTTGACAAGCGTCACAGAAGCACAGTGACAGGAGGGCCAAGTCGGTCGAGGACCACGCGGCGAACTCGATCTTGTCGTGCAGCGTGGCGTGTTCGACACCGACGGGTCCGCACGCCTCGAGAACGACGCCGCGCAGGGGGTGGGCGAGGACCACCTCTTCGACCAGCGTCTCGGCGTAGTCGCGCACCTCGGGCGACGCCGGGCAGAGCGCGTAGGGGTAGCGGTCGCCAAAGGCGTTGCGGGTCGTGAGTTCGGGGTGGAGTCGTCCGATCGTGTCGTCGTGACACAGCACGATCCAGGCGTCGGTGGCGATACCGAGGGTGGCCAGGGCCTCTCGCGCCGTGCCAAAGGCGTCGGGGACCCCCAACCACGCCGGTGGCGCCGGTCGAAGGCGACGTCCCCGCCACGTCTCTTCGCGCACCGCGACGTAGCAGGCCGACTCGGGGATATCGAGCACGCGGCGACTCGGGTGGAGGGGACTCGCCACTCGAGCACCGTGGTAGGTCGCGGCCAACACCACGACGTCGGGCTCGAGTTCCGCAACCCGCTCGAGCGACGCGTCGTCGCCCAGGAAATCCCACGGGAAGGCGTAGGCGGAGAGTCTCACCAGCGTGGTGACAGAGCTTCGTAGTCGGCCACGAAACGCTTCATGTAGGCGGTGTCGTCGCGTTTGTTCAGTCCACAATCGAGGTATTGGCGATGCAAGCGGGCCAGGGCGTCCTCGTCGAGTTCAATTCCCAGCCCCGGTCCCGTCGGAACCGCCACCGCACCTTCGACGAAGGCGAGTGTCCCGGGGACGATGACGTCCTCGTCCTTCCAGGGCCAGTGAGTGTCCAGTGCGTACGTGAGGTTAGGCACGGACCCGGCGAGGTGGGTCATGGCCGCCAGGCTGATCCCCAGGTGCGAGTTTGAGTGCATGGAGAGTCCGAGGTCGAACGTGCGACAAATGCCCGCCAAATCGAGACTGGCGCGCAGCCCGCCCCAGTAGTGGTGGTCCGAGAGAATCACTCCGACCGAGCCGCGCTCGATAGCGTCAGGGATGTCCTCGAAGCCGACCACGCACATGTTGGTCGCGAGGGGCATCTCGGCTTCACGCGCGACCGCCGCCATTCCGGCACGCGTGGGCGTGGGATCCTCGAGATATTCGAGCACCCCCGCCAATCGTTGGGCCACGCTGATCGAGGTCCCCACACTCCACGCCGCGTTCGGGTCGAGTCGTAGGGGGAGGAGGGGGAACGCTTCGCGCAGGGCGACGATTGCGTCAACCTCCTGGTCGGGTTCGAATACCCCACCTTTGAGCTTGAGGGCACCGAAGCCGTAGGTGTCGATCATCCAACGCGCCTGGGCCACGATGCCGGCCGGGTCCAGTGCTTCGCCGTAGGTGTCGGGCTCGGCGCCGGGGTGGCCCGCCCACTTGTAGAAAAGGTAGGCCGAGAAGGGGACTCGATCGCGGACGAGTCCACCGAGCAGGTCGCTCACCGGACGTCCGAGGACCTTACCTTGAAGGTCGAGGCAGGCGACTTCGAAGCTGGCGAACGTCCTTAGCGCAGTGCCCGCGACACTGATGTGACCAGTCAATCCGTGGGTGTCGGCTCCCGCGCTGCCACCCAGAACCCGAACCGTGAGGTCGCGCAGTTGGTGCGTGTGGAAGGGATCGAGTCCGATCATCGCTTCGCCCACCACGCGTAGTCGTTCGAGGTGCCCGTCATCGCCGTAGGACTCGCCCAGTCCCACTAGCCCGTCGTCGGTGTGGAGCTGAATGATCGAGCGGAGTGCGTAGGGTTCGTGGATGCCGACGGCGTTGAGCAGGGGTGGGTCGCGAAAGGCGACGGGAGTGATGGTCACGCGCGCGATTCTGGTCATGGCGACGAACTCCCTCGGGCGGGCCAGAATCCGCGGTCGAGGCCCGTGTCAGTACGCTACTCTGACTCGCGACGGGCCTACAGCATGTCGAACGCCTGTCCACACTTCTAAGGAGTTGCCCGTGTCCCAGCCCCTCATTCAACGTGTGCGTCAAGGTGACTTTCTGCGCGGCACGTTTCTCAACTTGGGCTCCGCCCTGGTAGCCGAGGTATGTGCGTTGAGCGGATTCGACTGGCTGCTGGTCGACCTCGAACACGGGGCGGGGGGCGAAGAGGGCCTGGCCGGCCAATTGCTGGCGGGTGCCGCCCACGGGGTCTCGGTCATTGCGCGCACCGAGTCGGCGGAGCGTATTCGCGTTGGGCACCTGCTCGATCTCGGGGTGCAGGGCGTGATGTTCCCTCGGTTGGAGACGCCCGAAGAAGTGCGTGCCGCGTTGACGCACTTGTGGTACCCGCCGCGTGGGGACCGCGGAATCGCCGGCTACAACCGCGCGCGCCAGTTCGGTGGCGATGGCCTGACGTCCGAGGAGGTCAACGGGGGCATCGTGGCCATCGTTCAAGTGGAGTCCGTGACGGCTCTGGAGAATCTCGAGGCCATCGCGGCCATCGAGGGTGTGGACGTGCTCTTCGTGGGTCCCTCTGACCTCTCAGCGGCGCTCGGAGTGCCGGGGCAATTGCACGACCCCGTGTTTCAAGAGGCCCTGGACCAGGTGGTGGCCGTCGCGAGTGCACACAACGTGGCGGCCGGCATCCTCGTGAGCGACCCCCGCCAAGTCCCCGCGTATCGGGACCGCGGTTTTCGCTTCGTCGCGGTGGCGGCGGATTCCTCCTTGTTGCGCGCCGCGGCGATCGAAGCGCTGCGTTTCAACTAGGTAGCCTGTGGGCCATGAACTCTTCGAACTCTGAATCTGGCGTCGTTCGCGAACGTATTGGCTTTGCGGGGATGGGCACCATGGGAGCCCCCATGGCCCTGAATCTCCTGAAGGCGGGATTCGCTCTCACCGTCTGGAATCGCACGCCCGGGCGAGCGGGCGAAGTCGTCGCCGCGGGCGCGGCGGAGGTGGACACGCCTCAGGAGTTAGCGAGCGCGTCGGACATTGTCATCACCTGCTTGACTGACTCACCCCAGGTGGAGGAAGTGTTGTTCGCGCCGAACGGTCTCGCCAGCGGCTTGGCCCCTGGTGCGCTCCTCATCGATTGCTCGACTCTGAGTCCGCTCAAGGCGCAAGAGTTCGCCCGGCGTCTGCGCGCCCAAAACGTGGGCGCGGTCGACGCGCCGGTCACCGGCGGATCCGAGGGGGCGAAGCTCGCGACCTTGTCGATTCTGGTGGGAGGCTCTGACGAGGACGTGGTCCGCGCCGAGCCGGTGTTGAGTTCCATGGGCAAGTCGGTGACCCATCTCGGTCCCGTGGGGGCCGGTCAGTGGGCCAAGGCGATCAATCAGGTCATCCTCTCGGGGGTCTATCTCGGCGTGGCCGAAGGCGTGACACTCGCACTCAAGGCCGGTCTCGACGCTCAGAAGGTGGTCGACGCGCTGTCGGGCGGAGCCGCCGATTCGTGGGTGCTGAAGAACCGCGCCGGTCGGATGATTCAGAATGACTATCCATTGGGATTCAAGATCGCCTTGCACCGTAAGGACCTCGCCATTGGGCTGGAGCTCGCTCGTACGACGGGGGCGCAGTTGCCGGTGTCGACTCTGGCCGCCGACTACGAGGACGCCCTGATCGAAGAGGGCCACGGTGATGACGACAATTCGGCGTTGGCCCGCATGGTTCGTCGTCTCTCGGGCCTCGAGGGTTAGCGCGGCCACTCGGCTACTCGGCCATGAGCGTCGCGTGCGACTGGTTGACGCCGCGATATCGAGGTCGCGATTCTTGCCGACCTCGCCGTCGTGTTGTCCGCGGCGAGGTCCTCGTGAAGTGAGAATTCGTCGCCGTGATGCGTCGTGAACCGCTATGTTCGCGAGTCACGTCGAGCGTGACTCGTTCGGGGGCGGAGTTGTCCTCGTCTCTGGCCAGCGTGGCCGCGACGGGTCCGGGAGAGGACTGCGACGAGCACGTCGGACGTCTACGTCGAATGAGCAGCCACGACGTGATCGCCGCCATGCGAGGAATCGATGGTGACACGGTGAGTCGCGTGCTCGAAAGGACTATCGGCCTTAGTAGCCGGCCAATCTCAGATTTATGATTGTCGATGTATTGGTTTGACGCGTGGGCGTCGAGGAATGTCTCGGCTGGTCAGGAGTGAATCCATGAGTCACGACAGTCTGGTGGCGCGAGGTCGCGATGAGGTGGTGGTCGCAACTGCGTTGAGGGACAAGCCGGCGACGTCGTCGTTGCGACGCGAAGTGTTGCGGAACGCCTACGTGGGTTGGTCGCGTCGTCGCGCCGACCTTCGACGAGTTCATTCGATTCGTCGCCGTGCAGCAAGCAACTTGGCCACTATCGCGTGCGGCGACGCGCGACGATTGACCCACCTGAATGCTCCCGGCCCCCACGTCATCGCCACTATGTCCGATATCAACCCCTAGGAGAATCCCATGTCCACAGTCATCACTCCCGACACCGCGAAGATCCTTGACGGTATGCGCGCCGCGATGGGAGAGGTTCCCCCCGCCATCGTCAAGGCCGCGAGCGCCGATCCGCGCATGGTGGGTGAACAGACTCGTTCGAGCGCCTTCGCGATGCCGCCCGAGGAGGGGGCTCTCGATCCTCAGACCCGCACGCTGATCTACCTCGCCGTCGCACTGGCCACTTCGAACCACGCGTGCACGGTGGCCATGACCAACAAGGCCCGCGTTCAGTCCATCGATTCGGCGAAATTACTCGAGGCGTTCCACATCGCGCGATACGCGATGGCGACGCGGGTGGTGGGCGTCGCCGAGCCGCTGTTTGACTTGATCAACGAACGATGAGGCGAGGCAGTGCGCCGACGGAGGCGCCGGTGAGCGTGTCGCGTGCCAGATCTTTGGGTGCGCGGGTAGTTGAAGCGAGGTCCTCGCCGGGAGTGATCCCATGAGCGGGTGGCCCCACGAATGAAGATTCGACCACGTCCCCAGGTGGTTGCGCACTCCGATAAGCGGACGCGCGCCGTGGAATTGCATCGGTGGCTCTCGTCGATCATGGTCGCCGGTGTGGTGGTCATGATCCCGTGGGCCATCTATCTCGGGATTCATCTCCCTGTTCACTTCCGTGCTCACAATTGGGACGTGGCCTGGGTCGGCTTCGACAGCGCCCTGATCATCGTCCTCACCGCCACCGCGTGGGCGGCGTGGAACCGACGTCAGATTCTGGCGGCGACGGCGATCGTGGCGGCCACGATGCTGCTGTGTGACGCGTGGTTTGACGTGAGCACGTCAATCGGCACCCCTGAACAGTCGAGCGCGATCCTGGGTGCCCTGATTCTCAATGTACCCCTCGCTGTCTTCTTCATCGCACTGGCTCGCCGGATCATGCTGCGCACGGCGGCGGTGTTGGCGGCATCGCTACGAGTCGGACCCGCCCCTCACCGGGCCCACGACGTGGCGATACCGTTCGCGACGACGTGGCGTCAACCCGAGACGGAGAGCGAGTTCTTTCGTGAGTGGCTCGAACCACCACGCGACCCGGGGAATTCTTCGAAGTAGAACCGACCGCGCGCAGCCTCGTCGCGGGTGTCGCCGTTCATCGGGAGTCGTCGGCGCGCTCGTGACGCCAACTGCGCCAGAGTGCCGCGTACGCGCCATTGAGGGCCAATAATTCGTCGTGGCTCCCTAATTCGCTGATTCGCCCCTCGCTCATCACGCAGACCCGGTCGGCGTCGTGAGCGGTGTGCAAACGATGAGCAATGGCGATGACGGTGCGTCCCTTGAGGACGGCCGAGAGTGAGCGCTCGAGGTGGCGTGCGGCTCGGGGGTCGAGCAACGCGGTCGCCTCGTCCAAGATGAGCGTGTGGGGGTCGGCGAGCACCAGACGAGCCAGGGCAATCTGTTGCGCTCGCGCGGGGCTCAGGGCGTACCCGGTGGTCCCCACTTCGGTGTCGAGTCCCTGCGGCAGCTGACGTACCCAGGTGAGCGCATCGACGGCCTCGAGAGCGTCTTCGATGTCGTGTTCGCTCGCCTCGGGATGCGCCAGGGCGAGATTGTCACGCACCGTACCCAAGAAGATGTGGTGTTCTTGGGTCACCAGCAACACGTGACGACGAAGCGTCGTCAGCGGCAGTTCACTCAGGGCGACGCCCCCGAGGGTCACCGCGCCCTGGCTCGGTGCGTCCATGCCCGCGAGGAGGCGACCAAGGGTAGATTTGCCCGCTCCCGACGGACCGACGATCGCCAGTCGTTCGCCCGGACGGATGACCAGCGACACGTCGCAGAGCACGTCGCGCCCTTCACCGTAGGCGTATCGAACATTCTGGACTCGCAACTCTTCGTCGAGGGGTTCCGGTCCCGTCGTGGAGCGCGTATCGCGCACTTCCGACACACCCACCAGTCGGGCGAGGGAGGACTGGCCCAGTTGCAACTCGTCGAGCCACGAGACGAAGCGGTCGAGTGGATCGTTGATCTGCACGACGTAGAGCGTCACGGTGGTGGCTGCCCCCACCGTGATCACGTGGTGCAGGGCGAGGAGTCCGCTCCAGGCCAAAGTGGAGGCGACGGCGAGTGCGAAGGCGCTCTCGGTGATGGGAAACCAGACCATGCGCATCAAGAGCGTGTACATCTCGGCGTAGAAGTTCTCGCGTAGGTTGGCCTCGATGCGGCGATTCTGACGTTCCCCCAGTTGCAGCGCGTCGATGGTGCGGGCTCCCTCGGCGGTCTCTGAGACGGTGCCGGCGAGGCTGGCGTAGCTGGTGCGTTCGCGTCGGTAGCCCGGCGTGGCGTAGCGCAGGTAGTAGCGGGTGGCGAAGAACAAGAAGGGTACGGAGACGAGGCACGCCAGAGCGGCTAGGGGGCTCACGATCAACATCGCGCCGAAGGTCAAGAGAGTCTGCACGATAGCGACGAGCCATTCGGGGAGCGCGAAACGTACGGTGCGCGACATGGCTTCGACGTCGCTGGTGGTACGACTTAACAGGTCACCAGTACCCGCTTGTTCCACGACCAGCAGAGGCAGATTGAGAACACTCAGGAGGAATTCGCCGCGCAATTCCGCGAAGACCCGTTCACCCAGGATGTAGCTGCGACGACGCGCCAAGAACGACAACACGCCATAGGCCAACGAGGAGCCGGCGAGTACTTCGAGGAGCCGGGCGATCGTGGCGCTCGTGAGTGCGTGCGATGTCGCCTCGTTGATCAGCAGTCCAATGACGTAGGCGGGTATGAGAGCGGCGACCGCGGCCAGGGCGTAGAGGCTCAACATCAACGCCAGAGACCCGCGATGACGTCGGATGAGGATGCGAGCGTAGGCGCGCACCTCGGCGAAGCTGGCGGTGGGCAGGGCGCTCATGGTTCATCCGTTCGCAACACGATCCGTCGGTACTGCGACGAACTGGCCAGGAGTTCATTGTTGGTGCCGTGGGCGACGACGCGACCCTGGTGAAGGAGGTAGACCTCGTCGGTCGTCTCCAGCAGCAACGGGCTGCTGGTGACGAGTACGGTGCTACGACCACTGCGCGCGACTCGCAGGCGTTCGGCGATGCGTTGCTCGGTGTGGGCGTCGACGGCCGAAGTCGGTTCGACGAGGATCAATATGTCGGCGTTGGTGAGCAGGGCGCGGGCTAGTACCAGGCGTTGGCGTTGCCCCCCGGAGAAACTGCGCCCCCTCTCTTCAACCCGGGCGCTGAGGCCGCCGTCGAGAAGTTCGAGCACGTCCGTGGCGCTGGCCGCGTGGAGTGCGACTTCGATGGCCTCGTCGTCGTTCGCGTCGCGAGTGGTGAGTTCGTCGCGCAGACGGCCCGAAAAGAGTCGGGGTTCAATCTCGCTCACCACAATGTGGCGCCGGGTGTCGTTCAGTGCGAACGACTCCAGCGGTGTGGCGTCCAGCGTGACGCCGAGGGAGTCAGCGTGAAAACGGCCGAGACGCTCCACCAGTGGCACGACCTCGGCACTGTCCGCACTCACGAGTCCGACGATGACGCCCTCGCGAATCGTCACTCCGCTGGTGGGGTCGCGGAGTTCGGTGAAGTGCTCGGGCCACGCGAGTTGAGGGCCGTCGTTGCGCACCGTGGGTGAGATGCGCAGAATGCGTAGTACTTTGCTGGCGCCCACGTAGGCACGCGTCACCGAGATGACGTAGTCGATGGCGGTCCGTAGCGGCGTGGTGAGGAAAGTGGTGTACCCGAAGAAGGAGACGAGCTGACCGGCCTGGAGTTGCCCGTTCATGACGTCGTGGGCCCCGATGAAGGTGACGACGACGGTGAGGACGGCGGGAAGCAGTACTTGACCTGATTCCAAGCCGGCCTGGGGAGTGGCGATCCTCACTCCCGTTTGGCGCACCCGTTCGTTCTGGCGTTGGTAGTTGCGGTAGAACACGTCTTCGCCGCCCACACCGCGGAGAATGCGCAGTCCCGTGACCGTATCGGAGGCCTGGGCCGCGAGTCGCCCTGCGGCCTCGCGCTGGGCCGCTTGGGCGCGGTGCAGTGGTCGCATCAGCGGGACGGTGAGTGACGCGAGGACCGGGACGCCGATGAGAACGATGAGGCCGAGTTGCACCGAGGTGGAGAGGAGTATTCCCGTGACGACGAGCCACGACACGATGGAACCCGCGAAGCGGGCTGAGGAGTCGAAGGTGCCCCCCACTCGCATGGCGTCGGCCATGACGGTGTTGACGATGTCGCCCGCCGGAATCTCATTGGTCAGCGCGTCGCCGGTGGCGGTGATGTGACGACCAATGAGGTGACTGGTGCGAAAAGCGGCGTGCATCCAGTTGGTGACGGCCAGTTGGTGCCGCAGTGATCCACATAGTGCCTGGAAGATCCCCAGCAGCATGACGACCGCGACCCACGCGAACAACGCGCGTGGGTGGTGATGAACGATGCCGGCGTCAATGGCCTGGCCGACTGCGGCCCACACGAGGGCTTGGGCGACCATCCATCCGATGCCGAAGAGGGCGTTCAGCGACAAGAGCCCGCGTTGATGACGCGCGAGCCATACGAGGTAGCGCTGGGGCGACCGGGTGGGAGGCGAGCCGGGATCCATTTCGGGGAGTTCTCGGTACGGCAAGTGCGGCATACGTTCCTTCGGCGCGGCGGTGGGTGCAGGTTGACTTCGATGGCGGGGGGTGGTCCGACCCGTCAGGGGTCGTTCGGACCAACGGGGAAGGCAATCAACTCTAGGCCCCCGCGTGTAGCCCGCGCGGCCGTCGCCCTCGAATGCAGTCACTTACCGAGTGCCGTAGGTGTTCCTGCGCCATTCCTCGATCTACCTGGGCGCGGACTCGACCGTTCCCGAGGCGTGCCACGCTCTCAGGGTGATAGTGGCGGGTTCACGGGCATCAGGCGCGACCACCGAACGTGTGTGGACGGCTCGCTACTCACGTGTCCAGAGGTCGCTGCTTTACCCCGTTGCACCAGGAGGATTCAGCGAATCGGTAGCGTGTAGCGACATGAGTACTCGCGTGCCCTACCTCAACTCACGTTTGCAGAACTACTCGGGCACTATCTTCGCCGAGATGTCGGCGCTGGCTCTGGCGACGGGATCGATCAACTTGGGTCAGGGGTTCCCCGACGTCGACGGACCCGAGGTGATCAAGAGTGCGGCAATTCGAGCGATTGAGAACGGACACAACCAGTACCCGCCGGGGAATGGCATTGTCGAACTCCGTGCCGCTATTGCCGCGCACCAGAAGCGGTTCAACGGTCTCGATTTTGATCCCCACGACGAGGTCTTGGTCACCGCAGGTGCCACCGAGGCGATCGCCGCGTGCCTCTTGGCGCTGTGTGAGTTCGGTGACGAGGTGATCATGTTCGAACCGTTCTATGACGCCTACGCGGCCTGCACGGCAATGGCCGGGGCGAATCGGCGCGTCGTCGCACTACGGCCTCCACACTGGACATTCGAACCCGCCGAGCTCGAGAACGCCGTCAGCGAGCGCACGCGGCTTCTCGTGTTGAACACCCCTCACAATCCGACCGGCAAGGTATTCAGTCTCAGCGAACTGCAAGTGATCGCGGACGTCTGTCAGCGACACGACCTCATCGCGGTCACCGACGAGGTCTACGAGCATCTCGTCTACGACTCCGAGCACCGCTCGCTCGCGTCGTTGCCGGGCATGGCCGAGCGAACCATCACGATTTCCTCAGCCGCAAAGACCTTCTCCTTCACGGGGTGGAAAATCGGGTGGGCGTGTGCGAGCCCCGCGCTGATCAGCGCCGTACGAGCGGCCAAGCAATTCCTCACCTACGTGAACGGTGCACCCTTCCAGTACGCCATCGCTCAGGGCCTCAATGAGTGCGACGACTACCTGATCGAAGCGGCGAACGTCCTTCGAGAAAAACGCGACCTGTTGGCGACGGGTTTAGTCGCCGCCGGATTCAACGTCTTGGCGTCCCCCGGAACGTTCTTCCTCACCACTGACATCTCGGCAGTGACTGACGACGACGCGTACACCTTCTGTCGTGCGCTGCCCGGGCGGTGCGGGCTCGTGGCGATTCCGAGTTCCGTCTTCTACGACGACCGCGACGCCGGTCGCCATCTCGTTCGCTGGATGTTCTCCAAGCGCCGTGGAGTACTCGACGACGCGCTCGTGCGACTCCAATCCCTCTGAAACAACTCGACGGTGCGATGAGAATTCAGGCGAGATCCTGTCGTAATTGACGGTATCTGATTGCCCCACGGGCAGCGGAGGCCCTCGAGGCGGGCAGTTTCGCTCTGACGGGTCGCGACCCTCATGTCATGCATCGCCCTGCTACGGGTGCCTCGTCAGTTGAATATCCATTCGGAGTTTTCTAGGACTCGGACGAGGACTCCGCCATTCAACTCCTAGCGCCAATTTCTGTTCTGCAAGAGTGATGAGATGACGGATGGGCTGTGGCTAGTTATTGGAGTGCAGGGGGCGGGTAAATCGACGGTGGCCGATGGTCTGGCCCGACAGTTCGAACGTGGTGTCCATATACGCGGTGGCCAGTTTTACCGATGGGCCGTCAGTGGCTGGGTCCACCCAACTTTCGAAGTCACTGGAGAAGCAAGAAGACTTCTCGACCTTCGCTACCACCTCTCGGCTCAAGCAGCGCATGAGTACTGTCGCGCTGGGTTCTCGACCGTCGTCCAAGACAACATCTTTGGCGAAGACGTGCGTACGTGGCTCAAGGACGCCAACGTTCAGCCTTCGCATCTTGTTGTTCTGTGTCCTTCGGTATCGGCAGTGCGCCAGCGTGACGAAGCGAGACAGAAGGCACTCGGGAAAGTCGCCTATCGACCTGGCGAAATGAGTATTCAGCAACTTGATGAATTACTCGCCACCACTCCACGAATCGGTCTCTGGCCGGATTCATCGGACCAAACACCGAAACAGACCATTGATGTGATTCTGGCGCGACGAAACGACGCCGTGCTCAGTGCAATTTGAGGGCACTTCCACTACGGCGAAGGTCCGAAGCGAGCCCCCACCTACGTCGTTGGACCCAGCCTGAATCCCGCACTCCGGGACCTAGGGCCTGGGTGATACTGGCTCGGGTGTCCTCGACCTCGGTATCGTTACAGGGGGCCCCTTGTTGGGCCCGCTCGTTCGAATCTGAACGCGACGTCATTCAATGTGAGAAGAGGTTTGTTGTGAGTCATCCCAGTGCTTCGTATTCCGTGACGATGCGAGTGTCCCTCGACAACGCCACCGCCCTGGCTGGCGTGTCGCGCGCCGTCAGTGACGCGGGTGGCCTGGTCACCGCGCTGGATGTGGCGGAGCCCATCGAGGGAAAGATGATCGTGGACCTCACGTGTAACGCGTCCGACGACGATCACGCTCAAGAACTCAAGAGCGCCGTCGACGCGGTCATGGGGGCCACGGTCAAGGTGATGAGTGATCGGACTTTCTTGATGCACCTCGGTGGCACGATCGGCGTCGCACCCAAGGTCACGCTGAAGAGTCGCGACGACTTGTCCATGGCGTACACCCCGGGGGTCGCGCGCATCTCCCAGGCGATTGCCGACGATCCGTCCAAGGTGCGCAACCTCACTATCAAGCGCAACACCGTGGCGGTCGTGACCGACGGATCGGCCGTGCTCGGTTTGGGCAACATCGGTCCCGAGGCGGCCCTACCGGTGATGGAGGGTAAGGCCCTGCTCTTCAAGCAGTTCGCCAACGTGGATGCCTGGCCCGTGTGCCTCGCCACGCAGGACGTCGACGAGATCGTGCGCATCGTGCAGTGCATCGCCCCCGTCTACGGGGGCATCAATCTCGAGGACATTTCGGCGCCTCGCTGTTTCGAGATCGAGGCGCGACTACGCGACTTGCTCGATATTCCGGTGTTCCACGACGACCAGCACGGGACTGCCATCGTGGTCTTCGCCGCCCTGATCAACGCGCTGCGCGTGGTCAAGAAGGAGATGAAGGACGTGCGCGTCGCGCTGTTGGGCGTGGGCGCCGCTGGCGTGGCGATTGCCAAACTACTGATGGCCGAGGGCGTGGGTGACATCATCGGTGTCAATAGCCGGGGCATCCTCGATGAGAACGACGAGAAACTCGACGCCGACCGACTCTGGCTGGCCAAGAACACCAACAACGAGAAGCGCCGCGGCACCATCGGTGACGCGCTACGTGGCGCCGACGTGTTCATCGGTGTGTCTGGACCTGACCTGATCAGCGAAGACGAGGTCGCCACGATGGCGCCCAATTCCATCGTCTTCGCCCTGGCCAACCCGGCCCCGGAGATTGACCCGTCGATCGCGCGTCGCCACGCGGCCATCGTCGCGACCGGTCGCAGCGACGAACCCAATCAAATCAACAACGTTTTGGCCTTCCCGGGAATCTTTCGCGGACTGTTGGACGCCGCAGCGACGCGCGTCACCGAGGAGATTGAACTCGCGGCCGCTCACGCCATTGCCGACATTGTGCAAGATTCGGAGCTCTCACCGGAGTACATCATTCCGACGGTGTTCAATCCCAAGGTGATGAAGGCGGTTTCTGACGCCGTCGAACGGGTCGCGCGCGCTCACTGAGCGGTGGTGGCACCCAGTGCCGCCACCCAGTGGGTGGCTAGCCAGCCCGGCCGAGCGGGTACTGGCGGTGGCGAGAATGGGTGTTGAAGTGGTGGTGGTCGAGGCGCGCGTTGAGCATCCAGGTGTCCTCTTCGGGGACGCCCGAGAGCCCCTCGGCCAGCATTTCTTGGGCGATCAACTCGTTGGAATCAACGTCGGCCTCAACCAGGATTGCGTGCAACTTGGACAGGGTGTGTGATTTCATGACTACACCTTGCCGGTTCCTTGGGCCGACGTGTCATCTATTTTGTAAATAGGTCGGATATCTTTCATCTCTTATGAAGATGAGATGGGTGTGCGTCGTTCCATTGGTGGTGTCGGGACCGGCGACGCGATGAACGCCAAGGGCCTTATCGAATGGTCCACACGCCGACGCTGACGGTGTGATATTCGAGGGCGCGCTGGGCGGGCGATCGTCGTTGCTCCACCTCGGTCACGAGACCCTTCGGTGGATCGGACGGGCCGTTAAGCGAAGTCAGCGCAATTCGCCGGGCGCCGGCGGATCCGAAGTGATGTCGCAGGCGCGGTGGGGAGTGGCGCTGCGGTACCTCCACACGATGAACCCCGAACGTGCAAACGCTTCGACCAGTGCCAAGGTGGCCAGTGCGGTGAGCCCGACTTGGGCCCACGACGACGCCGATCGCTCAATCGTTCCCTCACCGGAGCGCAGGACAATCAGGAGTGCGACGAGGCCGTATTCGAGGCCACTACGTCGCAGCACCACCGACGTGGTCTCCTTGATGGCGCGAACGAACATGATACGAGCACGCACGTAGCCGATCCCCACGCCGACGAGTGCGCCGACGAGTGCGCCGACGACGTGGGCGCCGGAGTGTGAGGCCAGGTGCCAGACGAACTGGCCAATGATCAACACGCTAATGACGGGGTCGAGAATGGTGATGGCGAGGGGGCGGATTCTCTCGCGAGGTCCCAAGTGGCTCGAGCGAGATTCGAGGCGACCCCTGCGCACCAGGATCGAAACGGTCACCATCGTCGCCAACAAAATGAAGCCAGTGACCGGGCTCGACGAAGTGGGCACCTCGTGAGCCTATCGAGAGCCACCGTCGAATCCTTGGTCCTCGGCGTCGTCGTCGCGCCCACTTCACCCGCAATGTTCCAATGATCGTCACGCTCCCGTCACGTCCGTCATCGGTAGCATCACTCGCATCATCACACCCGACACGACCAAGGCGGCCGCACCGTGAACGTCCTCTTCATCACCCTCGACCAATTCCGCGCTGACTCCTACGGCGCGGCGGGACACCCCCTCGTTCAGACCCCCACCCTGGATCGACTGGCCGGGGAAGGGGTTCGCCTGGCCCGGCACTATTCCCAGGCCGCTCCCTGCGCGCCCGGCCGCGCCGCGCTGTACACGGGGACCTATCAGATGAACAATCGGGTCGTGGCCAATGGATCCCCACTCGAGGACCGGTTTGACAACGTGGCACGACTGGCACGACGAGCCGGCTTCGTGCCCACTCTCTTTGGCTACACCGATCAGGGCCTCGATCCGCGCCAGGCGGAAGGAGTCGACGACCCTCGCCTGGAGAGTTACGACGGCATCTTGCCGGGTTTCAGCGTGGGACACTATCTTCCCGAGAGCCAGGCCACCTGGGTCCACTACTTGCGCGACCTGGGTTACGACGTGCCCTTCGGATGGGCGCCGGCCCTGCGCGGCGAGTCCGATCGGCCCGCGGAGCACTCGTTGAGTGGATTCCTCACCGCCAGGTTCCTCGAGTGGCTCGGGGTCCAAGAGCACGGCTGGTTCGCGCACGTGAGTTACTTGCGTCCCCATCCGCCCTACGCCGCGGCGGGGGAGTACGCGCACCGCTACGACCCCGCCGACGTGGAGATGCCCATCGTCGCCGTTGACGCTAGTGAGCGACACCCCCTACACGACATCGCGATGGGGATCGCCTACTGCGCCGCTCCCCAGGAGGAGGAGGCTCTGCGCCACCTGCGGGCGCAGTACTACGGGATGATCGCTGAGGTGGACTACCAATTGGGTCGAATTGTCGCGGCGCTCGAGGAGCGCGGCGAACTTGACCAGACGTTGATCGTGGTGACCTCCGATCACGGCGACCAACTCGGCGATCACGGATTGATCGAGAAACTCGGATTCTTCCCTCAGAGCTATCACATTCTGGGTATCTGGCGTGATCCTCGTTTCGCCCACGCGGGCCGGGTCCTCGAGCGTTACACCGAGAACGTCGACATCGCTCCCACCCTCGCTGACGCGTTGGGGCTCGAGATACCCGCGCAATTCGACGGGCGCGTTATGACACCGCTCTTCGAGGGTCGCGACGTCGAGTGGCGTTCGTCGGTGCACTACGAGTGGGACTTTCGCAGTATGTCCCTCGCCAGCGCTCCTCAACCTTGGCCGGTCGACCGTTCGCTCTCGCGTCGCAACTTGGCCGTCTCGCTCTCCGACGACACCGCCTACGTGCAATTCGGCGATGGCTCGTACCTGTGTTTCGACGTGGCGGCTGATCCGACGTGGCGCACGGCGGTTGACGATGGCGACCGCGTGCTCGCCGCCGCCCAGGACATGTTGTTGTGGCGTCAAGAGCACTTGGGACGTAACTACACCGACATGTTGCTCCAACCCGGTCGGCCCGGTCGATGGCCCGCAGCCCTTCGTCGCTGAGTCGCGACGCGTTCCTCGCTGGTGCGCGTCGGCTTGACACCACTGTCGAACACTGTTCGATGTAC
>JARCRU010000038.1 GCA_029850535.1 Actinomycetota bacterium | reverse complement strand
CGAGGTGAAGGCGGCGTTCTGGAAGCTCTTTGACGACGTCAAGTCCGAGCCCGGCCAGAAGGCCGTCGACGAGGTGCGCCACCGCATCGACGCCTTCGCCGAACACTACCAACGGCTCTACCCCGCGGCGGTCACGTGCCTTCAGTGACGTCGAGTCCCTGACGGCCTACCTGCGCTTCCCGCGCGAGCACCACAAGCGCATCCGCCACTCAAATTTCATCGAGCGCACCTTCGGCGAAACCCGACGCCGCGTGAAGGTCATCGGTCGACGCCCGGGCGAGCACAGCTGCCTGTCGCTGCTCTGGGCGGTCTTTGACCGCGCGTCGAAGAACTGGCATGGTGTGCGCGTGACCCCGGGAAGCGTCCGCGAGCTCGCCCTCATGCGTCAGCACCTCTTGGAACCACCGAGATCCATCACACCGAGGTCCAAGAAACAACCCTCCACCGACCGCGTCACAGAGGTCGCCTAACATCAATGAAGAGGAACCCGCGTCAGTCGACTTTTACACCGCTGCTGGGACGCCACCGATTTTTGGATCAAATCTCTTTTCCTCCTATTTCAGGAAAAGGCGAAAGTAGATGAAGTCGAATTAAATCGCCAAACTTCTGCAGTGCAACGAATCCAAAATGGGTTCACTCGCAATCTTTCGACACCCCAAGTGTCGAAGGCCCGACGTGAACCCGCACGCGTCGACGATGCCGATATTTCGAGACAGTCCATTTCAATGGTCGTGCTTTCAATTGACCAATTTGCCAGAAGAATCGCAGGTATCGATCTGTTGGCCGCCGTTGCCATTCGGAGGTGGCTACTCAAACCGCAAACGGATCGACTCTGTTTCGTGAGTTAGAGGCGTGCTTGAAGCCGAAAGACGGCTGCTTCAAGTGGCGGAAGATCCTCCATTACCGTTGCTTCGACCACTGCCCGGGAGGTGTCGAAGTAGTGGTGAGCAAGCCAGTCACGCATTCCGGCTGCGTCCGACCAATTGACATCCGGCTCACTCGCGACGAGATTGGGATCCAACAACTTTACCGCCTCACCAATTTCGATCAAACGAAGCCGAACGGCGTCGAGAACGAGTCCATCGGAAAGGTCGCCACGGGTGAGGTGGCTCCTGATTGCAGTTATCGCGTCAACAATGTCGGCGAGGCGCTCGTCGTCGTGTCGTGCGTTCATAGTGGGATTGCCTCGCGTTCGACCTCTTCTCGAACGCGAGGTCGAAGGCAGTCTGATGGGGCGACGTCAACTGGAACACCGAGAATCTCCGAAAGCTCCCGACGAAGTGCTTCTAAGGCAAACAGCCCCGTTCCTTTATCCAGGTCCACCACCAAATCGACGTCGCTGTCGGGCCGGTCCTCACCCCGCGCAGTGCTTCCAAAGACGCGGACGTTGCTCGCGCCATGGAGCGTTGCACAAGCGAGTATCGAGCGTCGGCGCTGGCGGAGTCGGCGACCCAGAGGGGTGTCTGGGAGACCGGGCGAATAATCGCCCGAGCGCTCTAGATCGAGCATTAGGTGATGTCCCGTCGCGCGTATGAGACGTTCGAGCATTGAGACCGAAGGCTCTCTACGACCGGACTCGTAGGCGCTGATCACGCTCTGAGCGACTAGAGCACGACGCGCGACTTCGGTCTGTGACAGTCCGGCGCTGATGCGCGCCCGTCGAAGGAACTCTCCGGCTGAATTCTCCTCTCGATACGTCATATTCTAACTTTAGTACTTATCGTCTATAAGCACTTATGTAAGATCAGGGAATTGAAGGCTTTCATGGTGTCCATCTAGGCCGAGGCGGTTTCCGGGGGTCAGCGCACCGCTTTGTGAGTTCATCGCGATCGACCTTTCACGAGGAGGAAGCCGTGACCGCCCGCCTGACATCATTTCAACGAGAATTCGTTCGCCGATTTTTTGTGAAGGGAATGTGACCTTGAGGAGTGAAGAACGTCGCGGTTCATCCCTCATTTCATCTCTCATACCTATCCGACGGCACATGACCGAACTGACAGGAGACGATATAAAATCCAGTAAACATCGACAAAAGTGACCATTGACGACGGTTAAGTCCCAACAAGTGGTGTAAGAGTTTGTGGGCGTCGACGTTCTCCGCGCCAATCTCTTCGTCGTGAACTCTATGCCGCGGTGAGATCGATGGCAACCTCCTTGACGAGTGTGGCGTCGATCGCTGGCCTCGGATCCTCGATCGACAGTTCGATGATGGCGGGTTGACTGAGTGATTCGATGGTCACGTAGCGCCTCGAGACGGCCCACTCATCATTCTGCTCAGCGAGCAGCGCGCCGACGAGGCGGATGACCGCCTGGCGGTTGGGGAAGATCCCGACCACGTCGGTGCGCCGGCGGATCTCCTTGTTGAGTCGCTCCTGAGGGTTGTTGGACCGGATCTTCTTCCAGTGCTCGAAGGGGAACGCGGCAAAGGCCAAGATGTCGTCGGCCGCATCGAGCAGGTAGGTCGCTTGGTCTAAGAACCCCGCCTCGGTGAGTCGACTGGTGACCTCGGCCAACTTGGCCCAGGTGCTCATCCGGTCGGGTTGGTCGAAGATGGAGCGCACCAACGTCGCGATCATCGGCCAACTGGCCTTGGTGCATCGGGTCGCCAAGTTCGCCATGAAATGGGTTCGACAGCGCTGCCAGCTCGCCCCCGAGAGCACCTGAGCAATGGCGGCCTTGATGCCGCCGTGGGCGTCGGAGATGACCAGTTCGACCCCGCTTAAGCCGCGGGCCACCAGTGAGCGCAGGAACTCCGTCCAGGCGGCGCTGTCCTCGGTGGTGGCGATGTCAAAGCCAATGATCTCGCGCGTTCCCTCGTTGTTGACGGCGGTGGCGATGACCGCGGCGACGTTGACGACCCGACCACCCTCTCGCACCCGCTGGGTCAG
>JARCRU010000037.1 GCA_029850535.1 Actinomycetota bacterium | reverse complement strand
CACCCACCCAGTCCCAGAATCCGAACATGTTCGCCGTGTCGATGCCGAACGCCGACACCTTCTCGGCACTCGTCGACACCGCCACGAAATGTCGAGCGACAGCGGCGGGGTCTCCGAGCTGTTCGATCAGCCACGCGCGCGCCGACGTCGCATTGGTGATCGTCTCGAGCGTTCCGAAGGTCTTCGAGGAAATGATGAACAAGGTCTCTTCGGCGCGGAGGTCCCGCACCGCCTCGACAAAGTCGGTCGCGTCGACGTTCGAGACGAAACGGAAGGTGAGGTCTCGGCGCGAGTAGTGGCGTAGCGCCTCGTAGGCCATGACGGGACCAAGGTCGGAGCCGCCGATACCCACGTTGACGATATTCCTCACCGCCTCTCCGGTGTAGCCCCTCCACTGCCCCGAGCGGACCTGGTTCGCGAAGTTCGACATCTGGTCCAAGACCTCGTGCACCTCGTGCACGACGTCAACACCGTCGACCATCAGTGAGGAGCCCCGGGGCATCCGTAACGCGACGTGCAGCACGGACCGGTCCTCCGAGACGTTGATATGCTCACCGCGAAACATCTGGTCGCGTCGCTCGAGGAGTCCCGAGACCTGCGCCAGGTTCATGAGCAGGCGCATGGTCTCGTCGGTGACGCGGTTCTTCGAGTAGTCGAGGTACAGCCCTTCGGCCTCGGCCCTGAGTCGCCGTCCGCGCCCGGGCTCCTCGGCGAAGAGATCACGCAAATGCCGCGGCGCGATCTCGGCGAAGTGGGTCGCCAACGCGTCCCAGGCCGCCTGCCGTCGTGACGACGCATCCTGCATCATCGGGTCCCACGAGACGTGGGCGATTGAGCGTCGATCTTCGCGAGAAGATTGCTCCACGAAGTGGCGAACGCGGCAGCGCCATCGTCTTGGAGCCTCTGTGCGAGTGCCGTCGTGTCGATGCCGGCGGCGGCGAAGCGCTGGAGCAACACGTCGCAGTCGCCGCCGTCGCGCGCGAGCAATTCCCCCACTTCACCGTGGTCGAAGAACCCGCCGAGCGTGCTGTCGGGCATGGTGTTGATCGTGAGAGGTGCGGCCAAGCCAGCGACGTAGAGCGTGTCGGGCGCCGCGGGATCCTTGGTCTTGGTACTCGCCCACAGCAGACGTTGCACGCGGGCTCCCGAGTTCGCAAGGCGTTGAAATCGCTCGGACTCCATGACGTCACGATACGCACGGTACGTCGCCTGGCCCACCGCGAGTCCCAGCCGATTCTTCAAGTCCTCGGGTACCGACTGGGACACCGCCGTGTCCCAGCGTGATATGAAGACTGACGCAACGCAACCCACGTCGGCATCGAGGCCCGAGGTAACGCGCCGTTCGATGCCCCGGAGGTACGCATCCGCGGCCGCCACGTACTGATCCGCGCTAAAGAGCAAGGTCACGTTGACGGGAACTCCCGATGCGATGCACTCCTCGATGGCGACGAGGCCCGGAGGCGTTCCGGGGATTTTCACGAAGAGGTTGTCGCGCTGGGCTCTCGCGTGCAACGACTTAGCCGCTGCGATGGTCGCGGCCGAGTCATAGGCGAGCAGAGGAGAGACCTCGAGCGAGACCCACCCGTCGACGCCTCCGGTGACCTCGTGGACCGGCGCGAACAGATCAGCCGCGCGCTGCAGGTCAGCGATGGCGAGATTGAAGAAGATCTCCTCGCTCGAGAGGCCCTGCTGTGACGTGGCCCTGATCGATTCGTCGTAGTCCCCGGTGGCAATGGCGTTGTCGAAGATTGAGGGATTCGACGTCAATCCAGTGACGCTGTGGGTCTCGACGTACTCCTCGATCTGGCCGGCGTCCAACATCCGTCGGGTAATGTTGTCGAGCCAAAGACTCTGGCCTTGATCGTGCAACTTTTCGGTTGGTTTCATGATGGTCGTCCAATCGTCGCGAGTGTCTCGCGCGCCACGTGAGCGACGCTAGTCGCGGTGAAACCAAATTTGGTCTGCAACTCCTTGAGCGGCGCCGAGGCGCCGAAGGTGTGCATGCCGACGACCGCGCCACGACTACCCACGTAACGATCCCAACCGAAGCTCGACGCCTGCTCCACCGCCACGCGAGCGGCGATCCACGGCGGCAGGACCTCGTCACGGTACTCCCGGGGCTGACGCTCGAAGAGCTCCCAACACGGCATGCTCACGACACGCGCACCGATGCCCTCGGCGGCGAGTTCGTCGCGGGCGGCAAGCGCAAGATGCACTTCAGATCCCGTGGCGAGCAGCAAGAGATCGGGTTGCCCGTTCTCGACGTCGCTCAGAACGTAGGCTCCGCGGGCGACCAGTGAGGCCGACGCCATGATTGAGCGGTCGAGCGTCGGCAGGGCCTGACGCGACAATACAATCACGGCCGGTTCTCTCTTCAGCGCCAGGACGATTCGCCAGGTTTCGACCACCTCGTTGGCATCGGCGGGGCGAAACACGAGTATCCCCGGCATCGCTCGCAACGAGGCCAACTGCTCCACGGGCTGGTGGGTCGGCCCGTCCTGGCCCACCCCGATCGAGTCATGGGTGAAGACGTGCACGACGGGTATCTCCATTAGGGCAGAGAGACGAATCGCGGGACGGGCGTAGTCCGAGAAAATGAAGAAGCTGGCCCAGAACGAACGAAGCTTGACCAGCGACATACCGTTGGCCACGGCGGCCGACGCGTGCTCGCGGACCCCGAAGTGAATATTGCGCCCACCGGGTGAGTCCTCTTGGAGGTCGCCCGCGCCCTCGAAGTTCAGACGCGTCAGCGTCGAGGGCGACAGATCGGCGGCGCCACCGAGCAACCACGGCACCGCCTGAGCGAGGACGTTCAGCGTCTGCCCCGACGAATCCCTACTCGCGAGTCCCTTCGCGTCGGCGGGAAACTCCGGCAGCGCTGAGTCCCAGCCGTCGAGGAGTTCCCACCTCTCGATGCACTCCACCTCACTGGCGAGGGCAGGGTACTTCTCGCGATATCCCTCAAACATCGCTTCCCACGTCATTCGTGCTTGGAGTCCGCGAGTCCCCACCCCTTGTTCGAAGCACTCGTAGACCTCGTCGGGGACGTGAAACTGCTCGTCCTCAGGAAGGCCAAAGAACCGCTTCGTCGACTTGACGCCCTCGGGGCCGAAGGGTTCGCCGTGGGCTTGGGGCGTGTCCTCGACTGGCGAGCCGTACCCAATATGGCTGTGTACGAGGATGAGCGACGGGCGCTGGCTTTCGGCCTCGAAACTATGCAACGCGCGGCTGATGAGTTCAAAGTCGTTGGCGTCGGCCACGGTCACCACGTTCCATCCATAGGCGAGGAACCGCGCCGCGACGTCCTCGGTGAACGCGATATCAATGTGGCCCTCGATGGTCACTCGATTGCAGTCATATATCCAGCAGAGGTTGGAGAGCCCCTGGTGCGCGGCGAGTGATGCCGCTTCGGAGGCGACCCCCTCCATCATGCAACCGTCCCCGGCGAGGGAGTACACGTTGAAATCGAACAGCGCAAAACCGTCACGGTTGTAACGCGTCGCCAACCACCGCTGCGCGATCGCCATACCGACGGACATCGCTACGCCCTGACCCAGTGGCCCCGTCGTCGCCTCGACGCCACTCGTCCAGCGGTACTCGGGGTGGCCTGGGCAATGCGAACCGAGCTCACGGAATGTTTTGAGATCCTCGAGAGTCACCGCTAGTTCGCCGCGCACCTCGTATTCGCTCTCCACCGAGAGCGTCCGACTGAGGTGAAGGAGCGACCACAGCAGCGCCGACGCGTGTCCTTCGGACAGCACGAAGCGGTCACGGTTGGGCCACGTCGGTTGGGCAGGATCGAATCTCAAGAATCGTTGCCAGAGCGTGTAGGCCACCGGCGCAATATCCATTGGCGTACCAGGATGACCCGAATTGGCCTGCTCGACCATGTCCATGCACAGACCGCGAATCGTGTTCACGGATAGAGAATCAATATCACTCTTCCCCATCTCAGCTCTCACCACCCCATGCCGATCACGGCCTTTGGATACCGCCGACTTACTACCCAGTTGACCTTAAGGGCCGATTTCACGTGGTCATGCAGGCGCCAGAACGCGGGCGATCACAACGAGACTTCACTGCACGAACGAGTAGCCATTCGCCCCGCGAGGGCCGCATTGGGTGCAGAACCGTCATCGAGCTCCGGTGGGTCTCACGAACGTCAATTCTGGCCGCCGCTCTTCGTCGGATAGTTCGGTCCGGGCCACGTCCAGGGACCGGAATCCGCGTGCGGCGACGTCACCCACCGCGTGCTCAAACCTCGCTTGCGCTAATTGGCGTTGGCCGCGAGCCCGCCCCCAGGGGCACCCTTAACCGCCTCGAAGATTGAACCTTTCACGGCCTTCACTGTCTCCTCAGGGGGCTGGGGTCCACCTCGAACGACTGGAAGTGCCACACACGGCATCCCCGTCGCGTTGCGTCACCCGCCGAGCCACCACGAGCCAATGGGTCGATCGTGCCATTGCCGTCGGCCCGACGAGAGAGCACCTCGCCGATGATGATCGACGGAACATCAGTCGTCGGCGAGGACCTCGCAGTGATGACGCAATGAAATCAACCAGGATGAATCAGGGGATTTGCATTTGATCTCACACGCAAGACGTCTTAGAAATATTGTTTGAGCAGGTGTTTTGCCACAACCACCTGTTGCACCTGGTTGGTGCCCTCGTAGATCTGGGTGTTCTGGCACATTCGTCCACTAGGTCCAGCGAATCCGTCGGTGCCCGTACATCAATCCACTACGTCCCCTGCGATGTGTGAAGTGAGTCCGAATGGTGGGGATGGAGCAGGGATGACCCGACCCGCACGCGGCGTCGCGCCACACGCCCAACTCGCCCGGAGCACCATCGTGAAGTCGCGGGCAACCGTGACGAACAGATTCGGAAGAAATGCAGTAGGAATGTTCGAACACGTCTACATCAAAATTGTGGAAATCTCACAGTGCGAGGTGCAGGCGAAGCGCCTCATCGAGTTCACCCATTAGTTCTTGCGGAACTTCTCCAATGACGGCTCCGAGTCGCTCAACTGAAACTGATTGGACTTGCTCGGCCTGGGCCTTTGAGTCGCGCCCTAATCGGGTAGAGCTGGCGGGAAGAAAAACTTGAAAGGGATAGATGCGCGAGATATTCGACGTTACGGGCACGACCGTGACCATTCCTTGACCGGTTCTTTCGGTGGCAACGTTGGCTCCGTCGTTACTAACGATGACCGCTGGTCGCTTCTTATTAGCTTCTCCGCTCTTGACGGGATCAAGGTTCACGAAGTAGATCTCGCCTCGTCGCACTACTTCAACCCGTCTGAAGTACTTTGATCCCAGAGCAACTCATCTCCATTGGACCATTCGATCCACGCAGCTTCATAGTCTGCTCCGAGACCCGTTGCCCTGAGTAGCCGAACAGCCCGGTGAAGCGCGGCCGAACGAGAGGGGAGACCCTTCGCGACGGCATACGCGTCCAAGAACGTGACGTCATCATCGGGAAGGCTCATACTAATTTTCATACTTTAATACTACCAAAAGTATGACTTAGTGACTCCACATTGCACCAAGGTCAATTGCCGTCCTTCACGATGGAGGGCAGTGCTCGCCACTGGGTAGGTACAACTTTGAGTGAACTTCGCTTCGACCCCACAGTGGTGACCGTAGCCGCGCGACTTGGCTATTTTCGCGCAGGAGTCGATAAGTTGACGCCCTGAGAATTACTTGAGAAGGTGTTTTGCGACGACCACTCGCTGGACCTGATTAGTCCCCTCGTAGATCTGGGTGATCTTGGCATCACGCATGAAGCGCTCGACGGGGAAGTCCTTGGTGAAGCCGTAGCCGCCCAGCAGTTGCACGGCGTCAGTGGTCACGCTCATCGCCGTATCGGACGCGAAAGATTTGGCGGCTGCCCCGAGATAGTTGAGGTTCCGATCAGGGTCGCCAGCGTCGATGGTGGCGCACGCCGCGTACACCAGGGCCCGCGAGGCTTCGGTGCGGATGGCCATGTCGGCAATCATGAAACGAAGTCCCTGGAGTTGCGAGATCGGCGCTCCGAACGCCTTGCGCTGGCTCATGTACCCCGCGGCGTAATCGATGGCGGCCTGGGAAATTCCGACCGCCTGGGCGCCAATGGTCGGTCGCGAGCGATCGAGCGTATGCATCGCGATGCGAAAGCCCTCGCCTTCTTCACCAATACGGTGCGACACGGGCACCCGAACGTTGTCGAAGACCACTTCGCCCGTGGGCGACGCGCGCAGGCCGAGCTTGTCCTCGTGCTTGGGGAACTGCACCCCCCACTCCTTTTCCACCAGAAAGCAGGTGATGCCGCGACTCTTAGAGCTCGGATCGGTGCTGGCGAAGACAGTGTAAGTGTCGGAGACGCCGGCGTTGGTGATCCAGTACTTCGAGCCACTGAGCACGTACTCATCGCCGTCGCGTTGCGCGCGACAGCGCATCGCCGCCACGTCGGATCCGGCGTCGGCCTCCGAGAGGCAGTAACTGGCCTGGTGGGTCCCCGCCGCGATACGCGACAGGTACGTGGACTTGATTTCCTCGGAGGCGAAATTCATGATCGGCAACATGCCGAGCTTCGAGATCAGCCAGGTGACCGAGGTGGAGGCGCACCCGCGCGCCAACTCTTCGGCGACGATGGCCTGAGTGACCATGTCGGCACCGACGCCACCGTACTGCTCGGGAACCCAGAGGGCGGGCAAATCCATCTCGACGCACGCATCCCAACTGTCCTGGGGGAACTCCTGATCACGGTCATAGCGAGCGGCGTGCGGCGCGATGCGCTCGTCCACGAACCCCTTCAAGACATCTCGAAAGGCCCTCTGCTCCTCATTCAATACGAACGTCATACCGGCTCCTCGTTGAGTCGTCTAGGTCTGGGGGAAAAGCTGTTCCTCGGTCACGCTATCGACGAAACGACGCTGGGCGACGTAACTGTGGGCGATACCCGCGAAGGAGGCCGTTATCGCCGTCGCGTGGTTGCGAAGCCCGAAGTGGTCCAGAGCGGCTCGCACGTCGTAGACGGTGGGTCCTCGTCCCGCCAGGCTGGCACGCTTGGCGGCCACGAGAGCGATGCCCACCACCACGTCGTGATGCTCCACCCCTTCGACGTGGAGCTCAGCGCACTCGCGCTCGGCCAAGGTCATCGCGAAGCCTTCGCCGGGTGCGGGAGTGCCCGCACCCTTCATCGTGGGTACGTGTCGCAGGAGGCCAGCTTTCTGGGTGCGCCCGATCTCGGGAGTAGCTGTCGGCGCAGTGGCGCGTACTTCGCCACTGCGCGTCACGGGAGAAAAGGTTGGTTGCGTCACGCTCGAAGACTACCCTGCTCGTGTCAGACCCTCGTCAACCAGCCTTCGTACTGTGGCAACTCCCCGCGCACGGCTTGGAAGTACGTGGCCTGGATGGCCTTGGTGATGGGGCCCGGCGTCCCGTTACCCACGACGCGGTCGTCCACCGACCCGATGGGCACCACTTCAGCCGCCGTCCCGGTCAAGAAGGCCTCATCGGCGATATAGAGGTCGTCACGACGCAGCGCTTCGAAGCTGACCTGGTACCCCAAGTCATTGGCGATCTTGACCACGCTGCTCTGGGTGATACCCGTGAGCGCGCCGGCTTCGGATGGTGGTGGCGAGATGATCAAGCCGTCGCGCACGATGAAGAGGTTCTCGCCGGTGCACTCCGAGATACGTGCGTCGGGTCCGAGCATGATCGCCTCGTCGTAGCCCGCCTTGATGGCTTCGACCTTGGCCAGGGTGGAGTTCACGTACCCACCCACCGTCTTGGAGGCGGTCGGCATGGCGTTGGGCGCGTGGCGCATCCACGAGGAAATCTTCATACGCACACCGTTCTCGAGTCCGTGGTCGCCGAGGTAGGCGCCCCAGGGCCACGCCGCGATCGCGACGTTCACCGGGCAATTGAGCGGGTTGATCCCCATCTCGCCGTACCCCAGGTACACCAGGGGTCGCACGTAGCAACCGTCGGCCAGGTCGTTGACGCGTACGACCTCGACGCACGCGTCCACGAGCTCGTCGAGACCGAAGGGGACGTTGATCATCAAGATCTTGCAACTTCGCAGCAGGCGCTCCATGTGCTCTCGCAGACGAAAGATGGCCGGTCCCGTGGGTGTCTTGTAGGCACGAATGCCCTCGAAGGCCCCGGTGCCGTAATGCAAGGTGTGGGTCAAGACGTGCGTCGTGGCGTTGTCCCAATCGACGAGTTGACCGTCCATCCATATCTTCTTGGTGGGGGTAATGGGCATTTACAACCTCTCTAACAAGTGAGCCGTGATTCCCGACGTTCCGAGTTGCGAAGCGTCGCCGTCAAAGTCTCTCACGGCGCGAGCTATCCGAGTGGCCGCGTCGTTCTCGCCGAGGTGTTCCAGCATCAAGACTGCCGACGAGACGGCCGCGAGAGGATTGGCCCGATTGGTTCCGACAATGTCGTGCGCCGCGCCGTGGACGGGTTCGAACAGTGAGGCGCCGGTTTTGCTCGGGTTGATGTTGCCGCTGGCGGCGAAGCCAATACCTCCACTCACCGCCCCCGCCAGGTCCGAGAGGATGTCGCCGAACAAGTTGTCGGTCACGATGACGCTATAGCGGCGGGGGTCTTCGACCAAGTAGATGCACGCCGCGTCGACGTGGTTGTAGTCCACCTCGACGCCGGGGTACTCGGACTTCACCTCGGCGACCACGCGCGACCACAGGTCCCCGGCGTAGGTGAGAACGTTGGTCTTGTGCACCAGTGTCACCTTGGGGCGCGTCGCCTTCGCCGCGCGCTCGAAGGCGTACCGCACGCAGCGCTCGACCCCGAAGCGGGTATTGACCGATCCCTGTGTCGCAATTTCGTGGGGGGTCCCGTAGCGCAGCACGCCGCCCTCGCCGGCGTAGGGACCCTCAGTGTTCTCACGCACAATTGCGAAGTCACAGGCCTCGGCGAGAGAACCGTCGACCCCGTGGAACGGCCGATAGTTGACGTAGAGGTCGAGTCCGAATCGCATGCGCAGCAAGAGTCCGCGCTCGAGCGTCCCCCCTGGAATACGGGTGTCACCAATGGCGGGTCCAATGGCCCCGAGCATGATGGCGTCGAAACCACGCAGTCTCTCCAAAGTCTCGTCGTCGAGCACGAAACCATCGCGCAGGTAGCGTGCCGCGCCGAGGTCGAACGATTCCGTGCGGAAGGAGACGCCAGCGGCGCGAACGACTTCGAGGGCGGCCGCGGTCACTTCGGGGCCGATGCCGTCGCCGCCAATGACGGCGATCGAGTGGACTGGCTGGGTCATGGGTATTCTCCTTGTCGCTCCCATTTTGCTCCGCTCGGTCGAGGGCTGGCAAAAGCGCACCGCCCCCGGGGCGCACTTACTCGGTAGAATCAGAACTTCTGCTCTAGTTGGGGACGTGCCATGGCGGGCGAAATTCATCGCATCACACAAGAAACACTGGACAAACTTCGTGCGGAGTACCACCACCTGACGACGGTCGGGCGTACCGAGATCGCTCGAATCATCGAATCGGCACGTCTGTTGGGTGACTTGAGCGAGAACGGGGACTACCACGCCGCCAAGGACGAACAGGGAAAGATGGAGTCGCGTATCCGTCAGATCGACAACGTGATCCGCAACCACGAAATCGTGGCGCGCGACGAACACGCCGACGTGGCCCAACACGCCTCCATTGTCCAAATCGTCTACGAGGGCGACGCCGACGAGGATTTCCAGGAGTTCTTCATTGGTTCCATCGAGGAGAAGCCCGACGGCGTGCTGGTGGCCTCGCCCACGTCACCCCTCGGTTCGGCCTTGCTGGGCCACGCCATTGGTGACCTGGTGCAGTACGAAGCACCCTCGGGAGTTCTGCGCGTCAAGATCGTGGGGCTGCGCTAGATGACCGGACGCACGCTCTACGAAAAGATCTGGGACGAACACCTGGTGGCGGCACCCGAGGGCGAGTCCTCGATCATCTACATCGACTTGCACCTCGTCCACGAAGTGACCTCACCTCAGGCCTTCGATGGTCTGCGCCTGAGCAACCGTCGAGTGCGACGCCCCGACCTCACGCTCGCCACCGCGGACCACAACGTACCCACCGAACCCCTGTCGATTCCCGTCACCGACCCCATCTCGCGACGCCAACTCGAAGCGCTCGAGGAGAACTGCGCGCAGTTCGGCGTGACGGTGTTCCCCCGCGGACACGAGAACCAGGGGATTGTTCACGTCATTGGACCCGAACTCGGCGTCACCCAACCCGGCATGACGATCGTCTGTGGCGACTCACACACCTCGACGCACGGGGCACTGGGGGCACTCGCCTTCGGCATCGGCACCAGTGAGGTGGAGCACGTTCTTGCCACGCAGACCCTCCCCCAACAGCGCGCCAAGACCATGGCGGTCGTCGTCGAGGGGCACGCCCCCGACTCGGTCAGTGCTAAGGACATCGTGCTCGCCATCGTGTCCACCCTGGGCACCGGCGGGGGTGCGGGTTACGTCATCGAGTACCGGGGAGCCGCCATCCGCGATCTCTCGATGGAGGGACGCATGACGCTGTGCAATATGAGTATCGAGGCGGGCGCGCGGGCCGGTTTGGTGGCGGTGGACGACACCACCATCGAGTACTTGCGCGGGCGCGCGGGCGTTCCCTCGGGGGACGCTTTCGAGGAAGCGGCCCGTCGCTGGCGCACCTTCGTCTCCGACGACGACGCCGCGTTCGACAAGACCGTCACACTGAACGCCGCCGATCTCGTGCCCTACGTCACCTGGGGCACCAACCCAGCCCAGGTCGTGGCCCTCGATGGCGTGGTGCCCGACCCAGCGGACTTCGACGACGCTGACGAGAAGAGCACCACCGAGCGATCGCTCGCCTACATGGGACTCACACCCGGCACCCCGATCAAGGACATACCCGTGGACGTGGTCTTCATTGGTTCGTGCACGAACAGCCGCATCGAGGACCTGCGCGCCGCCGCCGCGGTCGCACGAGGACAGCACGTGGCGCCGTCAGTACGGGCCCTCGTCGTGCCGGGTTCACACCGAGTGAAAATCCAAGCCGAGACCGAGGGTCTGGACCAGGTGTTCTTGGCCGCCGGCTTCGAGTGGCGCGAGCCGGGCTGTTCGATGTGCCTGGGTATGAATCCTGATCAGCTGGCCCCGGGTCAGCGCAGCGCGTCAACCTCGAACCGCAATTTCGAGGGACGCCAGGGGCGAGGTGGTCGCACCCACCTGGTGTCGCCCGTGGTCGCCGCGGCCAGCGCCGTTTTAGGACGTTTCGCTACTCCCGACGAGGTGAATTCATGAAAGCCGTCCACGTCATCGAAGGTCGGGCGGTCCCTCTGGAGCGATCGGACGTCGACACCGACCAGATCATCCCCTCGGACTGGCTCAAGCGCGTCGAACGAACTGGTTTTGGACGAGGACTCTTCAGCGAGTGGCGAGACGATCCGAGTTTCGTTCTCAACGATGCTCAGTTCGCGGGCGCGTCGGTACTCGTAGCAGGACCACGCTTTGGCACCGGCTCCTCGCGCGAACACGCCGTGTGGGCCCTCATGGACTACGGCTTCCAAGCCGTGGTCGCTCCCTCCTTCGGCGACATCTTTCGCAATAACTCCTCCAAGCAAGGTCTGGTCATCGCCCAGCTCAGCGTGAGCGACGTGGAGGAACTCACGTCGCTCATTCGAGAGGACCCCGCGCGACTTGTCGTCATCGACGTCGAGAAGATGGACGTGGAAGTGCCCGCGACCGGTTGGGTGAGATCCTTCGTGCTCGACCCCATGACTCGCGAGCGCCTGCTCAACGGCTGGGACGACATTGGACTCACCCTTCGCCACGAGAGTGACATCACCACGTTCGAATCGCACTCGCACGCGCCGTCCCTGCGGGGACTCTTCGACCAGTCGGGCCACCTGCTGGCACGTTGATCAGGTGGCGAATACCTCGCGACGGATGAACTCTTCCTTCTCCTGTCGGTGTCGCCACACGGCCATCGAACCAATGAGTACGCTCGCGCTCCCCGAACACGCGGTGGCGATCAGGGGAGCCCACAGTCCCACCTGGGAGTAGTAGGCGATCCACAAGAACGCGGTGCCCGAACTGATGAACCACGAGGCTGACGACACGCCGCTGGCGTCGCGCGTACGTAGCAGGTCCAGGAATTGCGGCACGCGCAGTAGTGTCATCGCGAGGCCGCACCCGTAGACGCACCAAGCCCACCCGCCGATCACGCCGGGAGCGACGCAGGTCGCGAGGAACAACGCCGTCGCCTGACTCGCACCCCGCCAGTGCTCCCAGGGCTTAAGACGAAAGACGATGGACGCCTGCAAGGGCCAGGCGAGCAAGCTACCGCAGACGATCGCGAACGAGTGGGCGCTCAGGTCGCCATAGGCAATCCAGAACCCTCCGATCAGCAAAAACATCAACCAGGTGGCGAGCGAGACGCCCTCGATCCCCTGCACATTCACCCGACGGAACTGCGCCCACACCGAGAGAGTTCCCGCGCTGACCGCGATCCAGGAGATCAGTTCGACTAGAGAGTGTGGCACCACTCCAGACTAGAACTCGTCGAGCGTCCACGGGTTCACCCTCGGGCCGACATCGCCGTGAGGTCGCTGAGCACCACTCCACGAGCGCTGGGGCGCACGGCGTCGCTCCTGACGAGTTCGCTCCTCGGGCTCGCCAACGTGGAGGACCGCCGCCCTCGGCGCTCGTGCGACGACTGCCTCTCAGCGACGTCGGTTCGCGGCGGAGATCACGGCTTCGAGAGAGGCGTCGAGAATTGAGGAACTCATGCCCACGCCCCACCAGGTCGCGCCGTCGGGGCCCTCGGCTTCCACGTAGGCCACGGCCGACGCACCCGCTCCCGCGGTGAGTGCGTGTTCGGTGTAGTCGCGCACGTTGAAGTTCACGTCGAGTTCGGTGCGCAGTCCCGCCATTAGAGCGTCGATGGGGCCATTGCCCTCCCCCTTGACCGTCACGTGCTGACCGTTCACCAGGAGCTGGGCGAAAATACGTGTCTGGTGTTGATCCGCGGCGACTTCACTCGAAATCAGCTGGATGGTCGGGTTCTCGGGCTGATACGTCGTCGTGAAGACCTCCCAGATCTCGGCGGGCGAGATCTCGGTCCCCGACTGCTCGGTGAGCTTTTGGACTTGTTGGGAGAACTCCACTTGCATCGCACGCGGCAAGTCGAGACCATGCTCGGACGAGAGCAGGTAGGCCACCCCGCCCTTACCCGACTGGGAGTTGACCCGGATGATCGCCTCGTAGGTGCGCCCCGTGTGCTTGGGATCGATGGGGAGATAGGGCACTTCCCACACCTCGTAGGTGTCACCGATGGCGGTCATGCCCTTCTTGATCGCGTCCTGGTGCGAACCCGAGAAGGCGGTGTAGACCAATTCACCCACGTAGGGGTGGCGAGGATGGATCGGCAGTCGATTGGCGTACTCGGCCACGTGGCGCGCCTTGTCGATATCACGTACGTCGAGCTCGGGGTCGACCCCTTGGGAGAACAGGTTCAGCGCCAAATTCACCACGTCGACATTGCCGGTGCGCTCGCCGTTGCCGAAGAGAGTGCCTTCGACCCGGTCCGCACCCGCGAGGACGCCCAATTCGGCCGCGGCGACGCCGGTGCCTCGGTCGTTGTGAGGGTGCAGGGACAGGACGATCGCCTCACGACGGTGGACGTGTCGCAAGAAGTATTCGATCGCGTCGGCGTAGAGGTTGGGGGTGTACATCTCCACCGTGGCCGGGAGGTTCAAGATCAGCGGGCGCTCGGGCGTCGGATCAATGACCTCGATCACGTCGTTGCAGACCTCGAGGGCGTAGTCCAGTTCGGTGCCAGTGAAACTCTCGGGCGAATACTCGTAGACGAACTCCGTCGCCGGCGACGTCCCCTCGAGACTCTTGCACAGCACCGCTGCATCGAGGGCGATCTGCTTGATCCCCGCCTGGTCGAGATTGAAGACGACACGACGCTGCAGCGTCGAGGTGGAGTTGTAGAAGTGCACGATGGCGCGGCGAGCACCGTGCAGTGACTCGTACGTTCTACGGATCAAGTCCGGACGCGACTGCGTCAGCACTTGAATTGTCACGTCGTCGGGGATCAGACCATTCTCGATGATGTGGCGCACGAAGTCGAAGTCGGGTTGCGAGGCCGAAGGAAATCCCACCTCGATCTCCTTAAATCCCATCGCGACCAACTGTTCGAACATGACGTTCTTGCGCTCCAAGTCCATCGGATCGATCAGCGCCTGGTTGCCGTCGCGAAGATCCACGCTGCACCAAATGGGGGCCTTGGTCAGACGATTATTGGGCCACGTGCGGTCCACCAGGTCCACGGGCACCGTGGCGCGATACTTCTGGTAGGCCATCGGGCTCGGCTGTTGGGGATGTGCACGCATAGTAATCCTCAATCCTCTCCAAAATCGTCGACCACGAGAAACAAAAAACCCCCGCGATGAGCGGGGGCGACGGGCGAGTGGATACTCGCCCTATCGAAGAAGGAGCTCGCGGTTTCGGATAGTCACGTGTACATTGTACCGCGCGCGCGCCTCGTGTCCAGAGGGGGCAACTATTGTGGCAGACATGGGACTCGTCAAAGTTTTTCTGAAAGTCATGTTGCTCCTTCTCGTGGCGGCCGCCGTCGCGGGCATCGTGGCGTTGGTGAAGAAGCCGGCCGTCGAACCCGTCTCCTTCGAGCACTGGCCCGACGTCCCGAGCAAGGCCACCGTCTAACCTGTTCTGCGAACACAATTCGTAGGAGAAGATCATGACAGAGATGCAATATCGTCGCGTGGGCCGTTCCGGTCTCCAGGTCAGCGTGCTGTCCTTTGGCAGTTGGGTGACCTTCGCCAACGCCGATCAGATCGAGACCGCCGCGCAGGCCGCGGAGTGCCTCGCGGTCGCTAAGGACGCCGGGGTGAACTTCTTTGACAACGCTGAAGGGTACGCCGCCGGCGAGTCTGAGCGCGTCATGGGAGCCGCCTTTCGCGAACTCGGGTGGAAGCGTCACGAGTACGTGGTCTCGACGAAGCTCTACTGGGGGCTCTTCGACGTTCCCAACATGAAGAACACCCTTAACCGCAAGTATCTCTCCCAGGCCATCGAGGGCTCCCTCGAGCGTTTTGGACTCAATTTCGTGGACCTCGTCTACTGTCACCGACCCGACTCGGCCACCCCCATCGAGGAGACCGTCTGGGCCATGAGCGACATGGTCTCGCGGGGCCAGGCCCTCTACTGGGGCACCTCGGAGTGGTCCGCCGACGAAATTCGCGCCGCGTGGGAGATCGCTGAACGCCACCACCTGCACAAGCCCGTCGTCGAGCAACCCCAGTACAACATGTTGCACCGCGAGCGTGTGGAGCAGGAGTACGCACGGCTCTACGAGGACATTGGTCTGGGCACCACCATCTGGTCGCCACTTGCTTCGGGCCTCTTGACCGGTAAGTACCAAAATGGCGTGCCCGCCGGATCTCGCGCGTCGCTGCCGGGCTACGAGTGGCTGCGCGCCTCGCTGACCAATCCCGTGTCACTGGCGAAGGTGGACCGGTTGCTGGCGATCGCCGCTGATCTCGACGTGCCGCTGGCGCACTTGGCCCTCGCGTGGTGCGTCAAGAACCCTCACGTCTCGACCGTCATCACCGGCGCCTCCTCGGCCCAGCAGGTTCGCGAGAACATGGGCGCCCTCGACGCGCTGGAACTATTGAGCGACGAGGTGATGCAGCGCATCGACGCCGCACTGGCGAATTAGGTACCTCACCCGCACCCACGATGAGTGACGATGCCGACGTTCTGGTGGTGGGTGCGGGCCTCGCGGGATTGCGCGCCGCCCAGGTGCTCGACGCCGCGGGTCAACGGGTCATTATCGTTGACGGCGCCGATCGCGTCGGCGGACGACTGAGCTCGCGTCGGGTCGAGGGCTTCGTGCTGGACCGGGGCTTTCAGTTGATCAACCCCGCGTACCCCGAACTCGCCGCCACGGGAGTGATGTCGGACTTCGATCTGCGTTCGTTCAGCTCGGTGGTGCGCTTCAGCGACGGAACCTCCAGTTATGAACTCGGCGATCCGCGAGTTGATCCTCGCCGCCTGATCACGTCACTGCGCCACCCGGATCTCTCCGTGAGCGACGCACTCAAGATCGGTCTCACGCTGGCCGTACTGCGCTACTCCTCGGCCGCCCAGATTGTCAGGGGGGGCGACATCTCCACGCGTGACGCCCTGCGTCGACGTGGCGTCAGTTCGCGCGCCATCGACGGGGTCCTCGCACCGTTCCTTCGCGGCACGCTCCTCGATGACGAGCTCGCCACCTCGTGGCACTACAGCGCTCTCGTCTTAAAGAGCTTCACCCGTGGTCGACCCGGTACCCACCCGGCGGGGATCGTCGCCCTACCAGAAGCCCTCGCGACCTCGCTCGCCCACGCCAGCGTACGACTCGGCGAAAGAGTGTTGAACGTCGGTGCCACCGGGGTGGAGACCGACCAGGGTCGCTACGACGCGCGGGCGGTCATCGTCGCCACGGACGCGACCTCCGCTCACCGCCTCACCGGGGTGCGCGACCCGGGCTGGCGCGCTCAGAGTACCTGGTGGTGGTCACTGCCCGAACAGCACGACACCGTCCAATTGCGTATCGACACGCGTCGCAAATTCCTCTCCAGCGCCCTTGACGTCTCCAGCGTGGCGCGGGAACGCGCGCCACGCGGGTGCTCACTCATCGGCGCCTGCGCCAATGGCGAATTCGACGTGACCTGCGATGAGGGGGTCCGTGAGGATGTGGCCCGCCTCTACGGCGTCACGACGAGCGACGTGCGCCTCATCGAACGCGACACCGTGACGCACGCCCTCCCCGTCGTGAGACCCCCGCTCAATCTGCACCAATCACAGGTGCACGACGACGTCATCGTGGCGGGTGACTACCTGCAGACACCCTCCATCCAGGGCGCCCTCGTCAGCGGTCGTCGGGCTGCGCGTATCGCGCTGGCGCGTTTAAATCGCTCAGTGGGCTGACGACACTGTCGCGGTGTTCGTCTTCGAATCCAAAGTCAGCGGTGACTGCGGAGGAGGGCCGAGGGTATTCAGCGCCGTCTGCCAATTGGCCACGTCCGTGGCGCGTGCCTCATTGAAATCGACGCGCGCCAAGTACTTCTGAGCCGGCGTCCTCGCGGCCGCCATGGCCGCAACCTCCGTCGCCTTCGCAAGAGCGATCGAATCATGGAAGGTGCGGTCGATCAAGTCCTTGGCCAGTTGGTACTGGTGCAGCGCCACGCGATACTGCGGCATCGTCAGCGGGGGGCGGACGGTCTTGGCGCCAGCGTTCACCGGCGTCACAAGGGCAAGCGACGCCACCATGGCCAAGGCCACCACCGTGCGCCCAGCAAACTTGCTCACGCCAACTCCTTTTACTTGTCGTTCAATGTAGTCGCGGGCACTTAGAAAATTCTGTGAAGTCCCCCGGAGGTCGCTGAGAATCACCGTCGAGCACCGAGTTGGGCCCCGGAACCCGGCGTCAACAGTTACGCTCCTCCTATGGAGAATCCCTCATGACGACAGTTCTGGTGGTCGACGACGAGTCGGGTGTTCGCGACCTCTTAAGTGACGCCCTGCGCTTCGCCGGCTACGAGACCGAAGTGGCGAGTCACGGGCGTGAGGCGATAGACATATGGCGGCTCAAGCGAGTCGACCTCTGCGTGGTCGACATCAATATGCCCATCATGGACGGTTTCGAGTTCCTCGAGACGATACGAAAATCTGACGTGAGTACCCCGGTACTACTCCTCTCGGCGCGCGACGCCTCCGAGGACATCGCCCGCGGGCTGCGCTACGGCGCCGATGACTACGTCCGCAAGCCCTTCAGCGTCGAGGAGCTGTTGTTGCGCGTCAGTGCGATCTTGCGGCGCACCCAGGGAGCCGAGGGTGAAGTACTGACCTATAGTTGCGGACCGCTGCTCATGGATACCGACCGTCACGAGGTCACTTTTCGAGACGAGGTGATCGAACTTTCGGCGACGGAGTTCCGCTTGCTCGAGATGTTGATGGGTCGACTGAATCGACTCGTGACACGCGATCAGCTCTTACGCGATATCTGGGGCATGGACTTCGAGACCGAGACCACGGTCGTCGACACCTACATTTCGTACCTTCGACGCAAAGTCCACCGCGACAACTTCACGCCGATCACCACGGTCCGCGGAGTGGGGTTCAAGATGGTCACGCCTGCCACGAACGAGTGAAACTCTCGGTCCGACTGACGATCCTGCTCATCACGGCCACGGTGGTGACCGCCGTGGCCGTCGGCTGGTTCGCGGTACACGACTCGACCCAGTCCCAGTACAAGGTCATTGACGCAGAAATCAACGCGGTGATCTCCAGCGGGGTCGGTCACCCCAACGACGCCGCCATCGCGGCGCTCAACGTGGTGCAGGCGTATAGCTACGATGTCTCCATCGACGTGATCGACAGTCACGGCACCGTGACCCAGGTCAACGCCGGCAACGTCGCCCTCACGAAGACCCCGAGCCTGAGCGAACTACGCCAGTCGCTCACCAGCGTACGTTCGAGTGCCAATCTCCCGGGATTTCGCTACCGCTCCGAACGCGCGGCCGGGGGATCCTACCTGGTCGTGGCGGCCTCGACCGAAGCCATTACTCGCGCGGCGCACCGCCTCGAGGGCAACGTCGCGCTGGTCGGCGTCCTCGCGGCGCTCTTGAGCATCGCCGTGGCCTATCTCTTCACCAACCGCGACATTCGACTCATCAAGCGTCTGATCAATTTCGCCAGTGAGATCGCCCACGGCGACGACGCCACGCAATTCCCCCCCGAGTCGGGTAGTCCCGAACTGCGTGAACTACGAACCTCGCTGGTGACGATGGTGGGGTCGCTGCAGCACGCGATCGAGACCGAGCGACGCTCCAGTCGAGAGATGCAGCGTTTCATCGGCGACGCCTCACACGAACTGCGAACGCCCCTCACCGTCATCAAGGGCTACAGTGAAATCCTCGAACGCCCGGACCTTGACGACGCGATGCGCACCCGTGCGCTCGATCGGGTGCGTCGAGAGGTGCTCCGTATGGACTCGCTCGTGACGGACCTGCTCTTTTTGACCGAAGTTCGCGAGTCGGTCTCGCTCGAGGTGAACCCCGTCGCCCTGAGCGACGCCCTGAGCGACGCCCTGGGCAACTTCCGCGTGGACCACCCCGAACGCCGCGTGCACTTCGACGTGGATCCCAACGTGTGGATCATCGGACGCGTGGAATACGTCGAACGACTAATCAACAACTCGCTCTCCAATATCGCACGTCACACCCCCGACGACGCACCCGTGGACGTCGTCTTGACGACGTCCACGGGTCACGCAACTCTGCTGGTGGATGACGGTGGTCCGGGTCTTCCCCCGGAGGCCTACGAACGCGACGCGCGCCAGTTCCAACGTTTCGATCCGGCACGTTCGCGTGAATCCGGCGGCACGGGTCTCGGCATGAGCATCATGGCCGATATCGTCGCCACCCTGCACGGCACGCTCCAGGTGAGCCCCAGCCCCCTCGGGGGCCTGCGACTGCAATTCGACTTCCCCACGTCACCGGCTCCCGCCGACGCTCAGAATGAGGTCCTAGCGTAGAGCGATCAGGTGGATGTCGAGGATGCCCTCAGTGTCGCGCACCTTCTCCACCACGGTGGTCGGCGCGGGCAACGCAGTAGAGATGACCATCAACGCTGTACCGTTGTTGTGATCCGGCCCCACCGCCATCGACGTGATCGAGATCCCGGCTTCACCCAGGGCCACTCCGACGAGGCCAATCATGCCCGGGCGGTCATTGTTGCGCACCACCAGCATTGACGACGCCGGCGCAATCTCCACCGAGTGGCCATCCACGGAAACGATGCGCGTCTCGACGCGCGTCCCCACCGTCATCAAGGTCCCCGACACGGCGTGCTGACCCGAACGCACGGTGATGACGTTCACGTATTCGGGCGACTCGTGGGTGGACATTTCACTGAAGGTGATGTGGTGGTCGGCGGCCATCTGGGGCGCGTTGACGAAGGACGCGCTGGCGTGACCAGTGGCCACCAGCAGGCCCTTGAGGGCACTCAGCGTCAAAATCTTGGTGCCCGAACCAGCGATCTCACCTTGGTAGATGACTTCGAGGTCGGCCGGCTCGCCATCGAGGAGACCCCCGATGAAGCGTCCGAGCAACTCGGCCAGTCCCATGAAGGGACGCACGACATTGGACACCTCGCCGGCGGCGACATTGACCGCGAACGGCACGAAGTCGCCCGCTAGCGCCAACTGAACCTGCTCGGCGATAGTGACACCAGCCTTGTCCTGGGCTTCGGCGGTCGAGGCGCCCAAGTGCGGAACGACGACGACGGACGGCAGTTCGAAGAGCGGCGACTCGGTGGTGGGTTCCTTCTCGAACACGTCGAGGGCCGCGCCCTGGACGTGGCCACTGCGAATAGCTTCGGCCAGGTCGGCCTCGTTGACGATGCCCCCGCGCGCGACGTTGACGATCCGCACGCCCTGCTTGGTCTTCTTGAGCGATTCGGCGTTCAAGAGATTGGTCGTCTCTTTGTTCTTGGGCAAGTGAATGGTGATGAAGTCGCTCTGGGCCAGGAGCTCGTCGAGGGACAGTGATTCGATCCCCATGTGGCGCGCTCGTTCTTCGGTGATGTAGGGGTCGTAGGCCACAAGACGCATACCGAAGGCGTGCGCGCGCTGGGCCACGAGCGCCCCGATCTTGCCCAAACCAATGATGCCCAGGGTCTTGCCGTGCAGCTCCACGCCCTCCCATTTCGATCGCTGCCACTTACCCTCCTTGAGCGCGGAGTGCGCTTGGGGGATATTGCGCGCCTGCGCCAGCAACAGCGCCATGGTCTGCTCGGCGGCGGAGAGGATGTTCGAGACAGGTGCGTTGACGACCATGACCCCGAGTTCGGTCGCTTTGGTCACGTCGACGTTGTCGAGTCCGATCCCGGCTCGACCCACTACCACCATGTCGGTGGCGGCGGCGAGCGTGGCGGCGTCGACTTGGGTCGCCGAACGGATGATGAGGGCGTGGGCGCCCTTCACCGCCTCGATCAGCGCCTCGGGCGAGAGTCCTAACTGCACATCAACCTCGTGACCGGCGTTGCGCAGTTCTTGCAGGCCGGACGCGGCGATTTCTTCGGTAACTAAGACACGGGCCACGGGGGGGTCCTTTCGTATGGTGTTGATAAAGCCTAAATGGTTCTCAGCCGGCCGCGACGAGCGTCGCGAGACGCTCGAGACCCTCGGCCAGTTCAGCGTCGCCCAGGGCGTAACTGAAACGGAAGAAACCCGGTGCGCCAAAGGCCTCGCCCGGGACGACCGCGATCTTGATGGTTTCGAGCAGTAACGCCGCCAGTTCAGAGGAGCTGTGGGCCACCCGCCCACCCAGTTCGCGACCCAGGAGTCCCGTTACGTTAGGGAAGCAGTAGAAGGCACCCTCGGGTTGTGCACACGTGACCCCGTCAATCGCGTTAAGCATCGCGGTCATGGTCTGGCGGCGTCGATCGAAGGCGGCGCGCATCTCGCGCACCGCCGTGAGGTCACCGTTCAAGGCAGCGAGTGCCGCGCGCTGGGAGATGTTCGAGATGTTGGAGGTGGTTTGGCTCTGATAGTTCACGGCGGCGTTCATCACGTCGCTCGCGCCGATCATCCAGCCAATGCGCCATCCCGTCATCGCGTAGGTCTTCGCCACTCCGTTCACGACGACCCAGCGGTCACCGAGTTCGGGGGCCACCACGGGCAGTGACACGTTCACGGCGTCCCCGTACACGAGGTGCTCGTAGATCTCGTCAGCCATCACCCAGACGTCGTTCTCCGCCGCCCAGCGACCGATGGCCGCCACGTCGTCGGGGTGCACCACTGCACCGGTGGGGTTGGAGGGCGAGACGAAGACCAGCAACTTGGTCCGGGGCGTGCGCGCACGCTCCAAATCCTCCACGGTGAGGCGAAACCCGTTCGCCTCAGACGTAATCACCGGCACCGCGACGCCCCCCGCTAAGTACACCGCTTCGGGGTACGTCGTCCAGTAGGGGGCGGGGATCAGGACCTCATCACCCGGGTTGATGAGCGTCATGAACGTAGTCGCCACCGCGTGCTTGCCACCGTTGGTGACGAGAACTTGACTCGGTGCGACCACCAAACCCGTGTCGCGCTGGGTCTTGGCCACGATGGCCTCACGCAACTCCTGGATACCCGCGGTGGGCGTGTACTTGTGGTTCTTCGGGTCGTAACACGCTTGAGCGGCGGCTTCGACGATATGCGCGGGCGTCGCGAAATCGGGCTCGCCCGCTCCGTAGCCAATAACTGGCTCCCCGGCGGCCTTGAGAGCCTTCGCCTTGGCGTCGACCGCCAGTGTGGCCGAGGGCGCGAGGCCTCCAAGAAGGTCACTTACTCTCGAACTCATCGACCACTCCGTTTCATTCTCTAGAGTTAAGTCTATGACCACTTCTGAGTCCCTCCAGATTCCTGCCGACCTCCTACCGCGTGACGGACGCTTCGGCGCCGGACCCTCCAAGATCCGCGCCGAGCAATTGCAAGCGTTGCTCGATTCGGGCTCGACCTACCTCGGCACCTCGCACCGTCAAGCCACCGTGCGCAACAAGGTGGGTGAAGTCCGCGAAGGACTCGCCGCACTCTTCAACCTGCCCGAGGGGTACGAGGTGTTGCTGGGCAATGGCGGCACCACCTGCTTCTGGGACGCCGCAACCTTCCACCTCGTCGAACGGCACTCCCAGCACCTCTCCTTCGGCGAGTTCTCCTCCAAATTCGCCAGCGCGGTCAAAGAAGCGCCGCACCTCTCGGAGCCCGAGATCATCAAGTCCGACACCGGGACTCACCCCCACGCCGTGGCCACCGACGGCGTCGACGTCTACGCCCTCACCCACAACGAGACCTCGACCGGCGTCATGATGCCCATCGAACGCCCCGTGGGAGCCACGGGACTGGTCGCGGTGGACGCCACCTCCGGGGCGGGTGGCCTCTACGTCGACCCGAGCCAGTTCGACTGCTACTACTTCGCACCTCAGAAGTCCTTCGCTTCCGACGGTGGTCTCTGGTTGGCGCTGTGTTCACCCGCCGCGGTGCAGCGCATCGAGTCCTTGGCGGCGTCGGGGCGTTGGACCCCCGCCTTCTTCGACCTGAAGATCGCCCTGGACAACTCGCGCCTCAACCAGACCTACAACACTCCGGCCCTCGCCACCATCCACCTGCTGGCCTCACAGCTCAAGTGGTTCAACGACAACGGTGGATTGGAGTTCTCCGCGGGGCGCTCTCGCCAGTCAGCCGAGATTCTTTACACCTGGGCCGAAGCCTCGGACTTTGCGACCCCCTTCGTGGCCAACCCGGCTGAGCGCTCCCACGTCGTGGGAACCATTGACTTCGCCGAGGGAGTTGACGCGGCCCTGGTGGCCAAGATCCTGCGCCGTAACGGCGTCGTTGACACTGAGCCCTATCGCAAACTCGGACGGAACCAGTTACGCATCGCGATGTTCCCGAGCGTCGACCCCGCCGACGTCGCCTCATTATGCGCCTGTATCAATTACATCGTGGGCAATCTCTAAACCCTGACCGGTACGATGGCCCGATGAGCGACTCGCGCATCAAGTGAGCCTCGTCCTGGTGACCGGGGCGACGGGCTACGTCGGTGGCCGCTTGGTCCCGCGCCTGGTCGAGGAGGGACACCGGGTGCGTTGTCTGGTGCGCAACCCCGCCAAGTTGACGACCGCCCCCTGGCACGATGACGTGGAGATCGTGGCGGGCAGTATTGAGGGCCCCCTCGCCGAAGCGATGAGTGGTGTCGACGTCGCGGTCTATCTGGTGCACGGTATCGGTGACGGCCACGACTGGGCCGCCAAGGAATCGCGTGACGCCGAACACTTTCGCCGGGCTGCCGAAGCGGCGGGCGTGGGGCGCATTGTCTACCTCGGCGGCATGGGGGTCGACGATAAGTCGCTCAGTGAACACCTGGCTAGTCGACACGACGTGGGAAGGATCCTGGCCCAGGGAGCGATCCCGGTCAGCGAACTGCGCGCGGCGGTCATCATCGGCTCGGGATCGGCCAGTTTCGAGATGCTGCGCTACCTCGTGGAGGTACTGCCCGTCATGGTCACTCCCAAGTGGGTGACGACTAGATCTCAGCCCATTGCCATCTCTGATGTGCTCAACTACCTCGTCACGGTCATTGGTTCCCCCACTCCCTTCGCCGGGGTCTTCGAAATCGGCGGACCCGACATCGTGAGTTATGCGCAGATGATGGACCTCTACGCTCAAGAGGCCGGCCTCACCAAGCGCCGTCTGATCCCGGTCCCCTTCTTGACGCCACGTCTGTCGAGTCATTGGGTCGGCTTGGTCACCCCCGTTCCGGCTTCACTGGCGCGACCCCTCGTGGACAGCCTGGTGAACGAGGTCGTGGTCCGCGATACGCGCACCGTGGAACTACTGGGGGCACCCGAGCGGACCCTGCGCGAGGCCATCCGCCTGGCCCTGGGTCGCACGAGCCGCCACGAGGTGCCCACCTCCTTCAGCGACGCCGAACTGCAGCCCTTTCGCGCGTACGCGACGGACCCCGCCTGGGCCGGGGGCACCGAACTGCGCGACGAACGTCACCGTGACACCCGCGCCAGTTCCCCCGACGTTTTCGCGGCGGTCTGCTCCGTCGGCGGGGAAAAAGGCTGGTACTCGGGCGAATGGCTGTGGCGACTGCGAGGGCTCTTCGATCAGATCTGGGGCGGTCCGGGCCTGCGCCGAGGTCGCCGTCACCCCAGCGAATTGCGCGTGGGCGACTTCGTTGACTTTTGGCGCGTCGACGAGATCGTGCAGGACCAGTTCGTTCGTCTACACGCCGAGATGCGACTGCCCGGCGAAGCGTGGCTCGAGTGGCGTATTACGACAAGTCCCCGAGGCACTCGCCTCACGCAACTCGCGAGGTTCAAGCCACGGGGACTGTTGGGTCGTGTCTACTGGTACAGCGTCGCCCCGTTTCACGGGCTGGTGTTCCCGGGACTGCTGCGCGGCATCGTCACCGACGCCGAATCGCGTTGACTCAGTCGGTGTCGCCGCCGGAGGACTCGGAGACCTTCTGCTTACCCGCCGAGACGAAGGGCATCATGGCGCGCAACTTCTTGCCGATGTCCTCGATCGGGTGCTTCTTGCCCGCGTCACGCAGTTCGCGGTAGCGCGGGCGTCCGATCTCGTTCTCCTTGACCCACTCGGCCGCGAAGGTGCCGTCTTGGATCTCGGTGAGCACCTTCTTCATCTCGGCCTTGACCTGGTCAGTGATGATGCGCGGTCCTCGAGTGAGGTCACCGTATTCGGCGGTGTCCGAGATCGAGAATCTCATACCCGTGATGCCCTCTTCGTACATCAAGTCGACGATCAACTTGAGTTCGTGCAAACATTCGAAGTACGCGCTCTCGGGCTGATATCCGGCTTCGACCAGGGTCTCGTAACCCGCCTTGACCAGCGCCGAGACGCCGCCGCAGAGGACGGCCTGCTCGCCGAAGAGGTCCGTCTCGGTCTCTTCGGTGAAGGTGGTCTCGAGCACGCCGGCTCGCGTGGCACCGATGCCGTGCGCGTAGGCGAGGGCGATGCCCTTGGCGTGGCCAGTGGCGTCCTGGTGCACGGCGATCAGCGCCGGCACTCCCCCGCCTTCGACGTACGTGCGACGCACGAGGTGACCGGGACCCTTGGGCGCCACCATCGCGACGTCGACGTCGGCCGGGGGCTTGATGAGGTCGAAGCGGATGTTGAAACCGTGCGCGAAGAGCAGGCACTTGCCCGCCGTCAGGTGCGCAGCGATGGACTCGTCGTAGGTGCGCTTTTGCTCGGTGTCGGGCACCAAGACCATGATCACGTCCGCCTCGGCGCAGGCGTCGGCGATGGAGAGCACGCGCAGTCCCGCGTCTTCGGCCTTGATGACCGATGAGGACTCGGGGCGCAGTCCGACGCGCACGTCGTAACCGCTGTCGTGCAGGTTGAGGGCGTGGGCGTGGCCCTGCGATCCGTAACCGAGAATCGCGATCTTCTTACCCTGGAGCAGTTCGGGCTGCGCGTCGGCTTCGTAGTACATCGTGGTCATGTCGGGTGTCTTTCTGTTCAGTCGGGGATGGTGGCCGTAGCCGCTTTGCCAAGTCTAGGGAGTGCGACGCGGCCGGTTCGATGCAATTCAATCGTGGTGTAATTCTCGAGTTCGCGCTCGAGCTCGTCGCAGGCCGCCGGAGTACCCGCCAGCATCAGCGTCACCGAACCCGCGTCGACGTCCACGATGGCCGCACCCGAAGTGCCCACCACGTCGAGCAGCGACGTCCGACTATCCACGTTGGTCTTGATCGTCGCGAGCAGGAGTTCACGCTCCAGCGCGTCCTTGGGGGCGAGGTCCGAGATGGCGACCACGTTGACCAGCTTGTCGAGCTGCTCGACGATCTGTTCCAGGGGCGCGGACTCCGCGTCGACGACAATGGTGATGCGCGAGAAACGCGCTTTCGTCTCAGCCGGAGCGACCGCCAGGGAATAGATGTTGAAGCCACGTCGCGCGAAGAGACCCGCGACACGCGCCAACACGCCCGCCTTGTTCTCGACCAGGACCGAGAGGATGTGGTGACGCACCGGCGTGTGGCTGGTGGCGCCGAGAAAAGGTTCGGGGCTGTTCACTTGGACTCTCTCTGCAGGGGGTGGACCATGATGTCGTCGTTACTCGCTCCCGCGGCGACCATCGGGAAGACCTTCTCCGAGGAGTCGGTGCGAAAGTCGATCACGACGGGCACGTCGTGAATCGAATTGGCGGTGGCGATGGCGGCGTGCATCTCCTCGATGTTCGTCGCACGCAGCCCCACGCACCCCATCGCCTCGGCCCACTTGACGTAATCAGGCAGGTCGGGCGAGAGGTAGACCTCGGAGTATCGCTCGTCGTAGAACATCTCTTGCCACTGGCGCACCATGCCCAGGTAGGCGTTGTTGAGGATCGCCACCTTGATGGGGATCCCCTCGGCCCGTGCCGTCACCAGTTCCTGGGCGGTCATCTGGAAGCACCCGTCACCGTCGATGCACCACACCACGCGATCGGGCCGCCCCACCTTGGCACCAATGGCCGCGGGAACGCCGAAACCCATGGTGCCCGCTCCCCCGGAGTTCACCCAGGTGCCGGGCTCTTCGAACTTCCAGAACTGTGAGGCCCACATCTGGTGTTGACCGACACCCGACGCCACGATGGTGCCGGGCTGAGCGGCCTGAGCAATGGACTCGATGACGAATTGCGGTCGCAGGAGACCCTCGTCGCTCGGCTCGTCGTAGACTAGGGGATACGCTTCACGCCAGGCGTCGATCTCCTTCCACCAGACCTCGAGGTTCTGGGGCATCGCCTCGGCGGCGTCCCACGCCTCGAGGACGGCGGCCACGTTCGAGCGGATCGCCACGGTCGCGGCGCGCACCTTGTTGAATTCGGCCTTGTCGATGTCGACGTGGATGACCTTGGCGTTGGGGGCGAACGACGGAATCTTGCCCGTCACGCGGTCGTCGAATCGCGCGCCCAGCGAGATCAACAGGTCCGACTTCTGTATTGCGGTCACCGCGGAGTACATGCCGTGCATCCCCGGCATGCCGAGGTGCTGGGGGTGCGAATCGGGAAAGGCTCCGCGCGCCATCAGCGTGGTCACCACCGGTATCCCCGTGCGTTCAGCGAAGGCGCGCAACTGCGCCGACGCGTGGGACTTAAGCGTTCCGCCCCCCACGTAGAGCACCGGGCGTTCCGCCAACTTGATGAGCGCGATGGCCCGCTCAACGGCGTTAGTGTCCAGCTCGACGACGGGGTGATAGCCCGGCAGGTCGAGTTCCTCGATGTTCTCGGGGTACCACCATTCCATCGTCGACTGAGCGATGTCTTTGGGGATGTCCACCAGCACCGGACCGGGTCGCCCGGTGGTGGCGATGTGAAAAGCCGCCGCCACCGCACGAGGGATCTCGTGAGCACTCTTGACCAGAAAGTTGTGCTTGGTGATGCCCATCGTGATGCCGGTGATGTCACACTCCTGGAAGGCGTCGGTACCGATGGCGGCCGAGGAGACTTGCCCGGTGATCACCACGAGCGGAGTCGAGTCCATGTGCGCGTTGCCGATGGGGGTGACGATGTTGGTCGCGCCGGGGCCCGACGTCACCATGGCGACGCCCGGGCGGCCCGTGGCCAGCGCGTACCCCTCGGCCATGTGACCGGCACCTTGTTCGTGGCGCACCAGTACGTGGCGGATACTCGAGTCGATCAGCGGGTCGTAGACGGGCAAAATCGCGCCGCCGGGCAGGCCGAAGATGACCTCGACCCCTTCCATTTCCAGGCTCTTGATGAGGGCTTGCGCTCCGGTGAGTTGCACAATGATCCTTTGGTGTTAGATATGAAAAAAGGCCTCCCATTTTGGGAGGCCTCCGGTGTACGACAATGCGTGACTACCGGCGCCTGGCGCCTACTACTACCTCGAGAATGGATATACGGAATGTCACGCTCCCAATATAGCCACGCATCGCACCACGCACAACACGTCCGCACCGGGGTCGCGAACTTTGGACCCCGGAAACCCCTCCGTCTCCAGTGTCGCGACGGTCCTAGTGGTCGCTCATGCCACCGCCGCGCAGGGCTGGCAGAGCAGTGGCGCGCATGCGCCGCAGGACGCGATGCTCGACGGGTGTCGCGTCGGGATGCAGTCCGCCGTGGGCCAACACCGCGGCGTCCCACTGCGCCACCCGTAGGGCGAGGACGTCGGCATCATTGAGTTGGGCGCAGTCGATCCGGTCCTCGTTCACGTCGACCGTAATAGTGTCGCCGTCGCGCACCAGAGCGATCGGCCCGCCCAGGAGAGCCTCGGGTGCGACGTGACCAATGACCAGACCCACCGAACCGCCGGAGAATCGTGCGTCGGTCATCAGGGCGATGGTGATGCGCCGCTGGCGACAGATCGTCGTGATCTTGGACGTGGGGTCGAGCATCTCGGGCATACCCGGTGCGCCCCGCGGACCCTCGTAGCGGATGACGACCATGTCGTTGTCGCGAAAATCCTCGGCACGCTCGTCGAGCGCGGCGATGAGCTCTCGCTCGCTATTGAACACGCGCGCCGTGCCCGTGAAGACGCCGTCCACGATGCCGCTCTCGACGCCGGCCAACTTCAATATTGCTCCACCCTCGGGAGCGAGGTTTCCGCGCAGGAGTCGCAGTCCCCCGGTGTCCTTGAAGGGTTGCGACGGGGAGTAGATCACGCGGTGATCCGCGGGGGGCGGCGCGAGACGCCGCACCTGTTCGGCGAGAGTCTCGCCGGTGCAGCCAATCGTGGTGCCGTCGAGGTAGCCCGCCGCCAGCAGCTCATTGACCACCGTCGCGAGTCCGCCCGACGCGTCGACGTCGACCATCGAGTAGGTCCCGAATGGTCGCATGTTGACGATGACCGGCAAGCCGCGCGAGAGGGCGTTGAACTCATCCTGGCTGAGCACGTCGTTCCACAGGTCCCAGCCCGCGGCCCGAGCGATCTCGACACTGTGCAGCATCACGTTGGTCGAGCCCCCCATCGCGATCGCGACCGTGAGGGCATTGCGCAGCGACGCCGGCGTCACGATGTCGCGCGGACGGATGCCTCGTTCTGCCATCGTGATGAGGCAGTCGACCAATTGGTCGGGAAAGGTCTCCACGCGGCGCGGGTCGTCCGAGGTGGGCGCCACCATGTGCAGCGGCTCGAGTCCGAGGACGCCGATGAAACTCTGCATCGTGTTGTAGGTGAACATCCCACCGCAACTTCCCTGGCCGGGGCAGGCGTGCAACGTAATCTGCGCCCGAGCGTCCTCGTCGGGGCTCGACGCCGCCTGGAAGGCGTCGACCAAGTCGATGCGCGCCCCCGACTCGGGGTCGCGACCCGGCTTGATCGATCCGTCGGACAAGATCACCGCGGGAACGTTGTGCTCGAGCAACGCCGCCACCGTGCCGACCGGTGGCTTGTCGCACGCGACCACCGCGATCAGACCAGCCACCTGGTTGGCGGCCACGTGCACCGAGACCGCGTCGTTCACCAGTTCACGCCCGATGAGCGAGAAACGCATCTGTGGAGTCCCGTTGAGTTGACCGTCGGACACCCCCACGGTGAAGGTGGGAGCGATCAAGCGAACGGCGAGGTCCTCGGCGCTGATGCGCCGCGCCATGGCGGACTGGACCGCCGCCACCTTCTCGTTCACTCCGAGGTAGCACTGACTGTCGCCGAGGTTTCCCACCACCGCCCACACCGGATCGTGGATTTTGCCGACGTCTTGACCGAGGAAGCGAGCCGTACCGACTCGCTGGACGTCACGTCCCGGATTCGAGGAACGGATCTCGTCGAGGGAGCGGCCACGTGCGCTCGCGGGGGAACTTGACTCGGGGAGGACGGCGTCGGTGCGCTGAGGTGCGATGTCACTGGTCATGGCCAGAAGTTTAGACAGGGGAGATTCGCCTCCCCCTCCCGGGAGCCCCCGTCGTGGGCTGCGCGCCTCGGTAGGCTCGACTCGTGTCCACACCTCTCGTCGTCAGCGTGTCCGAACCCTCCCTCGCCGACGCGTTGCGCTCCCTCGATCCCCCGGTCGAGGTCCTGATCTGGGACCTCTCGGGCCCGGCGCCACGAGGACACATCGACGTCGTCGTGCCCGACTACCTCGCCCCGAGGACCCGACTGGCCAACTTGGCGAGCGTCAGCACCCGACTCGTGCAGAGTCAGTCCATCGGCTACGACGGGGTCGCCACGGTGTTGCCCCCCGGCGTCGTCTACGCCAACGCGGCCTCGGTGCACGAAGCGTCCACCGCCGAGCTCGCCGTGGCGCTCATCCTGGCCTCACAACGCGGGCTCAGCGATTTCGTCCGCGCCGCCGACCGGGGCCGCTGGTCCTTCGCGTTCCACCAGAGTCTCGCGGACCGCACGGTGCTCCTCCTGGGCTACGGCGGGGTGGGCCGCGCCATCGAGGCGCGCCTCCTGCCCTTCGAGGTCGACCTGGTGCGCGTGGCGCGTAGCTCGCGCCACGCGGGCAACGTCGAGGTGCACGCGTGGGGCGAACTGCCAATGTTGTTACCCCACGCCGACGTCGTCGTCGTGTCGCTCCCCCTCAACGACGAGACGACGCACCTCGTGGACGCCGGTTTCCTCGCGCGCATGAGCGACCACAGTCTCCTGGTGAACGTGGGGCGCGGCCCCGTCGTCGACACTGGCGCTCTCCTCGCGGAGGCGTCGAGCGCGCGACTGCGCTTCGCACTCGACGTCGTCGAACCCGAACCCCTGCCCGACCACCATCCACTCTTCGCGCTGACCAACGTCCTGCTCTCGCCCCACGTGGGCGGGGCGACCAGTGCCATGTTCCCGCGCGTCATCAAGTTGATAACCGGCCAGATCGAACGGCTCCAGCGTGGCGACGAGCCGATCAACGTGGTCCTGCGGACCTAGCGTCCGACCACGATTCGAGTCGCCGCTGGTGCTCACTCTCACGTGAGCGAGCCGAACTAGCGGCGGGCCTGCAACTCGGCGATGACGGCCTTGCCGTTGGCTTGGCCCTTGGTCGACTTCATTACCTGACCAATGAAGAACTGGGCCAACTTCTCATCGCCCTCACGGTAACGATTCCACTCATCGGGATTCGCCTCGATGAGGGTGGCCACCGTCGAACCGAGGGTGTCGGCGGAGAGCTGTTCGAAACCCTTCGCCGCGGCGATCGAGCGCGGATCGCCACCGTGCGCGAGTAACTCGCCTAAGACGGTCTTGGCCTGGGTCGCCGACAGCTCACCGCGTTGTTCCATCGCGAGAGTCATCACGAAGGCGTCACTCGTCAGGTGCCCGACGTTGTCAACGTCGCCGGCCAGTTCATTGGCCACCCGCGCCACGGCCAGCGCGGGGTCGCCGCCCGCTGCGGCGACGGCGTGCACGTACCCTTCGAGCCCGAGGTCGATCACCACCTCCACCGCGTCGAGTTGAGCTTCGCTCGCGCCGGTGAGCAGCGACACCACCCCGGCGCGACGTTCCGCGGGCATGGGCCCCAACGCGGCGCGAACGCGGTCCTGCCACGCCTGATCAGGAGCAAGATCGACAAGATCGGGGTCTCGAAAGTACCGATAATCGTCGGCGTCTTCCTTGACGCGCAAGGTCGAGGTCTGGCCGAGGTTCTCGTCCCAGTGGCGCGTCTCTTGGCGCACGACGCCGCCGGCCTCAATCAACTGGATCTGTCGCAGCGCCTCGTAGTCAATGGCGCGTTGGAGGCTTCGCAGCGAATTCAGATTCTTGATCTCGCAGCGCGTGCCGAAGGCGGCACCGCTCTGACGAACCGAGACGTTGGCGTCGAAGCGCATGGAGCCTTCTTCGAGGCGACCGTCGGACGCGCCGGTGGCGATTAAGATTCCCCGCAGTTCAGCGGCGTAGGCGCGCGCCTGGGCCGACGAACGGATATCGGGGCCCGACACGATCTCCACCAGCGGCACGCCGCAGCGGTTGTAGTCGACGAGCGAGGAGTCCGCGCCCGCGAGGCGACCAGTGCCACCGAGGTGAGTGGACTTTCCCGTGTCCTCCTCCATGTGGGCGCGCTCGATGCTGACACGGCTGGCGTCGGGCAGGTCGAGGTAGCCCGCCGAGTTGATCGGCAAGTCGTATTGCGAGATCTGATAGTCCTTGGACTGGTCCGGGTAGAAGTAATTCTTGCGGTGAAACGTCGAGGGGGCGATGCTGCAATGCAACGCCATGCCGATTCGCATGGCGAAATCGACCGCCTCGCGGTTCAGCACCGGCAGCGAACCCGGCAGACCGAGGCACACGGGGCAGATGTTGGTATTGGGTTCGGCGCCGAAGTGATTGGCGCACCCGCAAAAGAGCTTGGACTTGGTGAGCAGCTCGGTGTGGACCTCGAGGCCCACCACCATTTCCCAACCGTTGGGCAACGTCACGCTCGACCGTCCGCTACCTCGAGGACGCGGGCGGCGGCGAAGAGCTGCGCCTCACTGCGACCGGGTCCGAGCAACTGCACACCCACCGGCAGATTATCCTCGCCGGTCCCAAAGGGCACCGACAGCGCGGGGTCACCCGCCAAGTTGGTCGGAATGGTGAAGACGTCATTGAGGTACATCGTCATCGGGTCCGCCGTCTTCGCCCCGAAGGCGAACGCCACACTCGGGGTCGTCGCACCGAGGAGCAGGTCCACCTCCTGATACGCACGGGTGAAGGCGTCAATGGTGAGTGTGCGCACCTTGAGCGCTTGACCGTAATAGGCGTCGTAGTAGCCCGCCGAGAGAGCGTAGGTGCCGAGCATGATGCGTCGCTTGACTTCGGCGCCGAAGCCCGCGGTGCGCGTCGCCTCCATCATGGCCGTCACGTCGTCGGCCTTTACTCGCAACCCGTAGCGCACACCGTCGAAACGCGCCAGGTTCGACGAGGCTTCCGCGGGGGCAATGAGGTAGTACGCACTGAGCGTGAGTCCGAGCTCCGGGATCGACATCTCGACGATCTCCGCACCCGCCTCGCGCAGCGCCTGCGCGGCCGCCAGTACTGACGCCACGACGCTGTCGTCAGCCCCGTCGTAGAGTTCGCGAACCAGACCGATCCGCCGACCAGCCACACCATCGTTGACGTGGGCCACGAGCGACGGGGCACCTTCGGGCAACGACGTCGAGTCCTTGGGATCGTGTCCGGCCAACACCTCGAGCAACAATGCGGAATCAGCGACGGTCTTGGAGAAGGGACCGACCTGGTCGAGAGAGCTCGCGAACGCAATCAACCCGTAGCGCGACACCATTCCGTAGGTCGGCTTCACGCCCACCAGTCCACACAGTGCGGCGGGTTGGCGGATCGAACCACCCGTATCCGAACCCAGGGAGATCGACGTCATCTCGGCGGCGACGGCGGCGGCGGAGCCCCCCGATGAGCCACCGGGCACGCGCGAGGGATCGAGCGGATTGCGAGTGGGGCCAAAGGCGGAGTTCTCGGTGGACGAACCCATGGCGAACTCGTCAAGGTTGGTCTTGCCCACCGGAACCGCACCAGCGGCGATGACCTTGTCGACGACCGTCGCGCTATAGGGGGGGCGCCAACCTTCGAGAATCTTGGAGGAGCACGTGGTGGGGATCCCCACCTGGCACAGATTGTCCTTGAGCGCGATGGGCACACCCGCTAAGGCCCCGACGGACTCACCACGAGCAATCCGGGCGTCAATCGACGCGGCCGTCGCGCGCGCGCCCTCGACGTCGACGTGCAAGAACACGTTGAGCTCAGGGTTGCGTTGCTCTATCACCGCCAGGGTGCGCTCGAGCTCGGCACTCGCGCTCGAGGCCCCGGAACGCACATCGGCGGCGATCTGCGTGGCGCTCTTCACGGGGCCTCGCCCAGGATGCGCGGCACGGCGAATCGGTGATCCACGACGTGCGGGGCCATGGCCAATACCGTCTCGCGGTCGAGGCTGGGCGTGACGACGTCCTCGCGCACCACGTTGGTGACCCCGAAGGGGTGCGCAGTGGCGACCACGTCCGTCAAATCGAGCGTATTCATGTCGCGCGCGTGCTCAAGTATTTGGCCGAGTTGCTCGGTGTAGACCTCGAGTTCTGCATCACTGAGCACGAGTCGGGCCAGTCGCGCCACTTTGGCGACCTCGTCGCGGGTGAGGGCGTCGCTCATCGTCCCAGGTTCTCCGCGAGAAAAGCCATCGTGCGCGACTCGATGAGTTCGCGGTCGTTGTCCATGGTGGCTACGTGGTAGGAATTCTCCAGCCACACCCGCTCCACGGATCCGTTGGACTTGTTGACGAGTTCGTCACCGTTGTCGACCTCGACCACGTGATCGACCGTGCTCGTGAAGAGCAGACTGGGCGCGGTGATACTCGAGAGGTTCGCGTTGACCTCGGGCACCGCCTGGAGCCAACTGAGTGCGGGACCAATCGGTGTGCGATCGTAGGAGGTTTCGACGACGCCCTCCCTCTTGAGGTCCGAACCGACTGAATCGTAGGTGAGAACGCCGGCGTCGAGCATGCTCTGGGCGAGGGTGTCCCAGTCGGGTCCGGGGTGCTTGATATAGGGATTGATGAACACCAGTGCGGCGACGTCGCGACGGTGGGCCGCGACGTGCACGGCGAGTCCACCGCCGACCGACAGACCAATGACGGCAATTCGTTCGCACGTCGCGGCCAACTCGTCGTACGCGTCGAGGGCGGCTCCCGACCAATCCGACCATCCAGTCGTCATCATGTCCTCGACCGAGGTCCCGTGACCCGGCAGGCGCGGAAGTGACACGGTGTAGCCGGCCGCCGCGCACCGACGTGCGATGTCGATCATGCTCGAGGTGGTACCGGTCAAGCCGTGAAGGACCAGCACTCCTAGGGGGCCACCTAGGGAAAAGAACGCCTCGCCTCCCGGCATCACAACGTCAGTCATAGTGTTCCAGACTACCTTTTGGCGCGAGTGTCTCCGACGCTCTCCACCGGGCGCGCGTGGCCGTGATAGTGGTCGGGAATGTTGCGCATGTGGTCGTCGAAGTACCACCCGCGTCCGAGGAACTCCTTCTCGGCCACGGTCGTCAGTCGCTCGACGAGCCGCCTGTGCACCTCAGGCGGCGGGGTGGCATCGTGTACTCGCCAGACCACCATCGGCACTCGACAGATCAGACAGTCCGCGATCCAACACTCGGCGTCGTCGTAGTACCGCGGGGTGAGTGGGGCCGCTTCACAGAGTTCGCAGCGACTACTCAGCGACATTTAACGTCACCGTCGACAGATACGGCACCGTCGACCCGGCGGCGGGAATCGTCGACACGACGTGCGTCCACTTCGTCGTGTGGGCACCGGGACCGAGCGTCGTGTAGAACAGGCCCGCCGACGTCAACGCGGCAATGACCTGCGTACGGGTCATGCCCACGAGATTGGGCATCGCCAGGGTCTTGGTGCGCACCGTCGTGGTCGTCGTCGAGGTCGAGGTACTGGTCGAGGTCGACGTTGATGTCGATCCGGGCACGGTCGTCGACGTGGAGGTGGAGGTGGAGGGCGCGGCACTCGGACCCGAGGACGTCTCCAGAATCAACTTCGACCCCTTGGACACTGCGGTGGGATTCTTCGTCGTTCCCGAGAGCCATCCGGCCACCAGTCCCGTCGCCACGGTGGCGCTGGGGATGGACGACGTCGTCGGACACGTGGCCGTGACGTGCAGGGCGGCGAGCGCCGTCGTGGCCGCCGCACACGTCATGCCCGCGAGGTTCGTCGGCAAGGTGACCGGGACACTCGGCGGTCCATTCGACACGGTGACCGACAGGGAGGAGCCGGCCGCGACGCTACTACCGGCCGCCGGCGTCTGCGTCGCGATATCACCGGCTTTCACCGTCGCCGACGACACGTGCGAGGTGACGTTGAGAACGAGTCCGTCACTCTTGACCAGTGCGGACGCCTCGGCCAAGGAGAGTCCGTAGACGTTGGGTGCGGTGTGCTTCGTGGAGAGGTACCCGAGTTTCCACGCCAGCCCACCCCCGATCCCGAGGACCAAGATGAGTAACGCCGCCGCGAGGTAGACCGGCCGGCGCCGTGCGCCGATGGGCGAGAGATCCTCGAAAGATCCCGGAGCCGATCGTCGCGGCGGCGCCGCGTGGCGCGCCGCCGGCGACTGACCGAAAGTGGCGGAGGACCGTGGCGACGAGACGATCTGGTTCGGCGAGGGCGCCTGGAAACCAACCGACTGCCGCGGCTCGGCGAGGGCGAAGCTCCCCAGCAAGGAAGGTGCGGGTTCGTCGTACTTGACGAAGGGGCCGTCGTCGAGCACGACGCCCGAGAGCCGCATCGTCATCTCCTCGGCGGTGAGGCGCACCAACGCGTCGGGCACCGTCGCCAACGCGAGGACAATGTCTAATCCACCGAGCTCCGGGCGCGTCGGCAGCGGGCCGTGGAGTCGTTCACGCAGCATCGCCTCCGCGGTCGCGCCCTCGAAGGGCGTCGAGCCGGTGGCGGTCTCGAAGAGGATCAACCCGAGCGCGTAGACGTCCGAGGCGGCGGTAGCGACATCGCCACGAGCCTGTTCGGGTGAGAAGTAGCGCACGTCGTCACGAGTCGTGAAGTGACGATGCGGTCCCGAGAGGCCGGTGAGGGCGACGTCGGAAATCCGTACGTAACCCGCCTCGTCGAAGAGAATCTTCGTCGGGGAGAGTTCACCGTGGATCATGGCATTTTCGTGGACATATGCCAGCGCCGAGGCCACGTCGCGTCCCAAGCGCGCCGTCTCCTCGATACCCATGACCACGCCCGAACGCAACAAGTCCTCGAGGGAACCGCCGCTCAGGTACTCACTCACCATGAAATTCGCACCCGATTGCTGGCCACCGTCGAGGACGCGTGCAACGTGGGGGTGGCGAAAAGTCGCTGACTGGATAATGTGATCGCGAAAGGCGCGTCGCACCGACTCGTGCGCGGCCAGGCGGGCCAGGAGGACCTTGACGACGACGCGGCGTTGCAGCGTGAGATCGTCGGCCAGATACACCTCGACGGTGTGACCCACACCGATGAACTGAGTCAGTCGGTAGCGTCCCGCGAACTCGTGCCCGGGGGCGAAAGACGATTCCATCATGAACGACCTCAACCCTAACGTCAGTGCTTACTCGAGGGTAGCCGACCAACTTCCCGTCGCGAGGAGTTCTTCGAAGGACTCTGCGGAAATTAGTGGCACGCCGACGTCACGGGCCTTGTTGACCTTGGCGGACCCGGGAGCCTCACCCACCACCACACAATAGGTCTTCGCCGACACCGACCCGGGCGAGGTACCCCCCCGCGCCACGATCGCCGCGGTGGCCTCGTCTCGAGAGTAACCCTCGACGCTACCGGTCACCACCACCGCACGCCCCTGCAGGGTCGCGCCGAGAGCGGAGTCCCGTGGTTCGAACAGCGCCACCCCCGCGGCCGCCATGCGCGCCATGCGCTGGCGCGATTCATCGTCGCGCGCGTACTCGTAGACCGACTGGGCGATAATCGGACCAATACCCTCCACCGCCTCGAGGTCCTCGAGGCGGGCCTGGGCCAGCGCGTCGTAGGTGACAAACTCTCGAGCCAATTCGCGCGCCGCGACGGGGCCCACGTGACGGATCCCCAACCCCACCAAGATTCGGCTGAGGGGCGCGTCCTTCGCGCGCTCGATGGCGGCGACCAGAGACTGCGCCGAGAGCTCGCCGAAGCCCTCGAGCTCCGAGAGGTCGGCCGCCGCCAATCTGAACAAGTCAGCCACGTCACTAATGAGTACGTGGGCCAACAGCTGCGCCACGCGCTGCTCACCGAGCCCCTCGATGTCGAGCGCCCCGCGCGAGGCGAAATGGACGATCTTCTGCATTTGCTGCGCCGGACAGGTGGGGTTGACGCAGTAGGTGTCGCTCTCCTCGCCGCGTCGGCGCAACTCTCCTGCGCACTCGGGACAGGTTCTCGGAAAGATCCACGCGGGACCACGGGCCTCGCCCTCGACGGGCACCGCCCCCACCACCTCGGGGATGACGTCACCGGCCTTTCGAACGATGACCAGATCACCGGGGCGCACGTCCTTTTCTCGAACCTGGTCCTCATTGTGCAGGGTCGCCATCGCCACGCGCGACCCGGCCACCAGCACCGGTTCGAGCACCGCGTAGGGCGTCGCTCGTCCAGTGCGACCAATGGAGACCTCAATGGCCCGCAGTCGCGTCGTGCGCTCCTCGGGTGGGAACTTACGTGCGATCGCCCAGCGAGGGGCTCGACTCGTCGCACCCAACGCGACGCGGTAGTTCAGGTCGTCGACCTTGATGACGGTCCCGTCAATGTCGTAGGTCAAATCGTGGCGATGTTCTTCGAACCACGTGCTGGCCCCAATCATCGCGAGCACGCCACTGACGAACTGCGTCTCGGGCGCCACGAGGAATCCCCAGCGCGAGAGTTGCGCCAACGTCGCGCGGTGCGTCCCCAACGACAGCCGATCCTCCAAATCCACGAGTTGGTAGGCGAGAAATGACAAGGGGCGAGACGCGCTCACCGCGGGATCCTTCTGTCGCAACGAGCCCGCGGCGGCGTTTCGGGCATTGGCGAAGACTTTGGCCCCCGAGGTTCGCTGGTGGTCGTTCAGCCGCTCGAAGTCGGCCTTGGAGAGAAAGACTTCGCCACGGATCTCGACGACACCGTGCGCCACACCCAACTGGTGGGGCACGTTAGCGATGGTGCGGACATTGTTGGTCACGTCCTCGCCCACGCGGCCGTCGCCGCGCGTCGCGGCCTGCACCAGGTGGCCGTCGCGGTAGGTGATGGACAGCGCGAGGCCGTCGATCTTGGGCTCGACCGCAAATTGAAGCAACTTCTCGGTGTCCAGTCCGGCGGCGTCGAGTCCCTTGACGACGCGCTCACTCCAGGAGCGCAATTCTTCAACGTCAAAGACGTTGTCGAGACTCAGCATGGCTTCGGCGTGACGGACGGGTGAGAACACCGTCGACGCCGGAGCACCGACCCGCTGGCTCTCCTCACTGGCCAACTCGGGATGTTCACGCTCGATGTCGCGTAACTCTCGCACCAGCGCGTCGTAGTCGGCGTCGGGGATGACGGGCTCGTCGCGAACGAAGTAGGCATCGGCGTGGCGCGTGATCACCTCGCGCAACTGCGCGGCGCGTGTCGCGGGCGAGGTCATCGCCTGACGAGGGCGGCCCCTTCGACCACCCGGGGATCACTGAGGGAGTACAGCACCACGGACTGACCCGCGGCTACGGGACGCGCCGCCTCGTCCAAGTCGAGTGACCACTCACCTCGAAAACGCAACGTCGCTCGCCGGGGCTGGCCGTGCGCACTCCACTGCGCCCACAGGGGTGTGTCCGGCGCCAGCGCATCACGCGCGAAGCTGAGAGAGTTCTGGTCGAGCACCAGTGAGTCCACCATGATCTCCTCGAGTCGTCCGACTTCGACTCGACGACGCGCGATATCGACGCGCGCGACGAAACGCTTCTCTCCGTCACGCCCGGGTAGCACACCGCGGCGCTGTCCCACGGTCATCAGTTCCGCCGCGTCGGTGTGGCCCACGACCTCGCCACTGGCCCGGTCGACCAAGTCCGCGCTCGACAGGGGGATGCGCGAGCGCAGGAACACCTCGCGACCGAGTGAGGACTCTATGAAACAAACGTCTTGTGAGTCGGGCTTGTCCCACGTGCGAAGTCCCACCCGCTCAGCGTGCGCGCGTACCTCGCTCTTGGTCATCGCGCCAATCGGTAAGAGCAGGCGCTCGAGTTGTTCCCTGTGCAGGTACCCCAAAACGTAGCTCTGATCCTTCGCGCTGTCGGCCCCCCGCGTCAGCAGTGCTTCGCCCGCGCGCCATTCGACCTGGGCGTGGTGCCCCGTCGCCACCGCGTCGAAGCCCAGACGCTGCGCGCGCTCAAAGAGCAGGTCGAACTTGATGTGACGATTGCACTCGATGCAGGGATTGGGTGACTCACCTCGGGCATGGCCCTCGACGAAGGGCGTCACCACGTGTTTCTCGAACTCCTCGGCGTAATTGAAGACGTGGTGGTCGACGCCCAGGGTCTGAGCGACGCGACGCGCGTCGTCGACGTCGGCGACGGAACAACATCCCGAGTCCGAGACGCCACCCCAGAGTTTCAGCGTGGCTCCCACGACCTCGTGACCGGCTTCTAGGAGGAGGGCCGCTGCGACCGACGAATCAACGCCGCCACTCATTGCCACGAGGACTTTCATGGTCCCAGTCTGCCAGTTAGCTCCGGGGACGGGACTCGTCGTGTAGCCGGCGCACGGCTCGCGTCACTGCGGCGATCACCGCGGTGACCTCATCGTCGCTGGTCTCGCGACCCATCGTCAAACGTAAGGCCCCCCGGGCGCGTGCGGGCGCCACCTGCATCGCGGCCAGAACGTGACTCGACACCGCCGCCCCGCTGGAGCAACTCGATGCGGCCGACGCGCACACGCCGCCTTGATCGAGCAAGAACAACAACTCGTCACTCGCGAGACCCTCGAAGGTGACGTGCACCGTCCCGGGCAACGTCGCGGCGCCGTCGGCGGTGACGCGCGCACCGGGGAGTCGCGCGAGTTCTGTGCGCAGGCGGTGCTGAGCGGCGCGCACTCGGGCCTCACCATCCACGCGCTCCTCTTGCACGCAACGAATGGCGGCGGCGAGTCCCACGCACGCCGCCACGTCGACAGTGCCTCCTCGGCGACCTCGCTCCTGACCCCCACCAGGCATCAGTGCGTCCAGGGGCACGTCGCGACCCAGGACCAACGCCCCCGAATTGACGGGCCCCCCGAGTTTGTGCCCGGCCAGCGAGACGGCGTCGATCCCCGCGCAGTACTGCGCCAGGTCCAGCCAGGGTGCGGCCGCCACTGCGTCAGAGTGGGTAACCACGTGGGAGAGTCCGAGCTGCTGCACGGCCGCGACCACGGCGTCGAGGGGCTGGAGTACGCCCGTCTCGTTGTTGGCCGCCATCACGCTCACCAGGGCCACCGTGTCGTCGAGCGCGTCGTACAGTGCCGCCACGTCCAGCACCCCGTCGACGTCGACGCCAATCTCACGAACCCGCACCGAATCGAAGTCCAGCGCCATCTGGCGTGCAGCGTCCAACACCGCGTGGTGCTCGATGGCTGACACCACCAGTGTGCTGCGATCATGGAAGCGGCGGTGCTGGTGGGCCACACCGGCCACCGCGAGCGTGCAGGACTCGGTGCCACCCCCGGTGAAAATGACACCACCGGGTTTGACCCCGAGGAACGACGCGACGACGTCGCGCGCATCTTCCACCGCACGGCGTGCCTCGCGAGCGACACGGTGGCTACCCGAAGGATTACCGACGACGCCGCGCATCCACGGCGCCATAGCCTCGACCACCTCGTCTCGACGCGGCGCGGAGGCCGCGTGATCGAAGTAATACTGGCTCACGCGATATAGAACGACTTCGTGTTGGTGAACTCGCGCACGCCAGCCACACCCAGTTCGCGTCCGTAGCCCGATGCCTTGACGCCGCCGAAAGGCAACTCGTTCATCGAGGCGACCATGGCATTGGCGAAGACGATGCCCACGTCGAGACCGGCGATGACCTGATCGATCTCCTCGGGGTCGGTGGCCCACACGGAGCCCGACAGCCCCCACGGTGTGTCGTTGGCGTATCGAATCGCCTCGTCCAGGTCGTCGACGACGTGCACCACGGCCACTGGTCCGAAGAGTTCCTCGTTACTCGCGGGCGCGGTGTCGGGAACATCGACCAGTACCGTGGCCGGGAAGAAGAAGCCCGCCCCCTCGGCGCGGGTCCCACCGGTCGTCGCCACCGCACCTTGGGCGATGGACTCAGCGACCTGCTTCGAGAGCGTCGTGAGCTGCGCCTCGTTCGCGAGAGGACCGAGCACTGTTGAGGCGTCCATCGGGTCGCCCACCGGCGCGGCCGCCATGGCGGCGGAGAAGCGCGCGATGAACTCATCAGCGACGTCACGCACCACGATGAATCGCTTGGCGCAGATACAAGCCTGGCCATTGTTCTGGAGTCGGGCGGTCACCGCTAGGGGCACGGTGTGATCGAGGTCCGCGGATTTGCCCACAATGAAGGGATCGGAACCACCGAGTTCGAGCACGCACTTCTTCAAGTGCTTGCCGGCGATCGACGCGACCGACCGACCGGCGGTTTCACCACCGGTCACGGTCACCGCCGCAATTCGCGGATCGGCGATGACCATCTCGATACGGCTCGACTCGAGATAGAGATTGGTGAAGAGTCCTCGGGGGAAACCGGCACGCGCGAAAAGTTGCTCCACGTAGTGCGCGCATCCGGGAACGCTCGACGAGTGCTTCAAGACGATCGGGTTGCCCGCCATCAGATTGGGCACCGCGACGCGGATGACCTGCCAGAGGGGGAAGTTCCAGGGCATCACCGCGAGGAGGGGTCCGAGGGGTTCGTGGCGGATGCCGCTCTTGGAGGCCTTGGTCTGCACGTATTCGGTGGCGAGCATGCCCTCGGCGTGCTCGGCGTAGTAGCGCATCGTGAGCGCGCATTTGGCCGCCTCTCCCTTGGCGGCGGCGAAGGTCTTGCCCATCTCCGACGTCATCAGCGCGGCGGCGACGGGAATCTCCCCCTCGAGCAGTTCCGCGACCCGGTTCATCAACTCGGAGCGCTCGGCGAACGGTGTCTTCTTCCACTGGATGAATGCCTCGTGAGCGGTGGCGAGTGCCGCGTCGACGTAGGCGTCATCGTGGGTCTGGTACTCACCGACGACTACTCCGGTGGTTGGATTGATAGCAGTGAAGGTCATGGCCCTAGTCTGCCACGGAAAGCACCATTTGCGACGGGTCCATGGTCATGTGATGCCAGTACTGGGGGCGAAAAACACTGACCGTCATCACCACCAGCCCAAAACTCACGGCGGCCACCAACGAGATGGGGCGCACGCCGAAGAGGTGCGCCAGGGCCGCCTGGGCCAGGGCGCCGACGGGGTAGAACAACGAGAGCGACAAGACGTAGAGCGAGAGGATGCGCGAGCGTTCCTTGACCGGCGCGTGCAACTGGACCGAGGTGTTCAGGCCCGTCAGGGTACCCACGTACGAGCCCCCCAACACCACCAGCGCCAGGGCGGCCCACACCAGGTCCGGGGCGTAGGCGTAGAGGCCCTCGGCCAGCGCCATCGCCACCATCGAACCGCGCAGGACCGTCAAGCGCGAAGTGCGCTTGGCCAGCGCCGGGAGCGTGAGGGCGCCGACGACGGCACCCACCCCCTGGGCGGTGACCAGCCAGGTGGCGCCCACCTTGCCCGAGTGCAAGACGTCGATCGCCATCGCGGGCACCAGAGTGATAAAGGGGCTGATGAACAGGGCGACGGTCCCCACCGCGATGATGGCGTTACGACACCCCCGAGTGCGCCAGGCCATGTGAAGTCCCGCGCGCGTCTCGCGCAGGAGGGCGAGGGGCGTCGTCGCTCGCGGGCGCGCCGGCGTACGGACGAATGAGAATGCGACGACGACGACGACGAAGGACACCGCGTTGGCGGCGAAGCACCACCCGGGACTGCCCACCAGCAGAGTGAAGGCCGCGAGGGCGGGTCCGATGATGCGTCCGAGGTTGAACTGAGCCGACCCCAATGAGACCGCGGCCAACACCTCGTCCTGATCGACCAGGTCGGGCAACAGCGACTGCCACGCGGCCCACGACGCCGACGAGCAGAAGCCCTCGGCGATGGCGAGGTAGCACGCGAGCGGCGCCGAAAGATGGTGGGTCAGCGCGGCCACGGCCAACGCGCTCGCGGCAGCCGCCTGGGCGAGATTGTTCAACTGAATCCAACGTTGTCGCGAGTAGCGGTCCGCCATCACTCCGCCGAGGGGTGAGCCAATCAAGGCGGGTAGCCAAGCCGCTACGGTGAGCAGACCGAGCCAGAGCGTGTTGTGGGTCGTGGACTGCAGATAGATGCCCAGCGCCACGCTCTGCATCCACGTCCCGGTCGAGGAGACGAAATTAGAGCCCAGGGCCAGGGCGAAGCCGCGATGGCGCAGGGGCGCGAAGGATGCGGACGCCACAATCGAAGTTTACCCGCGTCGTTATTCGCCGTCGCGATGGCGACGAGGGCGCAAGGCGAACCACCACACCGAGATGATGGTGGCCAGAGCGCCCAGGACACTCAGCGTGGACTTCATTCCACGTCCGTTGGAATCGGGTTGCTCACTCACGGAACCATCGTAACGAGAGCGGCGCCGGGGCTGTTCGCCCCGGCGCCGCCCTCGGTGCTGCGTGACTCCGGACTTAGTTGCCGGCCTCGGCCGGGGGAACCGTTGCTGCCTCGACGTTCAACTCGATGACGATCTTGTGGCTCACGACGGCGGCGCCATTTTCCAGGTTGCCCTCGAAGTTGACGTTGAAGTCACGACGGTCGATCTCGGTGGTGGCCTCGAAGCCAATCACGGTCTGGCCAGGAACGAAACTCGGGCCCTCACCGGTGAACTCGACGTCGAAGGTCACCGATTTGGTGACGTCACGGATGGTCAGGTCGCCGACCAGCGCGTAGTCGTTGCCGCCCTTAGAGGTCAGGCTCGTCGACTTGAAGGTCAAGGTCGGGTAGGTCTCTTGCCCTAGGAAGTCGTTGCTCTTGATGTGGGCGTCGCGCATCTCGTTGTCGGTCGTGATACTGCTGGCCTGGACCGTCACGAGTGCCGACGAGCTCTCGGGGGTGTCGCCCACGGTCAGTGTGCCTTCGAACTCAGCGAAACGACCGCGGACCTTGGAAACGACCAAGTGGCGAGCGACGAACGTGAAAGTCGAGTGAACCGGGTCGATGTTGTACACACCGGCGGCGGGGAAGTTACTCATAGTGAAATCTCCTGAATGTTGGGCACGGAACTGTGCACCGCCCAGTATAGTTGCATATGCAACATCTTGTCAAACAATAATTGCAGAACGAACTAAGTGCTATGATCTTCTCATGGAAATGGTGACGCCTCTGACGACGGTATGTCCGTCGAGTGACGAGCGCGTGACGTTGTTCGCCCTACTGTTGGACACCAACGCCCGACTTTCTCGCAGTTTCGCGGTGCGACTCGAGGAGAGTTGCGAGTTGCCCCTCGCGTGGTTCGAGGTGTTGTTGCAACTACGTCGCGCACCCGAGGGCACCCTCAAGATGAACGAGATCGCCGAGGCGATCGTTCATTCGACTGGCGGCACCACTCGACTGATCGACCGCCTCGAGGAGTCCGGCCTGGTGGAACGACAACTTTGTCCGACTGATCGTCGAGCGATTCACGTAGCCATCACTCCCGAGGGCAATCTCAAGCTCGACGAAGCCCTCCACGTCCACATGGACTATCTCGAAGAGCACCTCTCGAGTCGGCTGACCTGTCAGGAGCGCGGCGAACTGACCGTACTGCTGAGCAAACTCAACGCGACGCGCTAACTCGCCGCATCAGTGACCTTGGCGATCCACGCCAGGGCCACTCGCTCGTCGTCGAGTTCTAGTACGGTTCCTGTCCCTTCGCCTGGTCCGATCACGACATGGGTGGCCAGCACTTCGCTCGCTAGCACGTCGAATCCGTCGCTCAGGTCGTCGAGCCCCGTGACGTTTAAGACGATCCGGTCCGACACCTCCAGGCCCGAATTTTTGCGCAAGTCCTGCACCTGTCGCACCACGTCGCGAAGGTAGCCTCGCCGACGCAGCTCGTCATTCAGGGCCAGGTCCAGCGCAATCACTTCTCCGCCCTCGCGCGAGACCGCGAAACCGCCCTGACTCTTGACGCGCAGTTCCACGTCCTCGCTCGTGAGCTCAAAGTCGCCGGTTGAGAGAGTGACAGAAAGGCTGAGGCCGGCTTCGAGGGCCTCGGCGGCGGCCACCGAATCAAGCGCCGCCAATGCCCCCTTGAGCTCCTTAACGGCCTCACCGAGGCGGGGCCCGACGCTGCGGAAATTCGGCACCAGCTCGAAACTCAACACTTCGGCCAATTCCGAACCGTATTCGAGAACGTCCACGTTGAGTTCGTCCTCGACGATGCCTGCGGGCGGCCTCGCGACACCCGCGGGCAGAAACACCAGGGCTCGCGAGAGCGGCTGGCGGACCTTAATACCCGCGTCCGCGCGCGCGCTACGACCCAGCGACGTCAGAGAACGCGCCACGTCCATGGCCGCCTCGAGTGCGACGTCGCGGCGCTCGGCTTTCGCCGTGGGCCAATCGGCGAGGTGCACGGAGTCATCGTCACTGACGGCGAAGAGTTCACGGTAGAGACGCTCGGTGACGAAGGGGCAGAACGGCGCCAGCAGCAGCGTCACGCGCCGGAGGACTTCGAGCAGCGTGGACTGGGCGGCGAGGGAATCCGACCGTGGGGTCCGAGGATCGGTGCGCCAGAATCGGCGACGGCTGCGGCGCACGTACCAGTTCGACAGGTCATCGATCAGCGACGCGAAGGCGTCGGTGCCGCTCAGGGGCTCGTACCCTTCGAGGGCACTGGTCATGGTGAGTGTCACCTCCTCCAGGCGCGAGAGGATCCACCGATCGATGGCCGGGCGCTCACTGATAACGGGAATCTCGGGGTCGAGTGGATCGAAGCCGTTGAGGGAGGCGTAGGTGGTGAAGAAACTGAAGGTGTTCCACAGCGTCGCCAGCGTGTCGCGCAACGACGCATCGATGGCGCCGAGACTCGCGCGCGTGGAGGTCCAGGGCGAACCTTGAGAGAACATCCACCACCGCAGCGCGTCGGCGCCACGCGTATCGAGCACTTCCCAAGGGTCGATGACGTTGCCCTGGGATTTACTCATCTTCTTACCGTTCTCGTCCACGATGTGGCCGAGGCACAAGACGTGTTGGTAGGGCGTGTGGCCGAACACCAGGGTGTTGACCGCCAGGAGCGAGTAGAACCAGCCACGGGTCTGATCGATCGCCTCGCACACCAGTTGCGCCGGGAATTGCATCGCGTCCGCGCTGCCGGCCACGTGCGGATATCCCACCTGCGCCGCCGGCATCGCTCCCGAATCGAACCACGCGTCAATCACCGGCTCTACCCGACGGGCGTCGGAACCACAGGTACGACAGGGCACCAGGATCTCGTCGATGGCCGGACGGTGTGGATCGAGGGCGCTCAAGTCACGCCCGGTGAGATCCGAGAGCTCCGCACGCGACCCCACGCAGGTGAGGTGATTATCCTCACAGCGCCAGATCGGCAGCGGCGTCCCCCAGAAGCGGTCGCGGCTCAGTGCCCAGTCGACGTTGTTAGCGAGCCACTCGCCAAAGCGCCCCTCGCGGATGTGGCCCGGGTGCCAGTCGATGTCCGCGTTCTCACTCAGCAACTGTTCCTTGAACTGACTCGTCGCGATGTACCAGCTGGGCTTTCCCCAATAGATCAGCACCGTGCCGCAGCGCCAGCAGTGCGGCAGGGAGTGTGCATAGTCCATACGGCGAATCAACAGTCCTCGACGTTCGAGCTCGTCATTGATGTCGTGGTTCGCCTCGCGCACGTCGCGCCCCGCGAGCCAGGCGACCGCGTCGGTGAAGGTGCCGTCAGGTCCCACGGGGTTGAGCGTGGGTAGGCCGTGAGCACGGCCAACGAGCCGGTCGATCTCACCGAAGGCGGGCGCCTGGTGCACGAGACCGGTGCCGTCGTCGGTGGTGACGTACTCCGCGCCCACCACGTAACAAGCGTCGACCCCCTCAGGCAGGTCCACGTCGTCGAAGGGTCGCTGGTAATGCGTCCCCAGTAGGTCGCGACCGAGCAAGGTGGCGTCGATACGGGTGCCCTCGCCCAGCACCGACTCGACGAGGTCCGCGGCGATCACCAGACCGTCGACGACCGCGTAGGTGATCTCCGGGTTCACCGCGACCGCGACGTTGGACAGGAGCGTCCAGGGGGTCGTCGTCCACACCGCGAGGTGTGTGGCACCCGCGAGCCCCGCGTGAGTGGACGCGTCCAGTATCGCCAGACGCACGAAGGCGCTCTCGTCGGTTTCGTCGGTGTAGACGCCCGGCTGGCCCAACTCGTGACTCGATAGCGCGGTGCCGCAGCGCGGACAGTAGGGCACCACCTTCAAGTCCTCGTACAGAAGCCCGCGATCGAACAACTGCTGGAGCTGCCACCAGACCGACTCCACGTAGGACGGATGGAAGGTGTAGTAGGCGTGCTCCATGTCGGTCCAGTAGCCGATGCGCTCAGTGAGCCGCTCAAACTCCCCCACGTAAGTCAGCACCGATTCGCGGCACAGGCGGGTGAACTCGGCGATACCGATCTGCTCCTCGATCGCCTTCTTGCCGGAGATACCCAATTGCTTCTCCACCTGGACCTCGACGGGCAGACCGTGCGTGTCCCACCCCGCGCGGCGGGCGACGTAGTGGCCCTGCATGGTCTGATAGCGGCAGAACAAGTCCTTGTACACCCGCGCCCATGCGTGGTGAAGGCCGGGCTTGCCATTGGCCGTGGGGGGCCCCTCGTAGAACACCCAGGGCGACGCGCCCGCTCTCTGCGCCATGGTTCGCGCGAAGATGTCGTGCTCGCGCCAACGGACCAGTTCGGCCTCTTCGATGGCTACAAAATCAAGTTCAGCGCTGACCGGGCGAAACACGAGTCTCCTTCGTTGCGTGCGTCCATCGTACTCAAGAGGGCTTAGCGTCCCCTCGTCACGTGATCCGGGAGAAGGTGAAATGGTCGTCGAGCCACTGCTCGCTCAAATCCTCGAGCGAGTCGAGCACGAGGTCGGCGAGCGAGAACGCAGCGAGACGCCGGTCCGATGGGGTGGGCACGGCCACCACCGTCATTCGCCCCGCCTTGGCGGCCACGACCCCAGCGGAGGAGTCTTCCATGACCAGACAACGATCCGGGGCCACGCCCAGGGCGGCGGCGGCGGTCAAGAACACACCGGGGTGGGGCTTTCCGAAGGTCTCGAACTCCGCCGAATGCAGGGAGGCGAAACGGTCGTTGAGCCCGAAGTGGTTCAGGCACCGTTCAATGAGGAACAGGGGGGTGGAACTGGCTAGGGCGACCGGGCCCCGCGCTGAGGTGAGTTCGATGGCGCGCACTGCTCCCGGCAAGAGTCGGCCCTTGGACTCGACGAGTTCACCCACGCGCGCGAGGAGAAGCGCGACGACGTCGGACTCGCTCGGCCCAGACCAAGGTTGGCGTTCGTACCAGTACTCGACCACCTCATTGACGAAGAGACCCTTGGTGCTGCGATTTTCGGCCCCGCCCAGATCGACGCCGAGGGCGCCGAAAATCTCTACTTCGGCCTCGTGCCAGAGGATTTCGGAATCGATGAGTAGTCCGTCCATGTCAAACAGCGTCGCCTGAATAGTCATAGCGACACTTTGACACAACCACTACCGTGGTTCTCGTGAGTCCCGTTCGCCGTGGTGTCAAAGGTGACGCTCCCAAGATTGCTCAGCGCGTGGCCGAGCAACTCGCGCGTGACGCCCGCGTCGAACCTCTGGTGTCGGCAACGTTCTCGCGCCAGGAATTTGAATTCGCCCTCGTCCATTCGACTCAACCGGTGTGGGTTGACGATTCGAACGGGCGTTTCCGAGGCCACCTCTACGGCGCCACTTTCGATGACCCCCTCCACGGACGACAGACGTGGACGGGGCCCGACGGCTACTCCTACGAAGTCCCCGACGTGCTCGACAACCTCTGCGAACACGCGTATCGCGCCTGGCGCGAGGAGGGATCCAGTGCCCACCTCGTCTGGGCGCTGGCGGGCAATGGAACCCAGGCGTGGATTGAACGGGGCTATCGAATCGTCAGTGTGCGGGGATCCCAGAAACTCAACGCCGTCGTGGAGATCTCGTGGCCACCACGACATCGGGTACGCCCGGCCACGACGGCCGATCTGGCGACGGCCTTGGCCTTCGACGACCTCATCGACCGAGCCCAGGGGGTAGATCCCGAGAGTGTCACCGATCGACAGCGCGCAGCGAACACGGCCACCATCGTGGACTTGCTCGAGGATCCCGAGTGCCACTACTACTTCGTCGAGGTCGACGACGTACCGATTGCCCAGTGCACCACCTTCGCCCTGCCCGAGTTACGCGGCAATTACCCCGACACCGTGCACATCGGATCACTCGCCGTCACTCCCGCCTTTCAACGTCGTGGCCTCGCCACGACGTTGATGCACCTCGTCATGAACGTCGCGCTCGAGGCAGGATATGGTTACGCCGAAGTGCGCTGGCACATCGACAACGAACCCGCCACCTCACTGTGGTCCGCACTCGGATTTCACCCCACGTACGTACAACTGCGCCGTTCGTTGGCGGATTAGTTGAGCGCGGACTCGATCGCCGCGATCAACGTCGGATCCTCGGGGGTCACCTGGGGCGCGAAACGCTGCACCGAGCCATCGGCGGACACCAGGAACTTTTCGAAGTTCCATCGGATGTCGCCGCTGTACCCCTCGGCGTCGCTCGTGGTAACGAGGTGCTCGTAGATCGGGTGTCGTGCCTCACCGTTCACGTCAATCTTCTCGAAGAGGGGGAAGGTCACGCCGTAGGTGGTGGAACAGAATGTCTGGATCTCCTCCGCGGTGCCGGGCTCTTGACCCATGAACTGGTTGCAGGGGAAACCTACGACACTGAAACCGCGTTGCGCGTAGGTCTTCTCGAGGTTCTCCAGACCCTCGTATTGGGGGGTCAGACCGCACTTGGAGGCCACGTTGACAATGAGGAGTGTTTCGCCCTCGTAGGGGGCGAGCGACGCGGGCTCGCCACTGAGTGTGTTGACGGGGATGTCGTAGATAGTCATGGGGGACAAACTACCGGCTGAGCGGCGCCGACGTCCACCTAATGTCGACTACGTGTTTGCGACCATCATCGACAACGGGTCCCTGCGGATCGAGGAACGTCCCGACCCGTCCCCGGGCGAAGGTCAAGTACTGATCGCCAACGAGTTCGCTGGCGTCAACGCCGCCGACCTCTTACAGCGGCGAGGCGTCTACCCCTCGCCGCCGGGCTGGCCCGCGGACATCCCCGGCATGGAACTCTCCGGACGGGTGCTCACCGTGGGCGAGGGCGTCGATGAGACGTGGTGCGGGCGTCGGGTGTGCGCCATCGTGGGCGGAGGCGCTCAAGCCACGCACTCACTGGTACCCGTCGCGCACCTCATCGAGGTGCCCGACACCGTGGCGATGGACGCCGCGGGCGGCTTCGCCGAGGCCTACATCACCGCCTACGACGCACTGGTCCTGCAAGGTCACCTCTCACGCGGTGAACGTTTGCTTGTGTCGGGTGCCAGTGGCGGCGTCGGGTCGGCCGCGGTGCAGATCGGACGGCTACTGGGTGCCCACGTCACGGCGGTCACGCGGTCCAACGCGCATCGCGCGCAGTTACTCGAACTCGGTGCGAACGAGGTCATCACCCTCGACGACGTGACGCGAATCGCACCGGTGAACGTCGTGCTCGAACTCGTGGGGGCGGCGCACCTCTCGCTCGCGCAGAGCCGCCTCGACAACTTCGCCCGAGTGGTGGTGATTGGTGTCGCGGGAGGAGGTTCGCACCTCGAGATCGACCTGCTCAATATCATGCGTACGCGTTCGGCCTTGACCGGTTCGACGTTGCGTTCGCGCAGCCACGACGAGAAAGCCGAGGTGATCGCTCACGTCCGTGACGCCCTGGCGGACCCGTGGCGCCGCGGCGAGATCTGGGTGCCTCTCGCGCGCACCTTCGCGCTCGCCAAGGTCGAGGACGCCTACGCCTTCTTCGCCCGACCCGGCAAATTCGGCAAAGTTCTCCTCGCCACGTCACTTCCCGCATCGTGAACGAGGCCGACGTACCGCATCAATCGCGTCTGAGCCGCTCGCGCGCGGACTTTGAGATCATTCTGGCCGCCCACGACCAGGCACAGCGCGCGGGTCAACGCACTTACTTGGACCCGTCGACGGGCCTCGTGGTCCAAACGCGCAACGCTCACCTCGAACGCGGCTCGTGCTGTCACAGTGGCTGCCGGCACTGCCCCTGGGTCGAGTCGACCTAGAGCAATGTCCGCAACGGGGTGAAGGGGACTTCGAGCGCCTCGGCCACCGGACCGTAGGTGACGGCGCCGTTGACGACATTGACCCCTTCGGCGAGGGCGTCATCGGCCACCACGGCATCACGCCAGCCGTGTCGCGCTAATTCGAGCGCGTAGGGCAACGTGGCGTTGGCCAGCGCGTGCGTTGACGTGGTCGGCACCGCCCCGGGCATGTTGGCGACGCAGTAAAACACGCTGCCATTGACGACGAAGGTCGGATTGGAGTGCGTCGTCGGTCGAGTGGCCTCGAAGCATCCACCCTGATCCACTGAGATGTCCACCAAGACCGAGCCGTCCTTCATGCGAGCGACGAGATCGTTCGACACGAGCTTGGGGGCCTTGGCCCCCACGACCAGCACCGCACCGATGACGATGTCGGCGTCGAGGCAGGCCTCCTCCAGGGACAGCGTGGACGAAGCAATCGTCTGGACCCGACCATCAAAGTGAATATCCACCTGACGAAGGCGATCGAGATTGCGGTCCAGGATCTTGACGTTCGCGTGCATTCCCGCGGCCACCGTGGCGGCCGCCAGACCGGCGACACCCGCACCGATGACCACGACGTTGGCGGGTGCCACCCCGGGAACGCCACCAATCAACGTGCCGTGCCCCCCGCCGGGACGCATCAGGTGATGCGCACCCATCATGGGCGCCATCCGACCTGCGACTTCACTCATGGGCGTGAGCAACGGCAACGAGTTGTCGCGCAGCCGCACCGTCTCGTAAGCAATGGCCACGTTGTTCGACGCGACCAGCGCGTCGGTGCACTCGCGCGACGCGGCGAGGTGCAGGTACGTGAAGAGGACCTGATTCGGGCGTGCCGAGAGCCGGTGATATTCGGCGCCAATCGGCTCCTTCACCTTCAAGACAAGATCGGCGTGCGCCCATACGTCGTCCGCGTTCGCCACCATGGTGGCACCATTGGCGACGTAGTCGTCGTCAGAGATCGAGGACCCCACTCCCGCGCCGGCTTCAATAAGGACTTGGTGTCCACTCGAGGTGAACTCCCGCACTCCCGCCGGGGTAAGGGCTACCCGGTTCTCGTCGGTCTTAATTTCCTTGGGTACGCCGATGATCATCGTTGATCATCCTTTCTGATATCAGTCGAATTCACGCTACTACTCACGCCACGGACGGCGTGGCGCACATCGGGGCTCTGGTTCACGCCTCGATGTTGTGCATGACGTGCTTGATTCGTGTGTAGTCCTCGAATCCGTACACCGAGAGATCCTTGCCGTAACCCGAACGTTTGAAGCCCCCGTGCGGCATCTCGGCCACGATCGGAATGTGAGTGTTCACCCACACGCACCCGAAGTCGAGGTCACGCGAGAACCGCATCGCGCGACCATGGTCACTCGTCCACACCGATGAGGCGAGACCGTAGTCCACACCGTTGGCCCAGCTCAGGGCCTCGTCGTCGTTGGAGAACTTCTGCACCGTGATGACCGGGCCGAAGATCTCGGTCTGGATCATCTCGTCGTCCTGATGGAGGTCGGCGACCACCGTGGGAGCCACGAAATATCCCGATTCACCCACGCGTTCGCCGCCCGCGGCGAAACTCGCATGACTGGGCTTGCGATCGAGGAAGCCGTTAACGCGCTCAAACTGATTGGCGTTGTTGACTGGACCAAAGAGCGCGTCGTCGTTGTCGCGCAGACCAATCACGGTATGACGCGCCTGCTCCGCGAGGGCGTCGACGAAGTCACCGTAGACCTTGGGTCCGACGAGCACGCGCGTCGCCGCGGTGCAGTCTTGGCCGGCGTTAAAGAAACCGGCGATCGCGATCCCGGCCGCGGCCGCGGCGACATCGACGTCGTCGAAAACCACCACCGGCGCTTTGCCACCGAGTTCGAGGTGCACACGCTTGAGCGTCTTCGAGGCGGACTCGGCCACTTGCATCCCGGCACGGATCGAACCGGTCACCGAGGCCATCGCGGGGGTGGGGTGTTCGACCAGGGCGCGGCCAGTGTCACGGTCTCCGCAGACCACGTTGAGGACGCCAGCGGGCAACACCTGCGCCATCAACTCCGCCATCAGCAGCGTGGACGCCGGGGTGGAGTCGCCCGGTTTGATCACCATCGTGTTCCCGGCGGCGAGGGCCGGGGCCCACTTCCACACCGCCATCAACATCGGGTAGTTCCAGGGCGTCACGGCGGCGCACACCCCAATGGGTTCGCGGCGCACGTAACTCGTCATCCCTTCCATGTACTCCGTCGCGGCGCGTCCCTCCAGAACGCGCGCGGCGCCGGCGAAGAATCGGATCTGGTCAATCATGGGAGGTATCTCTTCACTCATCGTGACCGACGTGATCTTGCCGCAGTTCTCCGTCTCCACGTCCACCAGGCGCGCAGCGTTCGCTTCGAGGATGTCGGCCACCTTGAGCAACATGAGAGAACGCTGCGAGGGGGTGGTGCGCCGCCACGAGGTGAACGCGGCAGCGGAGTTCGACACGGCGGCATCGACGTCGGCGGCGCTGGAGAGAGGCATCTCCGCGAAGGGCTCACCGGTGCCCGGGTTGATCAGTTCAACGTACTTCCCACTTAGGGGGGCGACGTAGTCGCCCCCGATGAAGTTTGCCAATCGGCGCATGATGCCCCCTAAAATTTCCTCGTGACCTCTGTGTCACGTCGACTGTCACTCTGCCAGAGATTCATAGCATGAGCAACTCTTCACAAGGGTTTTTAACACAGAATTGACAATTGGCCACTGATATAGGCGTCAAATCCCGCTATAGTTGCTCTATCCGCAGTCTGGGCGTCAATGACGACCGAGCGGGAGCAACCAATGCCAGCAGCCAAACCTAAGAAGTCAAGTGCCAAGGACATCGACCATTCCCCCATGGAATTGGTCGCCGTACCGGGCTCGCTCGACTCGATTGATCGCAAGATCATCGGGCTCCTGCAGCGCGATGGCCGACGACCCTACGGTGCGATTGCTGACGAAGTCGGTCTTTCGGAAGCGGGCGTGCGTCGGCGCGTTCAGCGACTCAAAGACGCGGGCGTCATGCAGATTGTCGCGATTACCGACCCTTTGCAGCTCGGCTACGGCCGAGAAGCATTGATCGGCATCCGAGTTCATGGTGACGTCCGACTGGTGGCCGATCAGGTAGCGGCCATCGATGAAGCGAACTACGTGGTCATGACCGCGGGCAGCTTCGACATCATCGCCGAGGTCATCGCCCTCGACGACAACGCATTGGTGCACCTCTTGAATGACTCCATCCGGAGTATTCCCGGGGTGACCGAAGTTGAAACCTTTCTGTATTTGAAACTTTCAAAACAGACCTACGCTTGGGGAACTAAATGAGTATCAATGAAATCTTCACCGATGGTATTGCCGTCAGTGGTGAACACCAGGAGAGCCATAGCTACTCTGAACGTGCGCGTCGCAACCTATGGCTGCAAATGTCGCGCATGGGCGCCTACTCGGAGCAGAACGAGATTCCCATCATCGTTCGCGGTGAGGGAGTTCACGTCTATGACGTGAACGGCAAGGAGTACTTCGACGGCATCTCGGGCCTGTTCACCAACGCCCTAGGGCACGGTCGGCCCGAATTCGCGGAGGCCGCCGCCGAGTCGATCAACAACCTGACGTTCTTTCCAATTTGGACCTACGCGCACCCCAAGGCGATCGAACTCGCGGAGAAGGTCGCCAGCCTCGCGCCCGGGGATCTGAATCGCGTCTTCTTCACCACCGGTGGGGCCGAAGCGAACGAGAGCGCCTGGAAGCTCGCACGGCAGTATCACAAGATGCGCGGCGACACCGACCGGTACAAGGTCATTAGCCGCGACATCGCCTATCACGGCACCACCCTCGGCGCACTGACCATCACCTCGCTCGAGAACTACCGCCAACCCTTCGAACCATTGGTGCCGGGTGCGGTCAAGGTGCCCGCGGTCAACTTCTACCGCGCCGAGGTCCACGCCGACGACTTTGAAGCCTTCGGCCTCTGGTCGGCCCAGCAGATCGAGGAGGCCCTGTTGCGCGAGGGGCCCGAGACCGTTGCTGCCGTCTTCCTCGAGCCCGTGCAGAATGCCGGTGGGTGCTTCACCCCGCCCCCGGGGTACTGGCAGGAGGTGCGCAGGATTTGCGACCGCTACGGCGTCATCCTCGTCTCGGACGAAGTGATTTGCGCCTTCGGACGTTTGGGTACCTGGTTCGGCGGCCAGAAGTACGACTACGTTCCCGACATCATCACCTGCGCGAAGGGTATTACCGCGGGCTACGCTCCGCTCGGGGCGATGATCGTGTCCGACCGTCTCGCCGAACCCTTCCAGAGCGGCGAACTGGCCTTCCAGCACGGCTTCACCTGGGCGGGACACCCCCTCGCGGCGACCATGGCTCTGACCAGCATCGGCATCATCGAGCGCGAGAACATCCTGGGCAACGTCATGGCCAATGAGGACTACTTCCGTAAGAGTCTGAACGACCTGAAGGACCTACCCATCGTCGGTGACGTGCGTGGCACGGGGTACTTCTGGGGAGTCGAACTGGTCAAGGACCAGGAGACCAAGGAGACCTGGCAGGGCGAGGAGGCCGAGCGACTTCTGCGCGGATTCGTCTCGCCCGAGATGTTCCGGCGCGGACTGATCTGTCGCTCGGACGACCGTGGCGACCCCGTGGTGCAATTGGCCCCACCGTTGATCTCAACGCGCGAGGACATCGACTTCATGGTCGGCACGTTGCGTGACGTCTTCACGGAAGCCGTTCGACGCTACGTCTGATGCAGCCGCCACCATCACTGTGGTGGTCACAGACTGAAGCAACGTCGCCCCGGCCATCACTGCGGGGCGACGTTGACGTTGACGTGGCAATCGTCGGCGGTGGCTACACGGGCCTGTGGACGGCTCGAGAACTTCTACGACGTGATCCTCACCTGCGCGTGTGCGTCCTCGAGGCGCGAGTGTGTGGATTCGGCGCGTCGGGCCGCAACGGTGGGTGGGCCTCGGCGCTCTTCCCCGCCCCCGCCGCCTCGGTGATCGACGCCTACGGGATCGATGCCTACACCCGACAGCGACTCGTGCTCCAAGAGTCGGTCGCGTCTCTGGGCGCCGCAGCGCACGAGGAGGGCATCGAGTGCGACTTCGCCCAGGGTGGCACGCTATCCTTCGCGCGCTCGCCCCTACAAGAAGCCCGAGCTCAGGGTGAACTCGAGCTCGCTCGACATCACGGGGTGGGCGAGGACGACCTGCGCTGGATCGACGCTGCGGAATTGCGAGAGTTCGCTTGGCTCGACGGGGCTCGCGGCGCGACCTACTCCCCGCACTGCGCACGCCTCCAACCCGCGCGACTCGTACGGGGACTGGCCCGCGCCGTCGAGCGTCGCGGCGCCGCGATATACGAAAATACCGAAGCGACTAGGGTCCTCGCGGGAAAGGGATCACGGCGCCCCCACGTCAGCACCATTCACGGCACCGTGCGCGCCGACGTTGTCGTGCGCGCCACCGAAGGCTTCACACCGACCCAGCCTCGACAGCGTCGCAGCGTCGTGCCGCTCTATTCCCTCATGATCGCCACCGCTCCGCTCTCGCGCGAATGGTGGACGCACTACGGTTTCGATTCCTTCCCCACGTGGAGCGACGAACGACACCTTCTGGTCTACGGCCAGCGCACCGCGGACAATCGCCTGGCCTTCGGAGGACGTGGTTCGCCCTATCACTTTGGCTCTACGGTCGAACCGCGCTTCGACTCCAACGCTGGCGTCTTCGACCAACTCACCTCATCACTCATCGAGCTCTTCCCCACGCTCGACGTCGAGGTGACGCATCGCTGGGGTGGTCCCCTGGCTATGCCCCGCAACAAGTTCCCCTACGTCACTCTCGACCGCGATAGTGGGCTGGGCGCCGCCGGCGGCTACACCGGCGACGGCGTGACGCTCAGTTACGTGTGCGCCAACGCCCTGGCTGACCTCATCGTGGCACCCGACACTGAGACCGCCCAGAGCTCGTTGCCCTTCGTCGACGCCCCCGTGCGCCGTTGGGAGGTCGAGCCGCTTCGGTGGCTGGGCATCAATTCGGGTATCGCACTGGCCACGTGGGCCGACCATTACGAGCGCCGGCACGGACGCACGAGTCGGGCCTCGAAACTCCTCACGCGCTTGTTGGGCGCCTAGCTCGACGAGACGGATCCCTTCGATGCCGTCGCCGCACGAACCCAGTGGGGTGACTCCCACTCGGCGCACATGCCACGGTGTATCGCCACGCACCCACTTCTCGCGAGGGAACCTCGACGACAACCACGAAGAACGGCCGACGCGAAATATCGGGGCAGATGTGCGATGCGGGTTCCGAGATTCGTGGCGCGCGACGCCGCTACTCCGGGGGTACGGTCCCGGCCAGCCCGCTGGCCCGCCCCCGTTCGACTAACGAGTGTCCGCCTGAACGACTTCGTGAAATTGGTGCGATACTGTCCACAGCGGAGCGTTCGAGAGCGCAACGAGCGATTTCTCGGGGCCAATTGCCAGCGGGGGTGTGTCATTTTCTACGTCGCCATCGTCTCCTTCGTGTTAGTGATCGTTCCCCTACTGGCCATGGGACTGTTGTTCATTATTGGATGGAAGTTTCCCGAGGTCCGCAGACGGGGCCTGCATCAACTCAGCCAGCCCTTCGCCCTCCGCGGTGCGCGAGCGAACGGGTACGAGTTGCGACAGCGGCGTCGAACCCTTGAAGACGAGGTGATTCGCCGTTTCGGTCCACCCGACCCGCCAACGCCCTCGCACGACTGAATCCACGAGCGCTCTCGGGCGACGGGCACCCATCGCCCGATCTCTCCGCGGCGCCGAGAGACGTGGCCGTGCCACGAAGTGACGCGGCGAGAGGCACCCCACCACAGTCGCGCGACGACACGAGTTCTCACTCGCGCGGATCGAGACGACCACGTCGCGAGAGCCCCATAAGAGGAGGCTTTAGTCCTTCTCGCCCATCGACCCATTTGTCGCTTCGGCGTCGATGGTCGGGCGTGGTAGTGGTGCCACTCAACGGGAGGTTGTCATGGAACTCAGTGCCGTCACCGTAGAGGTGCCCAGTGGACTCAACGTCATTGTGGGCCAAGCACACTTCATCAAGACGGTTGAGGATCTGCATGAGGTTCTCGTCGGGGCGAGTGAGTACCCGGAATTCGGGCTCGCATTCTGTGAAGCCTCCGGACCCTGCCTCGTACGCACGTCGGGCAATGCCCCCGACCTCGAGGACCTCGCGGCGCGCAATGCCGAGTCAATTGGCGCGGGACACTGCTTCATCGCGTACCTGAGGAACGCCTTCCCCCTCAACGTGCTCACTGCCATCAAACAGGTTCCCGAGGTCTGCACGATCCATTGCGCGACGGCGAATCCGCTCGAAGTTCTCGTCGCACAGACCGACCTTGGGCGAGGGATTCTTGGGGTGGTGGACGGCGTGGCGCCCGCTGGTATCGAAACGGAGCACGACAAAGCCGTGCGTCGGACTTTCTTGCGCACCATTGGCTACAAGCTCTGAGGCAGCGAACCTCGATCCACCAGGTACGGGCGAGTTGCGCTACGTGGTCCACAGGACTACTTCAGGATGTTCACCGCACGTGCCGCGACGACGGCGATGGTGATGAAGGAGACCATCGACTCCGTGACGAAGAGCACCTTCATCCGACGCGAGAGGGGCATGGCGTCCGCTGGTGCGAAGCTCGTCCCATTGGCGAAGGACGTGTAGAGATAGTCGGTGAATTTCGGCTCCCAATTTTTCGGCGCCAATTGGGGATTCTCGAGTTGGGGAAACTGTAGGTCGTACACCTCCTTCGCGCCCGCGGCGCGGCGGGTCGGCCCGCCGCGATCAATCTCCCAGAACCAGACGCCGTAGATGATGACATTGGTGAGCCACACCGAGACGGCCGAATAGATCAACGCGCGCCCCTGGGACACCGACGTGTCCAACAGACGCTGGACGAGCATGACCATCGACGTGACGTTGGCCACGGTGACCAGCCCGATCAACGCGAGGGTCGACTGGCGAACCCTCGGCGACTCGTCAGGGTGGCGATGGCGGCGAAGTGAGAGCGGGATCAACACCAAAATGATCAGTACCGGGATGAGCCACCGCGGCCCGATCACGAGCCGATTGGGCAGAACGAAGTACAACGCGACGCAGGCGAGTAGGGCCAACGACGCGGGCCAGCGCGGTTCAGCGTGAACGTTCACGCCCTCAACCTAGTTGGGCGTGCGAGAGCAACTGCAGGAGTTGCGCCGGGAGGACGAGTGATCCCAGCGCTCCGCTCTTGACCAACTGATTCAGCAGTGGGCCCGCGGGAACCGTGGCGTTCGAGGTCGTGGGGACGGTGATCGATACGCGAGGATTGTAGGCGAGCACGCGCAGATTCACGGTCGTGGTGTCGGAGTTCGAGGTCAACCGAGCCCACAGTGCGGTGACCTCCCCCTGGGGACCGGTCGAAAGGATCAGGTCCAGAATCCCCGGCAGGGTGGGTGATTTCGCCTTCGGCGAGAAGGTACCCAGGGAGATATTCTTACGCTTCATCTCGTAAATCGTGGAGGTGCCGTGGTGGGTAATCCGGGCATTGGCGAGCAGGGTCAAGAGCGCCGTGTTGGGCTTGAGCAGGATCGGTCCGAGGGCGCGCAGTGACGGCCACTGCAGGTTATCCACGTACCACACGGGTCCCGCGGCGTTCGCCAGATTGGGCGAGGTCAGATAGATCCGCCGCCCCACCACCCGGGCGTCGAACTCGGTAGCCGCCGTCAGCACCGGCACCAGCAATGTCGCGCGCGCCGCACTCGTGGTGAGGTCGAGCCAGATGGTGCCCGACGTGCGCAGCGATCCGCTCGTCGACAACGAGAGTGCGAGCTCCACGCCGTGCGGGGTGCGCCCGTCGAGAGCCAGCGAATCAACGCGCGACGAGGAGGAATTGGACGACAATGACACCACCGTGGCGATCAGTAGCACTACCGAGATCACCAGAGCGCTCCATGAGACGAGGCGGCGCTTTGACTTCACAGGCTCACCCTAACGGTCCTCGGTGAGGTACCCCTTCGACGGATCTCAGTGGAGGGGCTCAGAGAGCAGTTCGACCAGGAGCTCGTGGGCGATGTTGCGCCCACTCGCGATGAAGCCAATCCGCGAATCGAGATCATCCACCAGCGCGTGAACGATGGCGGCGTAGGGCGCCGAGGCCGATCCCTCGAGCACCAGGCCATTGGACTCCGCGGCCTCGCGCACGCCCTGGCGGATGAGTCGTTCGGGCACCAACACCAGGGGCACGTGGTGGGCGGCGACGAGTTCGTTCGTCACCGCGCCGTCATCTCCACCACCGGCGAGACCGTCGGCGATCGTGGGGAGATGTTGAACCTCAGCCATCGTGGTGCCTCGCAAGACGTGGTACATCGCCGCGCTGGCCTCGGGTTGGATGCCGGTCACGCGCACGTCATCGCGACCGTGGCGCGCGCGAGCGAGTAGGACGCCCGACACCAATCCGCCGCCGCCCACGGGCACCACGATGTGCTCGATTTCCGGTGCTTGGGCGAGCATCTCAGCGAAAACCGTCGCCTGCCCGGCGATGACGTTGGTGTCATTGAAGGGAGAGATGTAACGGATGCAACGAGTCGCGGCGAGTTCAATGGCGTGCGCCTGCGCCTCATCGTAGGACGAGCCGAACATGATGAGTTCGATCTCGTAGTTACGAAGCTTCTTGACCTTGGCCGCCGACGCATTCGCCGGCACGACGACGGTGGCGGGCACGTGCAAGATGCTCGACGCGTGCGCGATACCCAAGCCGTGATTGCCCGCCGATGAGGTGATGACGGCCCCGTGGGGATCATCACGATGCGCGGCGTCAATCGCGGCGAGAGCGCCGCGGATTTTGAACGAGCCCGTAATCTGCACACTCTCGAGCTTGGCGAGCACCGACCGACCCCGCAGGTTCAGGGTGACGGTCGGCGTGGATTCCAAATGGTCGGCGACGACCCGGGCCGCCGCATCTAGTTGCTCGGCGGAGGGCGCTTCAACGTGACGCATCATCTCGTCAACACTATCCTTGAGGAACGGCGGCGAATCAGTACCGGCCAGTAATGTCAAAGCGGTGCGATCACTACTGGCCCTGATCCTGCTGGGGTCTTTCGCCTACGTCGGCACCATGATCGATAATCTCTTCGCCTTCGCCGCGCAACTCACGATGACGCCGAGGGAACGATTCTCGAGGGTCACCAGCGCTCAGAGCACCGCGGTCGTCACCCTGTTCGTCCTCGCGGCGGCGGTCGGTTCCACCTTGGCGGTCGTTCCGCTGCGGTGGGTGGGGCTTTTGGCCATTGCCCCCTGGGCGCTCGCGTGGCGCAGTTGGCGCCACCGCCGTGACGAGTCGCGCGAATCCCCTCGACGCGGGAGCGTTACAACATTCCTCATCACAATAGGTCTTGGCGGCGACAATCTCGCGGTGTGGATACCCCTGCTTCGTGCCAATGGCCCCCTGCGTGACGTCGCCCTCGGCGTCGTCTTCGTCCTCTGGCAATTGCTCTTCGTCGCGCTCACCTGGGCCATGGCGACGCGCCCACGCGTCATAGAGTGGGGACAACGCCACGGGAGCAACGCTATTCCTTGGCTCTACGTCGGTCTCGGGGTCGCCGTTCTCTACGAATGCCACGTGCTCTAATTCGCCGCGTTACAGCACCAGTTCCGGTGCGTTTCTAGGGACGACCCAGCGACCAATTAGCGTGGCGAGGTGCCTGTCTCAACGCCGCGCCAGACGCTCAATCGCCTCACGATCATCGTGCTCATCCAATGGATGGGCGCCACACTGGGCTTGCCCCTGCTCGCCCTGTTCCTTGAACACCGCGGTGGATCGCCCCACGTCATTGGTCTGATCGTCGCGTCCTTCTTCGTCGCGGGGGTTGTCACCCAATATTTCCTAGGGCACCTCGCCGACAAGTTCGGGCGTCGCCCCATTCTCGTCGTGAGTCTCGTGGCCTACGGACTGGCTTCCATGACCTACGCGCTGCCACTCAGCGCACTGTGGTTCACCCTCACTCGTGTCGTCCAAGGTGCCTCGGCCGGTGCACTCGAGGTGGCGTCGATGTCGGCGGTGGCGGCGTTGTTCGCCGAACATGAGCGAGGCGGCGCCATTTCTCGATTATTGGCGGCGCAGTTGATGGGCGTCGCTATTGGTCCCGTGGTCGGCGTGGTCGCGTCCGTCAACGACCTCGGGTGGGTCTTCTTCGCCACGGGCGTCGTGAGTCTGGTGGCGGCGCTCGTCGCGTATCACACCAACGTCGGTGACCGGGCGTACGACCCCTCCCCGCTGGCCCCGCTACGTTGGAACCGTCCCTTCGCCGGAGCCCTGGTGGCGGCATCAGCGACGGGACTCGCCGTGGGCGTCTACGAGACCTGTTGGAGTTTGTTGATGCACTCGCACCACGCCTCCACGCTCCAAATCCGTCTCAGTTGGACGATGTTTGCGCTTCCCTTCGTGCTGCTCAGCCGTGCGGGGGGCTGGATCGCCGACCATCTCAATCGTCGCGCGACCGCTCTGCTGGGACTACTCAACGGTGCGGCATTCCTAGCGACGTATCCACATATCCACAACAACGTGGCGATGCTCTTCCTGGGTTCGGCCGAATCCATCGGCGCCGCTCTGTCGTCACCGTCGATCGCCTCACTGCTGAGCCAGGGTGCGCACACTCGCGAACTCTCGCGCCGCCAGGGACTCTACGCCACGTCGACGACGGCGTCGCTGGCACTCGCTTCGGTCACCTCGGGTTTCCTCTTCACCGTGAACGCCGCCCTGCCCTTCACGGTCGTGGCCGTCGCGTCCTCGTTGCTCGCGGTGTCCACGTTGTTCTTCTGGCGTGGCGTCACCGGACGCATCACCGCGTCGGCCACACCCGAAGCGCCCTCGGTCTAATCGTCACCCGAACGCTGCGAGTCGTCGTGTCGGGCACCGACGATGTGGTAGCGCGGCACCGACAGACTCGCGGTGGAGACCACGCCCTTGCTCGTGGTCGGCGTACTCGCGGTGGTGGCGGTCGTGGGCACATTGAGGGCCGTCGACGTCGCGCCCCCCTGACTGAGAATCGTCACGCCCAGTCCGGTGATCGCGACCAGGGCGAGCGACGAACTTACGACGGCGCGACGCACGTACTTCCTCTTCTTCGGACGGTACATTGGTCCTCCTCGGGACTCGTAGTGTGATGTTTCCAGTGTGTCGCGGTGACATGAACCCCTCCCAAGGTCGGACTAATAGGTCGGTAATAAAAAGACCCGAGAATTAACACGAGCGTCCCTCGCGTTCATAAGTTTTGAGTAAGACTGTTCGCGTACGACGAGCCCCTCACGGCGTCGCGACGAATGACAACCATCTACCAGGGAGGACCACTCAGTGGCAACCACAGAATTCCACGACGGAGCGCCGGGCGACGAAGCGTTCAAGATAGAGACACGCGGCATCGATTTCGTACCCGAGGGCGAACGTTGGGCCACCCCACGAAACATCGGTGCGATGTGGGCGGGATCGGCTATCAACATCGAATACTTCGTCTACGGCGCGTTGTTGATGGGATTTGGCTTCAGTTTCTGGACCGCGCTCAGCATCATCATCATTGGCAACCTCTCGTTCCTCCTCCTCGGTGTCGCCTCGCTACAGGGTCAAGAGACGGGCACGACCGCCTTCACCGTGTCGCGGGCCGCCTTCGGTACTCGGGGCTCGCGCGTGGTCTCGTTCTTCAACTGGATCACTCAACTGGGTTTCGAGACCGAGGGACTCATCCTTATCGTGGGCGCGGCGATCGTCCTGAGCCAGTACGCCGGCTTTCACCCCAACAACACCGTCAAGGTGCTCTTCATCGTCATCGCCACCGCCATTCAGGCGATCATGCCCTACCTCGGTCACGCCACGATGGTGAAGGTGCTGCGCGCCCTCATTATCCCCTTCGCGGTGATCTTCGTGATCTTCGTGATCTTCGAAGCGCGCCACGCTCATCCGAGCAGCGTCTTCGTCTTCGCCCACGGCTGGGAGCCCTACAGCGCCGGACTGGCCTTCACCATCGCCCTCTCGGGACTGGGATGGACCGAGTGCGGCAATGACTACACGCGTTACCTACCCCGGGAGACGAGGAAGGGAGCGGTGGTGGGTTGGATTTTCGTCGGCACGGCTCTGCCCGAAATCGTCATGATGATCATGGGCGCCCTGGCCTTTAGCTTCCTCTCCAACTCCGGGGTGTGGAATAGCGCCAACCCCTTCGAGGCCCTCTTCCACCAAAAGGGCCTGCCCTCGTGGTTCGTGGTCATCTTTCTCATCTTCGCCATCGTCCAGCTCTTCGGCATCAATTCACTCGACCTCTACTCATCGGGCGTTTCCGTCCAGGCCATGGGAATCCACCTCAAGCGCTACCAGGCCGTCCTCATGGACTCGGTCATCGCCTGCGGTCTCACCATCTGGGCGACGTTCGGCTCGTCCTTCTCTCTCTACATGAAGGACTTCGTCGGCGTCATCATCGTGTGGATCGCCCCGTGGTTCGGCATTTACATCACCGACTGGTTACTGCGGAAGTACCGCTACGACGCCAGCGAAATGCAAAAGACGACGTCGGACAGTATCTATTGGTCCACGAGCGGGTACAACTGGAACGCCCTCGTCGCGTTCGTGGTGGGACTCATTCTGGCCACGACCGGATACTCCAAAGCACCACCGCCCGTGAACTTCCCGCTGCACTGGATGACACCATTCTCCAACCACTTCGGTGCCTTCTATTGTGACGGCAGCGTCAAGGCCAACTGCGGACCCGCCGGTTGGTTCGGTGGCGCCGACATGTCGGTCTTCTTCGGCATACTCTCGGCCGCCTTGATCTACTTCGTCCTCGAAAAGTTGACCGGCAATGTCGCTCGTCAAGTCGCTCGTCAGAGGGAACTCGCGACACGGTCCTAGTATTCCTCGGCCGCGCCGGCGACGAGCGGGCGTGCCCGAGCAGCACGTCGACGCTCAACTGGAACTCACGGCACCTCGGGTTCTCGAGGGCGACGGTCCACGCTCGTGACCGATCGCACACCCGCCAGAACGGCGAAGGCCACGGCGCTCACAATGAGGCCCGGTACGACGATGGTCGGTCGCACACCCACCGCCCCCGACACCACACCGGCCAGGGCCACGCCCACGGGCGACAGCCCGAGCGAGAACGTCCAGTCGACCGACGACACGCGACCGAGGATATCGGTGGGCACTTCGGACTGCATGAGTGAATCCCACAAGATGTTGCCGATGATGAGCAACACCCCGGTCACGAAGGCAATGCCCGTGGCGAGCCACGCGGAGTTCGACAAACCAAAGAGGCCCGTGGTCAACGCCCCCGTCGCCCAAGCTAGCCACATCGAGCGCACGCGCGCGCGAGGAGGCCTGGTGCTCATCATGGTCAACGCACCGACGAGTCCGCCGACGCCCACTGCCGCGAATCCCACCCCGACCATCCAGTTCGGCGAGTGCAGGACCCTCTTGAACAAGAGTGGCAACATGATGGCCGACGGGGTGAAAATGAGGGCGTTGGCCACGCCAGCCACGCTGATGGACCAGATCAACCACGGCGTTCGCCGACAATAGGACAGCCCCCCGCGAATATCACTGAGGACGCTCGCTCCCGTCGGCGTGGGACGCGGCGTGGGACGCATCACTGCCAAGCAGCCCGCCGACACGATGAACGTGCCCGCGTCGATGACGAGCGACCACGATACACCGATCGTGGACGCGATGACTCCCCCGACTACGGGGCCGAGGAGCCCCCCCGCCAAGGTCCCCGAGAATCGGTTCAGCGAATTGCTCGACGTGAGGTGATCGCTCGCCACGACTTCGGGCATCATCGCGGTCGAGGCCGGATAGAACAGCGCGTCAAATACCCCGAAGGCAATCGCTCCAGTCAGCATCTCGGTCAGATTCAGGCGTCGGTCCAGCGCGAGGACCCCGAGCGCCACGCTGATCACCGCGCGGCTCGCGTCCGACACCAGCATGGCGAGGCGTCGCGACACCCGGTCGGTGACCGCTCCACCCAGAAGCAAGAAGACCACCGTCGGCACTAGGCGAGCGGCGACGACGAGGCCGAGGTCAGAAGCGCTACCGGTGATCGCCAGCACGAGCAGGGGCAGGGCCACCGACATGATGCCGTCACCCAATCGCGAGACAGTCTGGCCGCTCCAGAGCAGGACGAACTGGCGATTCGCGAACGCCCCCGGTGACGACGCGAAAGTGGCCATGGGCAACTGTACTAGCGGGCCCTATTGCGACCTGCGCCACGGGGACCGGCGCTGAAACCGGTGCCTGAGTGGGCGTTGCGCCACTGGTCAGCCGCGCCAGTCCTCCACGAACCCGCCTGCACCGTCGGGTCGGAACACGGGTATCGATCCCAGTGCGTGCACGCGTTGAGCGTCGTCGCCGAGTGACCGAGTCCACAACGACGCCTCGGTCACTAGGGCACCGATGGCCACCACGTTGGCCCCGATGCCGTGCAGCAGACGCAGTGCCGCCCCGGTCGAGGCTCCTGTCGAGATGACGTCATCAACGAGTGCGACGCGCTTTCTCGCTACGTCAGGAATTCGCGCGCGGTCAAAGAGGAAGCGTTGATCGGCGTCAGTGGTGATGGAACGAACTTTCTCCGAGACCGCATCGGCCAAGTGGATCTTGGGGGTCTTGTGCAAGATGACGTACTGGTCCAAACCGAGGGCGCGCGTCACTTCAATGGCGACCGGGATTCCCATCGTCGCGACCGTGACGACGATGTCGATCTCGTAGGGCGCGAGCACCTGCGCCAACTCCTCGCCGGCGCGCCGCATGAACTCCACTCCCATGTCCACCGTGATCAGCAGCGCGAGAGCCAATTCGGGGTTCAAGGAGACCACCGGCAATTCGACGCTCTGACTGCCGATCGAGACCGGATAGGTGAAATTGCTCACGACGTTGGAGCATACTGAAGTGCATGACAACCTCCCGAGAACCGTTGGATCGCGACCTCGCGCGCACCATGCTGGCTAGCGCCATCGACGAAGCACGTGTCGGCCTGGCGGAGGGCGGTATCCCCATCGGCGCGGCACTCTTCACTCGCCAGGGTGAACTCTTGTCCTCGGGGCACAATCGTCGCATCCAGGAGGACGACGCCTCCGTGCACGCCGAGACCGACGCTTTTCGTCGCGCCGGGCGACGACGCAACTACGCCGAGACCGTGATGGTCACCACCCTCTCACCGTGTTGGTACTGCTCGGGTCTAGTGCGCCAGTTCAACATCGGCGCCGTGGTGATTGGCGAGGCGACCAACTTTCACGGCGGACACGACTGGCTCGAGGCAGCCGGCGTCGAGGTCCTCGTGCTCGACGACGTCGAGTGCACACAACTCCTGTCGACGTTCATCCACGAGCACCCCGAGCTCTGGCACGAGGATATTGGCCTCTGATCAGCGAACGGGTGGGCCAAAGAGACGATCACCGGCGTCGCCCAGACCCGGCGTGATGTAACCGATCGAGGTCAGTTCGTGGTCGAGGGCGGCGGCCACGATTTGTACGTCGGGGTGGGCTTCGCGCACCGCGTCGAGGCCGGGCCGGGCGGCGATGAGACAAAGGGCGGTGATGTCACCCGCGTTGCGTTGTCGCAACATATCCAAGACCTGGATCAGTGAACCCCCCGTCGCGAGCATCGGGTCGCAGAGCACCACGGGAGCGCGCTCGAGGTCCTCGGGGAGCCCGTCGAGGTAGACGTCGGCGTGCAACGTCGTCTCGTTGCGACGCAGACCCACCAGGCACACGCGATGACGAGGGAGGACTTCCTGGACCGCCGGCGTCATACCGAGTCCCGCGCGCAATATCGGCACAATCACGAACTGGGTGTCGACGCACACTGCGGGAGCACCGTCGACCACTGGGGTATCGACGGTGGTCTGAGTGACGGGAATGTCGCGAAACGCCTCGTAGGCGAGGAACCGCGAAATCTCGCCCGAGAGTCGCAGGAAGTCTGCGTTGGACGTGGACTTGTCGCGAATCTGGCGAACCTTATCCTCAACGATGGGGTGCTGGATGATGAGCGGAGTAGGCACGTGGTCACCTTACGCTCTTCACCGCCCCGAGTTCGGGTCGGACCTCCACCGTCTCGGCGCACCCTCGGTCCCGCCTGCGCGGGGCGCCCGTTACGATAATTCGGTGCCGCATTCCCTCCTTCCGCGCTCGCCGGCGCTGGAGGAGAATGGGGCCAACCCCCTGGGCGGCGTGCGATCGACGTACCCCGGTCCGCGTGCGTATATCTCTCGGGACAGCAATCTTCCCTGGTGGCGACGTATTCTCCCCATCATCGCCTCGCACCGACTCCCCTTCATCGCGTCGATCGTGCTGTCCTTCGCGAGTCTGATATTCCAAACTCTGGTGCCCAATCTCCTCAACAACGCCATCACCAACTCCCTGGAGAACCACGTGGCGGCCCTGCACCGCGCGGTCATCGAAATCATCGTGCTGGCCCTCTTGGCGGGGGTGAGCGGCATCCTCTCGCGCCAGTACTTGTTTCGAACCGCCTACGAGGTCGAGGCCGACCTGCGATCGCTCATCTACGAGCACCTCACGTGGCTCTCCTTCAGCTTCTACGACCGGGTGCAGTCCGGCCAATTGATCAGTCGCGCCAACTCCGACATTCGCAGCGTGCAGATGTACTCGACCTTCGCCCCCCTCATCCTCGTGCAGACCAGCATCGGCGTTCTCGCCTTTGGCTTCATGCTCAAGATCGACCCGTTGCTGGCGTGCATCGCCATGGTGGTGATGCCCATTCTCTACGTCGTCGGCATCAAGATGCGCCGCGTCCTCTTTCCCATCTCGTGGATCACGCAAGCGCGACTCGCCGACGTCGCGACAATTGTCGATGAGAACGTCAATGGCGTACGGGTCGTGAAATCCTTCGCCCAGGAAGAGGCCGAGATCAACCGACTCGCCGACGCCGCCGAACGCGTCGCGTGGGCCTACGTCAAGGACGCTCAGATTCGCGGCCAGTGGTCGCCGTGGGTCCAGAACCTTCCCCAGCTCGGCCTCGCCCTCGTCCTGGCCTTCGGTGGGATGATGGTGATCCAAGGTCGCTTGAGCGTCGGGGCCATCTTGGCCTTCAACGCCTACCTGTTGATGCTCCAAGCACCCTTCATGATGCTCGGGCAACTGGTGATGATGGGCCAGCGCGCTCGGGCCAGCGCCGAGCGGATCTTCGAGATCCTGGACGAAAATCCTGAGGTCGTCGAGCGACCGGGCGCCTACGACCTCGAGTCCGTTCGCGGTGCGCTCGATTTCGATCACGTGCACTTCGGATACGGTCCCGAGGTCGAAATCCTCTCGGACTTCGACTTGCACGTCAGCCCCGGTGAGATCGTGGCCCTGGTGGGGCGCACCGGCTCGGGCAAGTCCACGGTCGCGCGTCTCGCCACACGTTTCTACGACGCGACCGAGGGCAGCGTTCGCGTCGACGGACACGATGTGCGCGACGTCACGCTCGCGTCGCTGCGGGCCAGCGTCGGTGTCGTGCTCGACGAACCGTTCCTCTTCTCAGTGAGTGTGCACGAGAACATCGCCTACGGCGTGCCCGGCGCCTCACGAGAGGACGTCGAGGCGGCCGCGCGCGCGGCGGCCGCGCACGACTTCATCAGCGAACTCCCCGGGGGCTACGACACGGTGATCGGCGAGCGTGGCTACACCTTGTCGGGTGGGCAGCGTCAACGCATCGCCATCGCGCGAACGCTCCTGGTCAATCCCCCCGTCTTGATCCTCGACGACGCCACGAGCGCCATCGACGTCCACGTCGAGTCGACCATCTATCGAGCACTCCGTGCGCTCATGACCGATCGAACAACGTTGGTGATCGCGCACCGCATCTCCACCATCGCGCTGGCGCGGCGCGTGATCGTCCTCGAGGGCGGCCGCGTCGTTGCCGACGGCACCCACGAACAACTCCTAGCGTCCTCGTCGCTGTACGGTGAGATCCTGGCCCAGACGATGACGCGAGACGACTGATGGCCTGGGG
>JARCRU010000036.1 GCA_029850535.1 Actinomycetota bacterium | reverse complement strand
ACCTCCAGTAGTGCTGCTGCACGCGCGTACAGGTCTGGCATCATCAACAATTGACTGGGGCGAAGAGCAACCTAACCCAGAGACCAAATGTTGGACAGCGAAGAGATTCATCGTTACGCCGCCGAGAGATTATGCTGCCTTAACCTTGGACCGTGGCGGGTTGCTTTGTAGCCGGGTGTTCGTTACACCAATAGTCCCTGGGAGTTCTGGCGCGCTGAGGTTGAAGTAGGAAACGCTACTTCAACCTGAAGCAGCAGAAGAATGCGTAGAGGTTCCGTTTGCTTATACGCTTGGTGATTGTCGTAGCGTCCGGTTACCATGTGTTAATGAGCCAGTTCAACCACACTTCGGTAAAGCGGAATGAGGCGCTCGAAGCACTCAGCGAAGAGGATCGCGTCTGGCTGGCTGAGCGTCTTGTTGAGTATCACGAACTCCTCGAGTATCTTCACTCAAATTGAGAATCCCGTCTCTTGAAGTTGTCGTCGCGTTCAACTACACAATTCGTGAGGCTGATGAGTGGTTTGATGAGCCAGATGAACTTGACCGGGTGCAGAGACTTCTCGACCGACTTGCCGACGAGACGGATCCGGTCGTGGCCGCAGCGTTGAGCGTAAGTCGTTTGGCGCAGTCCCAAGCATTCACCGAGGGGAATAAACGCACCGCGGTGTTGGTCGGCCGATGGATTCTTGATCGAAATGGATCGGGCGGCGCCAGGTTCATTCAAGAGAACGATGTTGAACTTGCCCAACTCTTTCTGCGAGCCGCCCGTGGCTCCGACGTGAGTGGGGAAATCGTGGAGCTCTTTAACTCGCGGAGATGAGCGAAACACTTCTACCAAGACTCGGCAGACGAATGTGTCACGATTAAGTCTCTAGAACGCAAGACCTCGCGCGGCCGTTAGGAGTCGTGAAGGTACGAGACGTCATAGAGGCAATTCAACTTGAAGGCCGGTATCAGGTTCGCCAATCTGGTGGTCACCGACAGTTCCACCATCCAACACATGGAGGTTGCGTCACCGTGGCGGGCCATCCGAGTCGTGACCTGCCGGATTGGACTGTGAATATCATTATGAAACAGGCGGGAATAGGTCGGAGGCAGAAATGACCGAATACACGATCATCATCGAAGACGCCGGCGATGAGACCTTGCAGTTGATGGAAGAGGCCCTTGCATTGCACATCGAGATGCTCCGTGACATGGGCGAGCCGATTCCGGAGTCTCATGTTCGAGCCGCCATGGTCCAAATCGCGTCCTGAGCGAAAGGGGCCATGTTGAGAAGTGACGAGGTCATCGTGCGTGAGGATGATCCTCGTTGCACCGAACTCGAGACCGAGGGGTACGAAGTCATTGGATACTCGTGGGGCGCGAACTTGCGATTTGACGATTCGAGCGACCTCACACTGTTTGACGAACGCGTACGACGGGTACGCAATGAAGGCTTTACTATTCGCGAATTAAGCTCTAATGAACTCTCCGGTATTGCCGAGGTGGAGTTCGCGAATGTCAGCGACTACCCCCAGTCCGCCGCCACTCGTCACGAGATGCCCACTCTCGTGCACCTTAATGACATGATTCATGCGGGCGTTCGGTTCTGGGGTGTGTTACTCAAAGGAAGACTGGTGGCAGTCACCAGCCTTGAACGATTGGGCCAACGTTGGAACACCAAGTTCACATCAGTTCTCGCGGAATACCGAGGACGAGGAATTGGTGTCGCAGTGAAGGCTGCTTCGATTTCGACGCTCTTCAATGAGGGTGAGCGGTGGTTTTCCACCGGAGGGGCTGCATCCAACGAGGCCAGTCTCGGCGCGAACAAAGCACTCGGCTACGTTTTGGAGCCGGCGTGGCGAACCTATTCGATGACTCATAAATAGCAGTGTCCAGACTTGCGATGAAGAAGGGCTAGACCAATTTGTACAGTCTGAGTCTCTAGAGGATTCGTGTATTTCCGGGTAGCGTCGTGAGATGTCATCGATTGTGCGAGCAGTGATGATCTTTGCGGATGAGCCCATAGCGGTCGCCAGTTGGTGGGCGGATCTGCTGGAGTGTCCACGTGACCGTGTGATGTTCGAAGACGAGTTCGTTTTCTTCGACGTTGGCGACATCGAATTTGGGTTTCATCCCGCTGATGCGGGGAAGAACTCTGTTGGTGGTAGTCCGGTCGTCTATCTGCGGGTCGACGATCATTCGGCAGCAGTTTCTCGGGCTGAGTCCAAAGGTGCGCGTTTGTATCGAGGACCACGTGCGATAGACGCTTCCCGATCGATTGCTCAACTGATGGATCCTTTTGGCAACGTTTTCGGTCTTGATGGACCACTGCTTCAGTAGTTTGAACTTCTGAGACGCAACTGAATAAGAACGTGGATTGACGGGTCACGTTTGCCCTCGACGTCGAGCGACCGATACGTGTGGGTGAAGGTTCATGAGATCGTTCGAGAACTTGAGGGCGAATAAAGATTCCTCATCGGCCAGCGGGGGCCGTCGACCGTTTCATCATCTGACGATCGAAGGCTACGACATTGTTCCTGGAGCGCTGGGCGACGACGTCACCAAAATGACTCTCGCTAGTTTTGTTCGACAGGCTGGATTGGCAAGGAAACACCGATGACGGAGTACTCCATCGTGATCGAAGACGCTGGCTCTAACTTCAGTGCGTCCGTCGTGGACCATGGCGACTGCGTAGCCACCGGCTATACGGTTGAGGAAGTCGAGAACACTATGCGCGAAGCGATTTAGGGCCAAATTGAGGGGGTGCGACTTCACGGCGATCAACCCCCTTCGCATTTGCCAATCGTGACGACGCTCCAGGTTGCTTCGTCAGTTCATTGAACGCCTACCCCACAGCGGTGGACGTGCGTCGACCGCTGCTTCCTGGAATCCGTAGGACTCTGGATGTTCTAGAGAGCCTGATAGCGAGTTCACGAGCATCGTGGAGAGTCCACCGACAGATTGCTCGCGCATATTCATCTCGCGTCCGGCTTCGTGGGTAAGTTTTGTACGTGGACTTAGGAAATAACGGATTGTCTCTCGGTGAACAACGCGAAGCAGCGTTGACTCGAACGGCTCAACACGTCTTGAACGCGTGGCATGAGTTTGATGCCGCTCGCGAACACGAGTCGCTACCTAGCGAATCGCTGCATCAGATGCTGACGCAGCCCTTGCCTGATGAAGGCAGCGACGTCCTCGAGGTCATCGACCAAGCCGTCGAGGTTCTTGATTCGTCCCTGGCGCAGGCGCGCCCGCGCTACTTCGCGTTTATTGGTTCGAGTGGTCTCGAGGTCGGCGCCCTGGCCGACCTACTCGCTCACTCCTACGACACGAATCTCGCGGTGGACGCGCGTGCCGCAACGGAGCTCGAGTGGCAGGCCGTGAGCTGGCTGGCTCAGTTCATTGGATTTCCGGCGCAGACCGGCACTTTCACAAGTGGCGGAACAATCTCGAATATCACTGCTCTCGCCTCAGCCCGCGAGGCGGCGATACCCGGCGCGCGCGAGCGTGGTCTCGGCAATTTGAGGCCGACTCTCTATTGCTCGACCGAGGCGCACTACTCCATTACCAGAGCAGCCGAAGTACTCGGCCTGGGATCGGCCAATGTGCGGGCGGTTGACATCGATTCTGAGCGGCGAATGCGTGCGGACGTGTTGCGCGAGATGCTGCAACGTGACGTGGCTGATGGTGGCACGCCCGTGGCGATAGTGGCGACAACGGGTACGACCCTGACCGGGGCAGTGGACCCGATTGAGGAGTTGGCTGATGTCGCCGAGGAATTTGGGGTGTGGCTTCACGTCGACGGTGCCTACGGGGTACCGGCCGCGGCGGTCGCCAGCCGGTCGCACTTGTTCGCTGGACTCGACCGGGTCGATTCGGTCACGGTTGATTGCCATAAATGGATGTTCGTGCCCAAGGCGTGCAGCGCCGTCCTCGTGCGCGACGCCTCCACTCTCGCGAAGGTCTTCTCCCACGACGAGGCCTACATGCCTCACGCCGGAGGTCACTACAACGCCGTGGACATCACCCTGGAGTACTCGCGCCCTTTCCGGGCCCTCAAACTGTGGATGCTCTTTTCGACTCACGGAGCGAACGCGGTGCGAGAGGCGATCGAGAGGAATTGCGACCAGGCGCAATTGCTCTTCGACTGGATTCGCGACCGTCCAGCTTTCGAAACCCTGACGAGTCGTCCCCAACTTTCCATCGTTCCGTTTCGCGCGGTCGTGCTCGGGTGTTCCGATCCGGACGCTCACAACGGCGCGTTGTGTTCGGCCATCCAGCGCGACGGCCGCGTCTACGTGTCACCGGCCACCATCGATGGCCATGTGTGGCTTCGGCCGTGTTTCACCAATTTTCGTACGACATCAGACGACGTGGCCGCGCTCTTGAACGTCGCCGAAGAACTCGGTGTGGACTGTCGGGTTCTGCATAGCTAATTGGTGAGTCGTCGGAATCGGTATCTGTCGGTCTCGTCTGACAGCAAAGTGACTCGGCTCATCGCAGGTGCAGAGTTGTCCGCGACCCTCGTACCAGCCCCACCGCCTGAGAAGAGCGGGCCGTGACCGGTACTTTGCGCGCAAGTACTTGTGCTTGACGCGACGGGGGGAGTAACTGATGGTTGAGGGAGGAGTGGCTCCGAGCGGTGGTCCGGGCCTCTGGGCGTCGTTGCACGCTCGTGAGCCGTACCGGCTGATCGAATTCTTGGTGAATGGACTCGGCTTTGTCGTCGGGGTAGTGCACGGTGCTGATTCAGTTGTTCACCACGCTGAATTGCGGTGGCCCCAGGGTGGCGGGCGCATGATGGGTTCGTCCAGGGAGTCAGATCAAGACGGATCGTTCGCACTCTCCCCCGGAACATTTAGGTGTTACCTCGTCACCGACGACACTGATGAGTTGTTCGCGCGATCGCTGAACGCTGGAGCCGTCGCTATTGATGAACCCTCTGATACGTCCTTTGGATCTCGACAAGCGGTAGTACGCGACTTCGAGGGGAACCAGTGGTCGTTCGGGACATACCGGGGCGAATGATTGACCTCGAGAGTTACAGCGTGGTGTGGGGTGCAGACTCCGAGACCCGTGTCGAGATCGCGCGTTGTGCCACGTGGTCCCGGTGGCGAAACGGTTAGCCCTGCACTTTCGATATCTGACCGTGTTAACCAGGTCTGACATTAGTCAATTGCTAATGTGAAATTCGATGACCATCGTTCCCGACGACAAGGATTGGACGTGGGTGTTGGAGCGACCCTGTCCAGAATGCGGATTCGACGCCCGTGATCTCGAAGTACGAAATCTTGCGCCGCTGATTGGCGAACTTGTCGCTTCCTGGCAAGAGGTGCTGGTTCGCGTCGATGTCGCGCAGCGTTCCCACCCCGACAAGTGGTCGCCCCTGGAGTACTCCTGTCACGTTCGCGACGTAGTGCGCCTCTTTGATGAGCGGCTGCAGTCGATGTTGGCTGTCGACGGTGCTCAATTTGAGAATTGGGATCAAGACCGGACCGCGGTCGAAGAACGCTACGACCTTCAAGACCCCAATGCCGTATCGCGCGAACTCGTCCAAGCCGGCGCCGCCCTCGCTGATCGATTCAATGGCGTCCACGGTTCGCAGTGGGACAACCGGGGAATCCGGTCCAACGGCAGCGTGTTCACCGTCACGACGCTGGGGTCGTATTTGACTCACGACGTCATTCACCACCTGTGGGACGTCCGACACGTTTGAGCAGAGGGGCGCGCGCTGAGCGATCACCGAGCGCACCGCGATTTTTCCCCAGGGCGGTACCAGCATCACGCTCGTTGACGGCCGGTGTCTCGCGATGTTGATTCTCGCGCCGCACTAATGCACGTCGAGTGAGGCATCGTTGGTTGGGACGTGTAGCCGCGACTGAAGAGGTCAGTGAGCGAAGTTCGCCGAACTTTAAGTTCAGCTGGTCACATTTTTCGCCACTCGGCGAGAACGCGTAGCGAGATACTCATTCAAGGGTTCGGTCGCCTTCACCACGGGCGAGGGCGGAGATTCGCGCGGGTGTGTTCGACGCATTACTTGGATAGCAAGGTCTTCGTGGAGGGGTAGATAATCGATGCCGGATTCGCAATTTCGCTGATTGCTAACGACATCGCCTTCACTATATTGCGACGTCGGCGAAGGAGGGGGGTTGGCGTGGCGTGGCGCTGGAACTGCCTCGATTCCACATCGACACTGTTCTAGGGCAGGCCTATATTGGTGCCATGATTCGCTTGTCACCAATGCCACTTGACGATATCGCGCAGTGGCAGGCGCGCACTTGGGTCGATTATCGAAATGAGTTGCTCGCAGTGGGATTCACCAGCGAGTCAGCCGACGCCAACATCGAGCGCCACCAGAAGGCGCTGTTCAGTGACGGAGTCCCCAACGCCGACCAGCACGTCCTGGAGGTGTGGTGCGACGAGTACCGTGTGGGCATTCTCTGGTTGGCGAAGGGTTACTCACTCGGAGATCCCGACCACTGGTATGTCTACGACATTGTGATTTTTCCTGAGTTCCGTGGACGGGGCTGGGGGCGAGACGCGATGCTGGCTGGCGAAGAATATGCAGCGAGTCGGGGCGGTACTCAACTTTCACTCAATGTGTGGGGCCACAACACGGTGGCGAGATCACTCTATGAATCGCTGGGATTCGTACCCGTCGCCATCGAGATGCGAAAGACAATCGGGCAGCAGCGCGGTGATCGCTCCTAACGAGGGGAGTGCGCAGGCCGTGTTACGAAGGGCGCCGGTCACGACGACTCGATAGTCGGAAGGTCATTGGGACCGGTCAAGTCTTCCCCCTGACGTCGCGGCGATATCATCGCCACACCGTGTCCTTTTCATCTCGCGCCCGCCAGCTGATTCGGCGCGTATCGGTCACGATTGTCATCACCCTCGTGTGCGTCGACGCGACTCTCGCGGGGGCTCAGGGCGTTGTCGCCCCACCGCGGGGTGCTCCGTTTCAGTACCAGTTGCAGACGAGTTCGAGTCCGTCCCTGCGCAACAGCGGGGGCGTCAACGTTGACCAGTGTGTGGTACCCGTCCGTGGTGGACCCTGCGTGCGGGCGAGGGTTCTCAGCATCGATCTCTACGGACCCGACGGCACCACACCCAATACCGCGGCCGTGCGGGCGATCAACGACTCGGGGGGATACGCCATTTGCTACGTCGATGCGGGAACCTGGGAGTCGTGGCGACCAGACGCATCCGATTTCGCCGTGTCCCTGCGGGGTCGATCAAACGGGTGGCCGGGTGAAC
>JARCRU010000035.1 GCA_029850535.1 Actinomycetota bacterium | reverse complement strand
ACATTCGTCTGCCGCTGGTTGATAGAAGTACGAGGTTGTTAAGAGACGACTTCGACTAGCACCACCTGTGACGACGGCGGCGGGACTTCTTCACCGTGCTCAATCATCGACGCGATGTGTAATTCGATTGCCTCGTGGATGTTGGCGGTGACTTCTTCAACGGTGTAGCCCGCCGAGACACAGCCGGGGAGATCGGGCACGTATGCGCAGAGATTCGGTCCGGCATCCTCAATGATGACCGCATACTTGCTCATCGCGTCCTCCGCTCAAGACCTGCCTGCCTCACAATGCTAGCCAGAGTTGATTTCGAGAGTTCAATGCCCAACGCTCCAGGCACGGTCACTGATCCCTTCTTCTCCGCATGCCGGAAGATGCGATGACTTCCCGATTGCCTGATCTGAAACCAGCCGTCCGCGTTCAGTTCGCTAATCATCTCCCGCACCTTCACGACCACACAACGGTCGCGAGTCCGCCAGTCTTCGATCAAGTACCCGTGAGTTCTTGTCCCTCGCCCCCGGTTGAGGCACTATCAGTCTTGGTGCTCACTCATCATCTGCACCGAGCCATTGTGGACGATCGGAACCAAGGCGACGAGCAGGCAGTGCCCACTGAAGCGGGGCCCCTTGCACAACGAGTGGAGGCGGCAAGCGGAGTGCGTTTCCCCAAGCGGTCCGCTCAATCGGACCAACCGGATCGGGCGTGGCTGGTGAGCTACTCGGAGTAGTGGGCACCTGCAATGGCCCCGCTTGGAGTAGCAAATCGGCCACACGCGCAAGTGAAGCCCGCCATCGGCTCCCGGTGCCATCAATCTGGCGCTGCGTAAGACCGGTGATCGCCGCGGCGGCCAATAGATAACCCGTCGCATGGTCGAGCGCCTGCACGGGTAGGGGTACTGGCCGGTCACCACCAGCCATGAGGCGACCGGCATCGGCGATCCCCGAACTCATCTGAACCAGACTGTCGAATCCTCGACGTTGCCGCCAGGGGCCGGTCCACCCGTATGCATCGAGGCTTACGTCGATGATCCCGGGACAAACGCTGTCACGTACTTCATCACCGAGTCCTAATCGGTCGAGGGCGTCCGCACGGTACCCGTGGACGACGACGTGAGCGGAGCCCAGTAGTTCGAGGAAGCGACTCCTTCCGTCTGGCGTGCGTAAATTGAGACGGGCGCAGTGCTTACCTAGCGTGACCTCGGGAACAATCGCGGGCTCGTCCCAGTCGGGCGGGTCAATCCTCAGCACCTCGGCTCCCCAACCCGCGAGTAATCTCGTGGCGACTGGCCCGGCAAGCACCCGAGTGAGGTCGAGCACGCGCAGTCCATCGAGGGGACGTTCCCCGGTCCCGAACATTGCATTTCGCCGGACGGCAATTGATGTCCGGCGCGTCCACAACAGAGGTTCGCCAGCAACCGCTCGTCCCTGGGGGTGCTCCCGCCATTCCGCAATTGATCGCATGGCCGCCGCCGCACCCCCTGCGCCAATTACCGCAGTCTCCAACTCTTGGGCGGACCAAGTACCCACGGCAGCAGCGACAGCAGCTCGGTCCTCTGGAACGTCGAGAACGGTGAGTGCCGCGGTGCGGTGATGAATAGCATTGGTGTGAAGCCTGATCCAACCGTCACGACACTCGTACTCCCCGCCCACTGCGTCCCAGGCCGGTAAGAGATCCCAGCCCTGAGGTCGGATTGATCCCGCGAACCAGGCCGAGGCCAAGTTTCTGTCGACGACCACGCCTGGCGGACAGTCACCACTATTCAGAGCAACGAACGAAGCCAACGACGAGCCAGCAACGGCGATCGAAGCTTGCGCCAAGTCGCTCACGGCAAACACCGAGGGTAGTGACTTCCCGTCTAACAACGTCACCGGTGATGACGGCACCGGGGAACCAAGTGCTGCCTGGAAACTGGCGATGAACTTGAGAGCCGTGTCCGTCATGTCACAACATATCCTGACATCGAATGCAAGATTTCACGCCGACTGAGACGGGAATCCTCTTTCTATGAAAAAACGATAGACATTCGTCTACCGTCGTTTGTTGAAAACGATTGCTGCATTGAATTGAGTGGCCGGCATGAGGTGAAAAATCTCCCATCGTTCTGACATTCACCGTGCAGGGATGAAGGGCTGACCGCCGGTCACCTCGGTAATCGAAGCCAAATTAAGATTTCACGATGAATATCCGCCCTTTCGTCAGAGATGACATTGAAGCAACCGTCGAACTGTGGCGGCGCTCGGATCTGCTCAATCCGAATAATGAACCGCGTCGAGACATCGAGCGGAAACTACTTGATTCGCCATGGGGTTTCTTTGTCATGGTTGATGAAGGCGAGATCATTGGCTCGATCATGGTCGGCTACGACGGGCACCGTGGCTGGGTGAACTACCTCGCTTGCCACCCAGACCACCGTCGTAAGGGAGTCGCAACCGCTCTGTTGAACACAGCGCGTGAGGTCCTGCTCAAGCGCGGCTGCCCAAAGATCAATCTGCAGGTGCGCGCTGGCAATATCTCCGCAATCAACTTCTACGAAAGCATGGGATATACGGAAGATCAGGTGCGTTCGTTCGGATTGGGTCTTGTCATTGACGGTTGACTTCTGGCCCGACGAAACTGAACTAACCGCCCTTCATTGAAGGAAAGGAAGTGAAGACTCCAAAGTTCACACAGCAATCTTCGCGGTTCCGACTAAATCGAGGGGTTCGGGGATTGCCTCGCCAGCCTCAATCATGAGCTCGAGATGAGACTCGATCGCCTCCCTCATGTTCTTGACTACTTCCTCGACAGTCCTTCCCGTAGTCGTGCAACCGTCGAAGTCGAGATCACGGGCGCTCAAGTGTGGGCCAGCCTCTTCAATAACGATTGTGTACTCCCTCACCGTCGGCTTCCCATGATCTTCACTTGTTTCCAAATGCTACTGAGTGTCTTTGGGGCCATCTCATCGCGAAGGTGACCAGGCACAGTAACCGTTCCACTCTTGGTTTGATGTGGAAAGTGACGATGGCTTCCTCGTTGTCGAACAAGGTACCAGCCATCTTCTCGATTACCGCGATGACATCTCGAACCTTCACGACCTCCCATCGGTCGCGAGAGGTTCATCCTTCGACGAGGTACCGGTAGGCGTTCGATTACGGGATGTCGAATGCCGTTCCGTTGCTGCTCAGCGGTCCGGGGCTCGCTATCGTTCCCGCCGAACCCACCATGGAGACCACGGCGTAGGGAAAGTTACTGATTCCACCGGTACTACCGGCACTCGCCGTGATGTTGGAGAAGTACGTGGTCCCCTGCGGAGTCAACGTAGCCAGAGTGGAGTTGGTGCACGTCGAGGTCGTGCACATTGACGGCTGTTCGAGTATCCACTCGGCCGACACCTGGGCGGGCGCCGGCGAGTAGGTGGCGATCACGATGGAGAAGTTCCACCCTCTCGTCGCGTCGACAAGGGCCAATGTCCAATTGGAGTTGGCGTAGTCGACACTGGCGGTGATCACGTCACCCGGCACGACCGGATACGCACTACCCAGTGGCACTTCGGCGTAGCAGTTGCACTGCACGCTGGTGTCACCGTACATCTCGTACCACGCGTTGTAACTGGCAACGCCGTTCGAGCACATGCTGGCAAATCCGTCTTGTTCGACGGTCGAACTCCCGTACCCGTCGATCCCCACCCAGGTCGAGGAGTACGTCGTGGCCGAGGTGCACTGCGCCGTGGGCACGACGAAGGTCCCGCTCGCGTGGGTGTAGGGGCCCGCCGTCGTGACGTACCCCGCCCAATTGTAGGAACTCACGACGCTGACCGCATTGACCGTGAGGAGCGCACTGGTGGAGGTCGCCGACCCCGTGGAATTGGTGAACACCGCCTCGAATCTCCAACCGCTATCGGCCGTGGTGACGCTGGGCAAAGTGAACGACGTCGAGGTACCAACATTCGCCAGCATGTAACTGGTACCTCCATCGATCGAATACCACCACGCGACGCTGGGAGTCGGCGTGCCGGTGGCGTCGGCGCTGAAACTGGCGCTGGTTCCACTGCCGGTCGTGACATTGGCGGGGTTGAGGGTGATGGTCACGTTATTCGTGGTGGTCGTCGTCGTGGTGGTCGTCGTCGTGGTGGTGGTCGTGGCGGGGGGCGTCGTGGTGGTGGTGGTGGTCGTAGTGGCGGGCGGCGTCGTGGTGGTGGT
>JARCRU010000034.1 GCA_029850535.1 Actinomycetota bacterium | reverse complement strand
CCACGGGCTCGGCGTCTCCAACAAGCAATGGGCGGCGACCAACTCTCGTCGCACTGACTTGATCGCGCGTGAACGGACCCGAGGGTTCACGACGGGCCCCTGGTCGGGTCTGGCGCAGCCTCGACTGCGATATCGACCTATACGAACCCACTCCGCGACGTCCCCACCACCGTGGACCCCGCACCGTCTAATTGTCAGCGGCGTTCGATCAGGTCCATGTAGTCGTCACGCCAGAGGTCGAAGTACTCCTCGGGTAGCAACACGGCGTGAGTAGGTTTCATTGCTTCGACGAATTCACGCTCGTGACTCACCGCGACGATGGTCCCCGTCCACTGACCCATCATCTCCCCCAAAGCGAGCACGCTCGCCGGGTCCAAATTGTTCGTTGGTTCGTCCAACAGCAAGAGATTGGCGTCAGACGCCGCCAAAATGGCCAGGGCCAACTTGGCGCGCTCGCCACCCGACAACGTTCCCGGCATCTGGTGAGCTGCGGATCCCTTCAGACCAAACGCTCCAAGCAACGCGCGACGCTGCACCTCGGTGACGACGGTGGCGTTGTCCAGGTGGGCCAGCACGTTCTTGGAGAAGTCCAGCTGTTCGTGCTCCTGGGCGAAGTAACCCACGGTAACGTTCGCACCGAATTTCACGGTGCCACTCTGAGCTGATTGAGTCCCGGCGAGGCAACGAAGCAACGACGACTTACCGGCGCCGTTCTTTCCAACGATCACGATGCGGTCACCGCGGCGCGTAATGAAGTTCACGTCATTCAGAACGGTCAACGACCCGTAACGTACCCCGACGCTCTCGACTGTCATCGGTACATCACCACTGCGAGGAGGTGGGGGAAGTCGGAAGGTAACCTTCTTCTCCTTCTTCGTTACCTCGACACGATTGTCTTCGAGTTTTTCCACTTTGCGGTCCAAGACCTTGGCCAGCCGCGCGCGCGCGGCGGTCTGGCCGCGCATGGAGTCCGCGAGGGTTTTCATACGGTCGATCTGCTCACCCTGATGCATCGCCATCTTCTCTTCGGTGAGTCGACGGGTCTCCTCTTGCTCGAGGAACTTCGAGTAGTTGCCCTTGTACTCACGCAATTGTCCATCGCGCAGTGCCAGGACCCGGTCGATCGACTTGTCCAGCAACGGCAAGTCGTGACTGATGACTAACACGGTGCCCCGGAACCGATCGAGTTCGTCGAATAGCCAGCGTTTGGCCGCTTTGTCGAGGTGATTGGTGGGTTCGTCCAGCACCATCGTCTCGGGCTGCTCGTAGAGCACCCGCATCAGATCAACGCGGCGACGCTGACCACCCGATAGGGAACTGAGGTCTTCGAGAAGGAGGTCTTCGGCCAGCCCCAGACCCGCGGCCAGGCGCGCCACTTCTGACTCAGCCTCGTAACCACCGCGTTCACGGAAAGCTTCCTCGAGAGCGGTGAACCGCTCGATGGTCTCCTCGGTGGGATCCGCCGCCAGTTCGTGGCGGGCGTGCTGCATGTCGGCATCGAGTTGGTCGATGCCGCGCGCGGAGAGAACGTGGGAGAGCCCAATGGGTTCGACGCCTAAGCCACCCGGTACCGGCTCCTGGGGCAAGTGACTGACGCGGCCCTGGTGTTGCACATTGCCGGTGATGCGCAGGTGTTCGGGGGTGTAACCGAGCAACACCGACAACAACGTCGACTTGCCGGCGCCATTGCGACCGACGAGCCCCACCTTCTCGCCGTTGCCCACCGTAAAGGACACCGGCTCAAGAATACGGCGCGCGCCAATCTCAATGCCCAAGTCTCGGACTATCAGCATTTAGCGACCCAGCGACTCGGCGGCGACGGAGAGTTCGTCTCGGAAGTCAGGGTGCGCGATGGCAACCATCGCCTGGGCGCGCTCGCGCACGCTCAGACCACGCAAATCGGCACTGCCGTACTCTGTCACGATGACCCCGGCGAGGTGTCGAGGCGTCGTCACGACGGCGTGGGAATCCATTCCACCAATGATACGGCTCTTGCGCATACCCTTCACCACGGCAGTTGATTGCAGACATATCAACGAGGTGTGATCGCGCGAGAGGCTGGTACCTTCAACGAAATCCATGTGTCCACCGACCCCCGAGTATTGACGCCCACCCAGCGCGTCGGCAACCATCTGACCCTGTAAATCGACCTCGAGGGCGGAGTTGATCGAGACCATGCGTGGATTGCGCGCGATGACCGCCGGGTCATTTGTGTAGGTCACGGGCGCGAAACCCACCCGCGGATTGTCATCGAGATATTCGTACATCGCCGCAGATCCCAGCGCGAAGGTCATCACCGAAATGCCGTGGTTCTCGCTCTTGCGGGCGTTGGTGATCTTGCCCGCCGCGGCCAGGGCGTGAAGGCCGTCGGTGAACATCTCTGAGTGGACCCCGAAGTCACCGCCCGAACCCCGTACCAAAGCCTGGGCGACCAAGCTGGGTATCGCTCCGATACCCGTCTGCAGGGTGGATCCCTCTCGGATGAACGATGCCGCGATGTCGGCGATGGCGACATCTTCGGGGGCTGCGTTTTCTCCCGGCAGTTCCGTGGGATGGGCGTCGGTGTAGACAATGACGTCAATCTCGTCGCGGTGCAGCACGTGGGGATGTCCCTCGAGAGCACGGGTACGCGGAAAATGTGGTGAACATTCCACGATCAAGAGGCGGTGCGGATCCGCGCCCGCCCGTCGGCATTCCTCGAGGTGGGCCCCGTTATAGATCGAGAGACTCACCTCCCCGTTCTCGTCGGGCATGGAGGCTTGCATCATCATGACACGAGCGTTGAGGTGCTGGATCAACAGGCCGTAGTGCCGAAAGAACGAGGGGATGAACTCTATGTCGGCACCCTGATCGCGGTAGTCTCGTTCCGCGCCCCCAAAGAACGTGGCACGATAGTGAACGTTGGGATGCGTAAAGACCTGGTGACGACCTAGAAGCAGCCCTCCGCTAAATGTCAGATTCTGCCAGTCGCAGCGCTTGGAAAGCTCGTCGAGCAGTGTTCGTGGCGTGCCGCCCACCAGACCTAGACCAATGGTGTCGACCTCATTGATCAGGCCCGCGGCCTCAGTCGCTGCGCATTCCGGCGAATTCGGACAGTCGTTCCGGAGTTCTCGGACACCGTGTGGTGCGGTCGGAGGTCGCGAAGCGACCGACGTCTGTGTGAGTCGTTGACTCCCTAACTCACCTCCTTTCGTGTCATCGTAGAGCAGATCATTTTCGATGTGGTGATGGTCGTTCCTGACGGGTCACTCAAGCACTGATGCGGTGGTCTTCTCGCGTCGTCGCGACGCACCCGAGAGTTCGATGCGGTGCGTGCGCTGCAGCAGGCGGTCCATGACTGCGTCGGCGATGGTGGCGTCGCCGAGTCCCTCGTGCCAGTGGTTGATGGGTAGTTGCGACGTGGCGATGATGGAACGTCCTCGGCGGTCCTCGACCACTTCTAAGAGGTCGGCCGCCTGGTCGTCGGTGAGCGGTCGCAGCAGTAGATCGTCCAGGATCAGGATGTCAACTCGCGCAAGCGTCGACATCACGCGAGCGAGACGTCCATCGGCTCTCGCGACGCTGAGGTCGTCAAGTAGTCGTGGCACCCGCACGTAGAGCGCGCTGTGTCCCTGGCGGATCGCGTGGTTCGCCAGGGCGCAGGCTATGAACGTCTTGCCCACTCCGGTCGGTCCGACGATCATCACGCCGTGGTGGTTCTCGACCCAGGACGAGTTCACCAGTGACATGAACGCCGTCTTGTCGAGTCCTCGGGTCTTGGTGAAGTCAACGTCCTCGACGACCGCCGTGCTGCGCAACTTGGCGGCCTTCAAGACTCGTTCGAGTCGGCGATTCTGACGCTGGAGGATCTCGGCATCGACGAGCAGTCCGAGGCGCTCCTCGAAACTCAGTCCCGAGTAGTCGGGGTGCTCTCGTTGGAGGGCGAGACCGGCGGCCATGGCTGGCAGACGCAGGGACTTGAGTCCCTCGATGGTGGTGTGGGTGAGCATGGTGTTCTCCTATTGGTAGTAGTTCGGACCACGGATGTTGCGATGCGCGACGTGGGTCCGAGGTGACGTGGCGCGAAGTGGTCGTTGCTCGAGCCCGTGGCTCAGCATCGACTCGACCGACTTATAGGAGAAAGACTTGAGGGCCAGCGCTCTTTCGCAGGCGGCCTCGAGACGAGCAGGTGAGTACTTCTTGGCGAGTCGCATCACCCCCAGCGCCGAGCGGAAGCCCTGTTCGGGGTGAGGTCGACTGTGCATCAACCCCTCGACGAAGAGAGCCGTCGAGGGACCGTTCTTCTCAGCCCAGGCGACGATGCGCCCCGGCGTCCACTCGAGGTAGCGCCGGTGCGAGTCGGGCATATGGGCTGGCTCGGTGACGTGACGGCCGCGTTGGTAACTGCGCGGGTGAGAGGCCACGCGCTGGCCCTTCATGAACACCTCGACGGTCGTGCTCGTCAGGCGCACTTCGACGACGGAGCCGGCCAACTGGTAGGGAACGGAGTAGTAGTGCTGATCGACCTCGACGTGGTAATCGATGTTGACCTTGGCGCACTTCCACGTGGCGAACTCGTAGCGCGTCGCGGGCAAGGGCCGCAGGGCCGGCTGGTCCAGCTCGGCGAAGAGCGAGGACCGCGATCCCGCCATCTTCTTGAAGGGCTTGTCGTTGATTCGCTTCACCAACTGGGTGATCACTTCGTTGAGCTCGGCCAGTGAGGTGAAGCGACGATGACGTAGCACCGCGATGATCCAGCGCTCGGCCAGTTGGACGCCGGCTTCGACCTTGGCCTTGTCGCGAGGTTTGTAGGGTCGCGCAGGTATGAGCGCGGTGCCGTAGTGCGTCGCCACTTCTTGGTAGGTGGCGTTGATCTCGGGCTCGTAGCGACTGGCCTTGGTGACGCCGGACTTGAGGTTGTCGAGCACCACGATCTCGGGGACCCCGCCGTAGAAGTCGAAGGCGTGGGTGTGCGCGCCCACCCAGTGGATCAGTTCCTGGCTGCGTAGCGCTTCGGCGTAGAGGTAGGAAGACGCACCCAGGACCGAGACGAAGAGCTCAGCCTCGAAGTCGAGTTCCAGAGTTTGCGCGTCGTAGATCGGGATTCTGAGACCGGGAAAGTCGACGAACATCTTCTCGCCGGCCTTGTGGTCTTGGCGCATCGTCACGTCGCGGTGTCGTCGCCAGATCCGGTAGCGCTCGCAGAACTGGGAGTAGCCGTATCCACCCGGGTGCAGCTCGCGGTATTCGAACCACAGGAGCTGCAGGGTCACCCCCTTCTTGGCGAGTTCCTTCTTCACCATTTCGTAGTCGGGTTGGGGGTAGTGCGACGTGGGCTTCGTAACGTCGGGGAAGAGTCGTCGCTCGAGTTCGTCGTCGTCCATCTCCTCGGGCAGCGGCCAGGAGAGACCGGCGACCGTGGCGCGGTTCAGATAATCGCTCACT
>JARCRU010000033.1 GCA_029850535.1 Actinomycetota bacterium | reverse complement strand
TCGGTTGTGTTCGCCACCCGCAGTGAGAGCTCTTTGAGTTCATTGACCAATTTGCGTAGTCGACGGGCGTCTTCAATCCAAGGGGTGTAGCGCTCGACTTGCTCCTCACTGAGGTTGCGCGTGATGGTCTTGCCCTTCACGGCACGCGTCCAGGTCTGATAGGGACCGTGAAGCTTGGGTGGTTCGTCGTGACACGAGCAGCCCGGATTGCCGCAGCGTGACCAGCGCTCGGTCACGCTGCCCGGCAGCACGAAGCCGATCGTTGCGAGTTCGGCCATGATGCGCCGTCGCTCGGCCTCGAAGTCGTTGTCACTCTTCTTCACGTGTCCATCATCCACCCTGTCGTGGCTGTAAGCATATACGCTTCATGCAACACGGATGGGGACGGGAAACGTGGCGCGAATTGACGTGGGGGAGATCGAGTTCGACGCCCAACTGCTCGGGGCGATGCCGATCGTGAATCACTTCCTCCGGCGTCTCCAACTGGAGGGTGCACTGGAGACGGCGATACCCCACGACGACGCGCGAGTGCTGCTCGCGCCCGCCACGGTGCTGGGCGTCGTGGTGCGCCACCTCGCAATCGAGCACCGCCCGCTCTACGAGATCGCGGAGTGGGCCGCCACCTACGCGCCCGAACTCCTCGGGATGAACGAATCCGAGCTCGCTCTGCTCAACGATGACCGGGTGGGTCGCACGCTCACGCGACTGTTCGACGCCGATCGAGCGAGTCTCTTGACGACCGTGGTGCTCTCGATGGTGCGCACGTTCGCGATCGATTGCACGCAGCTCCATAACGACTCCACCTCCATCACGGTGACCGGTTCGCACTACGGGGGTGCGAACACGCGCGGCGAAAAGCCCGTCGCCGAAGTGACCTTCGGACATAGCAAGGATCACCGTCCCGATTTGCGCCAATTGGTGTGGCTGCTGAGTATCAGTGCCGACGGTGCGGTGCCGCTCAGCTACCGCGTGGAGTCGGGCAACACCAGCGACGACACGACCCACGTGGCGACTTGGGACCAACTGCGCGAACTGGTCGGGCGAGACGACTTCCTCTATATCGCCGACGGCAAGCTCGCCAACGAGGCTGCGCTTCGCCACATCGACGCGAACCACGGACGCTTCGTGACGGTTCTCGCGAACAACCGCAAAGAGGTCACCTGGTTCAAGAAATGGATCCAGGATCATGCACCGAGCTGGAGTGAAGCCCGACGACGACCCGCCCGTCGCAACGGTGACCCCGACGAAGTCTGGCGGACCTTCGAGTCCCCGCTCCCGTCAACCGCCGGATATCGGGTGATCTGGGTGCACTCGAACTCGAAGCAGATTCGTGACGCCGCCACGCGCGCGTCAAGAATCGCGGCCGGCGAGGCGGCGCTCGAAGCTCTGTCGGCGAAGCTCGCCGGACCGCGTTGCCGACTGAAGAGCGTCGTCGCCGTGGAGAACAGCGTCGAGAACGTCCTCGCGAACGCGGGGACTACGCGCTACTTCACGACTCACGTCGAGGAGGTGCCCGAGGAGAGCTTTCGCCAGGCTCGTCGCGGTCGTCCCGGTCCCTCGACCCACTACGTGAAGCGGGTGACGAGTCGCTTCACGTTGTCGTTTTCGGTGCGCACTGACGCGGTGAGCGCGGAGGCGAAGAGCGACGGCACGTTCCCGCTCGTCACCAACGATCGGAACATGACGCCCGCCGAAGTCCTCAACGCCTACAAATACCAGCCGAACCTCGAGCGCCGTCACGCGCAGTTGAAGGGCCACCAACTCGTGGCGCCGGTGTTCTTGAAGGACCCGGTGCGCATCGAGGGGCTGCTCTGTTGCCACTTCTTCGCGCTCGTTATCCAGGCATTGATCGAGCGAGAGATTCGCACCGCTATGAAGACGGCGAACCGAGCCAGTATTCCGCTCTACCCCGAGCTTCGCGAGTGCACTGCACCGAGCGCCGAACGCGTGCTCGAGATCTTCGCCCGCGTCGCTCGCCACGTGCTCCGCGACGCGGAGGGCACGATCGTGAGGACCTACGAACCGACCCTCACGCCCCTGCAACTCCAGGTCCTGGAGCTCCTCGGAATACCGCCTTCCGTCTACACCGCGACGAATTCAGCGTCCTCATAATTCGCGAGATATCGGTCGACCGACATGCGGAAAGGGAGGTACATGGGTCACCTGATGATCATGGGGGTCCACGACCAGTCCTTGTACCTGTCCGATGGGGCCGTCGGTCGCGTGGACGGGTTCGCCGCGGCGCACCTCAATCCCACCGTCAGGGACGCGGTCGTAGGTGATTGGCTGGGGACAAGGACTCATGCCCATGTCCATTCCACCCATCATTACCGTCCCACCGACCCCACTCACGCCCAGTCCGTAGTAGGGATGAGAGAGCATCTGGTCTTGTTCATAGCGGCGTTTAGTGGAGATTATGGTTGATACGGGGTCATAGTGACCCCAAGCGGCTGATTTATTTCTCAAATGTGCGCAACTCGCGGACCTTGGCCGCCGAACGCTAACAATTCTTCTGAGCAAGTTTAGATAGAAAAGCGGTTCCGGAGCCAGTCTGCGAGGAGTGGGTCGACCACTCGCAACTCCCCTTCGATGTCGAGGAGATCTCCAC
>JARCRU010000032.1 GCA_029850535.1 Actinomycetota bacterium | reverse complement strand
AGTACCAGGGCGCGGACGTACTCGAACTGGGCGTCCGATATCGTCACGGTCGTCACCCGACAGCCGTAGCGCTTCGCTGCGTACACGGCGAAACCACCCCATCCGGTTCCGATCTCAAGTACGTGATCGTCGGGACCCACTCGAAGTTTTGAACAGAGTTTCTCGAGTTTGGCGACCGAGGCGTCGTGCAGCGACGTCGACTCATCGGCGAAATACGCGCAGGAGTACATCATCGTCTCGTCGAGCATCAAGGAATAGAAGTCGTTTCCCACGTCGTAGTGAGCCCGGATATTGGCGCGATCGCGTTCCCTGTCGACCCGCTCGAGTCGCTGCCAGATGTGCGACAATGGCGCGAAGGTACGCGCCACGGCGTCGAGTCGACCCATCAAGGGACTGAGATTCTTGATGACGAAACGCACCACCAAAGTGAGGTCGTCACAGTCCCACCACCCGTCGGTGAAGCTCTCTCCGAATCCCATGGAGCCTCCGCGAAGGAGGGCGTGATAGGTGCGCGGGTCGTGAACCGTGACCTGCACCTCGGGCCCCCCGCGCCCGTACCGGCGAGAACCCGACGCATCGTGAAGGACGAGGGTGCCGTGTCGCGCCCGCGAGAGTAGGGCACGAATCGCCACTTCGGACAGGCGGCGCGCCCGGCGTGCGCGACGCGCAGCGACACCCTTGGTGGGGACGATGGACTCAGCCACGCGAACCCCCGGTGGCCGCCGCCCTCTTCTCGATACGGCGCGGGTGTGAGTGAAAGGGTGCCTTCTTTCGCCACAGGATCAGCGCCTGACGATAGATACCAGCACTGACCCCCATGGTCTGAAACGGATGACGCCAGACGAGTCCACCCAGCGAGGCTGGGGTGATTTCACGGCGCGTCAGCGAGAGCGACGCGTCAAAGATCCGCTCGTCGCCGCGACGATTGCCGAGGTGAAAGGTGAGGTGCTCGCCCGGTGCCGACCAGGTCATGACGTATTCCTGATCCATGCCCAAGAATGGTGACACGTGCATCGCCTTGGCGAATCGGTGATGACTCGTCGCTCCGTCGAGGACGTAGAGATGGCGCTCGTGCCAGGGCGTGTTGCGCACCTCGAGCAGTATCTGGTCGAGGTGCTCGCCCGACTCGTCGAAGCAGTAGTAGACGCACAAGGGATTGAACAGCCAACCCCACAGGCGCACGTGAGCGAGCATCGCGATGTCGCCCTTCGGCCGACGCCCTGATCGTGCGCCGACCTCGTCGCGCACGGCGGTGTCGAGCGGCACCGACGAGTCCCCGAGGTAGTCACCACGACGGAACCAGGCGGCGTTCGGGCGCGTACGCGACCACCGGGGATGCATCGCCACAAGTTCGTCGAGCTCAGAGAGGAAGAGTAACGGCGTCAGCGTCGAGTAGCGAAAATCGTGAGCGACGTTGCCCGTGGCCGGCGTCGCGTGACGCCGGTGCGTGATGGTGCCCGCGTAGAGAGCGCTCTTCACGCGACTCCTTCGGCCACGGCGGCGCCCAGGGATCGACACACGTCCACCGCACTGCGCGCGCCATCTTCGTGAAAGCCGTAGCCCCAGTACGCCCCGGCGTACGAGATGGCGTCACGCCCACTGATCTCGCCGTGTCGGCGTTGCGCTGACATGGCGAGTGAGTCAAAGATCGGATGCCAGTAGGTCATCGTGGCGAGTACCTGATCGGGGTCGACGGCGTCGACCTGGTTCAGCGTCAAGTACACCCGACGGGCGGCGGTGAGTCCTTCGAGGCGCGTGAGATCGTAGGTCAGGGTGGGCGCGTGAACGTCGCGACGGCGACGCCAGTTCCAACTGGCGTGCGCGCGCGCTCGACGTGGCATGAGACGTTCGTCCGTGTGCAACGTGGCGTCATTCGCCCGATAGCGAATCGCGGACAGGATCTCGCGCTCCGCCCTCGTAGGCGACTCGAGCAGGGCCAGGGCCTGGTCGGAGTGAGTAGCCACGATGACGTGGTCGAAGACCTCCGTCGCACCGCCGGTTCGCACGGCGACGCCGTCGCTCACCCGCGCGAGTGACGTCACCGGCGTGGACAAGCGCAGTCGTGATCCGAGCGAATCGGTGATGGCGTTGACGTACCGCTTGGATCCCCCGACGACCGTTCGCCACTGCGGACGGTCACGGACCCCGAGCAGACCGTGATTGTCGAAAAATCGAATGAACGCGGCGGCCGGGAATTTGACGAACTCCGAAGGGTCGGCCGACCAAATCGCGGCGCCCATGGGTACCAGGTACCACTCGATGAATTCACGACAGTAACGACCTCGTTCGAGGAACTCTTCGAGCGTGAAACCGAAGTTCTCGGGTTCGGCCAACAGTCGTCGCGCCGATCGGTTGAAGCGGCCGATGTCGAGCAACATTCGTAGGAAGGCCGGGCGCGCCAGATTGCGACGCTGTGCGAAAACGGCCGTGAGGGAGGAACCACACCATTCGACATTCTCGGCGTCGTCGGCCATGGCGAAGCTCATATCACTGGGCTGCGTCGCCACCCCGAGTTCGGCGAAGAGTCGGGTGAGAATCGGGTAGTTGCGCTCGTTGTAGACAATGAAACCAGTGTCGACCGCGTGAGCCACTCCGTCAATCTGTGTGTCGACGGTGTGCGCGTGCCCACCGGCGCGTTCGTCCGCTTCGAAGAGTGTCACGTCATGTCGGGGAGCCAGTAGATGGGCACAGACCAGCCCGGACACTCCACTGCCTACGATGGCGATACGCACGTCACCTACTCCTCATTAACGGCCTATCACTCAACAGGACCTTGGTGCTTAAACAAGGGACTTTACCGGTACTCTGGCAACAGTTCGACAGGAGATTTCCGTGGCCCATTACCGCACCACCGTGTCATCGAAATGGGACGTGACGACGGCCTTCACCTACATGGCGGATTTCTCGAATTCCGCCACGTGGGATCCCGGAGTGGTAAGTGCGCACCGGGTCAACCCCGGCGAAGTGGGCCTCGGCAGTACCTTCGAACTCCTGGCTAGTTTCAACGGTCGCCAATTGCCCTTGACCTACGAGGTCACCGCGTTCGACCCGCCGCATCGCGTGGTCCTGCGCGCGCAGACCGACATGGTCATCTCGCTTGATGAAATCACCTTCACCTCCACCGACCGAGGCACCGACGTCACCTACGATGCCGATCTGCGCACGCGTGGATGGTTCAAGTTGGCCGCCCCGGTGGTGGCCCTGATGTTCCAGCGTCTCGGCGACCGGGCTCGCGCTGGTCTCCAACGAGAACTCAACGTGTGATGAACCCCGTGACCCTCGCGGTGGACAAGGCTCTCGAGTTCACGGTCGTCGGTAGTTTCTCTCGAGTCGGATACGCCACCCGCTCACGGCTCGAATCTTGGATCGACCCACCCTCCCTCGCTGGTCAACGCGTGTTGATTACTGGGGCCACCTCGGGGATTGGCTTCGAAGCCGCCGCACGTCTCGCGGCACTCGGAGCCAACATCACCTTCGTCGCGCGTGATGAATCGCGAGCGCGTTCGGCCATGACCGCCCTGCAATCGCGCTCGAAGAACGATCGAGTTGAGTACCTGCTCGGCGACACGAGCGACCTCGTCGCCATGCGCCGTGTCGCCGAGAGCGTGGCCGCGCGCGGAACCCTCGATGTCCTGATACATAACGCCGGTGCCATCAGTGCCACGAGAACCCTCAGCCCCCAAGGTTTCGAAGTCACGGTCGCGGCGCAGTTGCTGGGCCCCTTTCACCTGACCCGACTGCTGTTGCCCGTTCTCGCGGGCGCTCAGCCTGGACGGGTCCTGACCGTCTCTTCGGGTGGTCTGTACTCCCAACGCTTCGACCTCGCGACACTGGAGTTGGACGGCGCGAACTACGACGGTGTGGCGGCCTACGCCAAGGTCAAGCGAGCCCAACTCGTCCTCAACCATGAGTGGGTGCATCACGTATCCTCGCGCGACGTTGTCTTTCACGCCATGCACCCCGGGTGGGCCGACACGCCCGGTCTCGCGGCCTCGCTGCCCACGTTCTACTCCTTGGCCAAACCCTGGTTGCGCACGCCCGCTCAGGGAGCCGACACACTGGTGTGGCTAGCCGGGGCGAGAGAAACGTCACGTACCACCGGAGACTTCTGGATGGACCGCCATCCCCGATTTGAACACAAAGTGCCCTGGACCAGGTCACGTGACTCGGGTCGCGATCAGGTGCTGCTCTGGGACTGGTGCCTCGAGCGAACCTCTCGCTACTAACTCACACCACAGTTCGTCCACGCGCCAGGCGGCGACGAGTGTCGAAGCGCACGAGATTCCAGGGGAATTGAGCCAGTGCTGGGGGCAGGACCTGGTTCATCCGTCGCAGGACCGTGCACCATCGCTCAAAATGGTGCTGGTCGCGCTCGCTCCAGCGCAGGGACAATGCTTCGCGAAAGGTCGCCTCCAGGAATCCGACGCAGAGTAGTCGATGCAGTGGCCCCAGCGCGGCGGCGAGGGGTCGGGGGATGAAACGAAGTTCGATGAAATCCCTCACGTACCGCGTCGTGACCTCGTCGAACTCCACCAGGGCGAGTGACGTCGCCCAGTAGCGTGAGAAGTCAGCGCGGTCGAGGGGCCACTGACTCGCCGGAACTTGGAGGGTCGTAGCGAATCGGGAGCACTGCGCCAACAACTCGGTCGCGACGTCATCACTCGGCGGTCCGTACAGCATCTCGTATCCCTGCAACGTTCCCACGTACATGCACGCCGCGACCCACAACTGCAATTGCGCGTCAAAGGCGTCGTAGGCGACATCGTCGCCAGGATGCGAGCGCACGTGACGATGTTGCGCGTCAACGTTGCGCCGCAACTCGCTTCGTTCGTCGTCAGTCCCATAGAGCGCCACCCAGATGTACGCCAGAGTGGTGCGCGTACGTTTAAGAGGGTGCCGCATCAACGATCCGCTCGTCACGGAGCTCTTCGCCACGCCGCGACCCACGCCGCGGCGCGCCAACTGCATCACGACATTGGCCGCCGCCGGAGCCAGCATCGCCCCTCGTTGCAGTCGCGACACCTCGAGGTGACCTTCTCGCGGGGGGGAAGGGCGCGTACGTCGATCCATCACTCTTTCATCGTAGGGAGGCGGGCGCTCTTCGCGCGCGTGGTGACGCACCGGCATTCGATGCCAATGGCCCCTTGTGCCGCGATGTCACTCTTGTCTACCATGACTCTCGAGACAGGAGGGATTTCGTCGTGTCAGTAGCGTCAGTGGTGGCCGGTCTTTTTCAAGGTCAATTGCCGTTTCGCGTGGAGGCCTTCGACACCAGTGTCGTGGAACCGACCATCGACTCACCGGCCAATGACCTCACCCTCAAGATTCTCACCCCCGACGCCCTCATCCGCGTTCTGCGTCGGCCGGGAGAACTCGGACTGGTGCGCGCCTTCGTGGCGGGCGACATTGAGCTCGAGGGGGACCTTGACGCATTGTTCTCCCTCGACTTCCCTCCCCTCGGACACCTCTTCGCGCCCACGACGCTCGGGCCGCTCGTACGACTCATCGGTACATCGGGCCTGCGCCCACTTCCAGCGCCTCGTATCGAGGCACGTCAACGCGGTGCCCTGCATTCACGACGTCGCGACGCCGACGCCATCTCGCACCACTACGACGTATCGAATCGGTTCTACGAGATGGTGCTCGGGCCCTCCATGACCTATTCATGCGCCGTGTTCGCTGGGGCCGACGACACGCTCGAGATTGCCCAACGGCGCAAGGTGGATCTCATTTGCCGCAAACTCGACCTGCAGCCGGGGATGCGCCTCCTCGACGTCGGCTGCGGATGGGGGACCATGGCGATCCACGCCGCCGCCGAGTTCGGCGTGTCGGTCGTGGGTGTCACTTTGTCCACCGAGCAACAGGCCTACGCGACGCGACGCGCCCACGAGTTAGGGGTGAGCGACCGATGCGAATTCCGTCTCCAGGATTTTCGCGACGTGCGCGACGGCCCCTTCGACGCGATCAGCTCCATCGGTATGAGCGAGCACGTGGGTCGACGCTCACTCGCCC
>JARCRU010000031.1 GCA_029850535.1 Actinomycetota bacterium | reverse complement strand
TCGACTCGATGTCGGTCGAACTCTCGTACTCCGTCGGCCCCGCCCTCGGTGTGGTGGTAGTAACGCGGCTGGGATCAAGCGCTGCCATGTTGGCTATCGGGGTGGGAGTGGTCATCGCTGGCATCGGTCTGATACTTTTCGATCCGCCCACATCTCGAGGCTCCGAAGTGCCTGCGGCGCCCGTCGTCTCGGAAGATGTAGACGACAGCCCTGTACTCGGCAAGGACCCAACCAATGCATCACCTATGGCAATTGCCTCGTCGGCGAATTGGCTCACTCCATTGGCGATGGCTGCCTTGCTGGCCACCTCGGGCGCCACGCTGACCCTGTCAGGAACGGACATTGCCCTCACCGCGTCCATGCGGGCCTTCGGTCACGTCGGCCTGCTGGGCTTGGTCGTCGCCGCGTGGGCGTTCGCCTCGATGGTCGGTGGCTTTATTTACGGGACGTTGTCGAAAAGACAGGATCCACTTCTGCTCCTCGTCGTCCTCGCCAGTCTCACCGTCCTCATGTTCTTTGCCGGGTCGTGGTGGACCCTGCTACTCCTAGCGCTCCCTTCAGGGTTGTTCTGCGCTCCGCTCATTTCCTCGACCGTCGAGGTGATCGCCGGCTCCGTCGCGCCCGAGCGACGAGGGCGCGCTCTAGGCGTGCACACTTCAGCTCTGATGCTCGGCAACGCGGCCGGTGCTCCTCTCACCGGTGCGGTCATCGACCGCGCGTCACCCGACGTGGGCTTTGTCGCCATCGGAATCCTCGGGACCGTAGTGGCAGTCACCGCCTTGACCGTTCGCCATCTTCGAAGTTGACGTCCGAAACATCCGAGGCTCTGAGGTCGGTTCACACCGGATGCAGGACCGGGTCGATGGTCGCGTAACTGAGTGAATCAGGTCCGTCGAATCTTCCAGCACAACTCAGCACACCAGTGCCGCGAACAGTCAAGGATAGTGAGTGATTATCCTCATCATCGACGTTCTTCCCACATGGTCTCAGTCCAGTGAGTGCATAAGATTTAAGTACTTTGCGAGTACGTCACCACGCCCCAATAACGGCTTATGGAACCGATGCCCGCATCCTGAGCTACGAAGGCATTACCCGCACGCTCCCTTGTGACTCCTTTTCGAGGGGGTCAAGAAATCACGGCGTCGCGAGGGGCGAGCAACGCCTCTGGGCGTCCATTGTTCCGATCGAACCCGCGGGGCCACCGATCTCGACTCCCATCACGGATTGCACCAGGAGCAATGTGAGGGACTAGCCGATTCACCCTTAATAGGACGATCCTCATCGAATCCGCAAGTTGGACAAACCCACCGTTGGGCAATCGCCGCTTGCGTGGGGGAGCCACAATCAGCGCACGATCGACCCGGAATCAAATCCGTCTCGCCAAATCCTGCCGCATTGCACCGTGGGCACTCTTGTGACATTCGATTCATCAGGTCCTTCGCAGCATCAATAATCACTGGTTGTCGCGAAGGACAGAGATGTGCCCTAAGGTCGGTCTGCACGATGAGCGTTCCTTGTGGTCGGACCAGTCGATGACATGCATCGAGAACGTCGTCGACGCGAGCGAGAGCGCCGATGGCCGCGTCGCGGTGGTCCGGTGCCGCCACCAATAAGTGGTGTCGAGGTAGATCTGCGTCAGCACATCGACGGATGATCTCTTCTTCAGTGGTCGTCGAATCGACCTTGAACTTGACCGCGCGTATCCCGTAGCCGACGGCTCGACCAACCACGAGGGTACGAGAGTCCCTCGACGCAAGAACCACCAATTCGACGTCGTACACGAGGCCCGGCCACGCACTCCTTATGGTCCCCTCCGACGCAACGACCCACGGCGCGTCACCCAGCCCCACCCCAAGAATCGCCTTCCGCCGGACCGTCTCGAGTGGCGAATGACGACGGGGTACGTCTCCACTGAAAGTTCCGAGCACGTCCGTGTCGGCCCACGCCACCTCAAGGTTCCACCCGTTCACACCAAATACGGGGGCCAGCAAATGTTGTTTGCCGTGCTTGGTGACCAGGAGGGCTCGCTTGTCCATCAGCGTCGACGCCGATCACGGCGCGTAGGATTCTGCGTGAGCGGAGCGTGACCACGATGCCATCGAGAACTCCCCCAACGAGATCCGACTGGACCTTCTTGACGAATCACGCCCACGTGCTGATCTGTATCTCCCGCGACCACACCATAAGAACCCGCGATATCGCAATCCTGGTCGGCATCACCGAACGAGCCACCCAAGCGATCATCGCCGACCTCGTCGCGACGGGATACCTGCAGCGAGAACGTGAAGGTCGCCGCAATGTCTACACCGTGTCGACCACCGCACCCTTTCGTCACCCGATCGAAGAGCAGCACAACGTGGGTGATCTCCTCGACATGCTCGAGCGCCCGACCACCACCGAACTTCCGGCGAAGAAGAGGGCTGTCCGAAAGGAGCATCACACGTAGACTAACACACGAATTATATTTCGTGTATAATAAGTCGCATGACTTTTGCTTTGTCGTTATCCCTGCTCTCCCCCATTCTGGGAGCCCTGCTGATTGGTTCACTCGACCGATTCGTGTCGCGGCGAGTGGTCGTACTGGCCTCGCTGCTGTTCTCCTTGACGATGCTGGTAGTGGCACGACCCGGTGCCCACGTCGGGTGGTGGTCACCCGATCGTCTGGGGTGGTTCCTGGCGGTGGCCTCGTTGATCATGGGGCTGTGCGTATGTCACTACGCCGTTCGCCAGTTCGCAGGCGAGGCTCGCGGGCGTGCCTTCCTCGCCATGGCCCTCACCATCATCGGTTGCGTCGTGTCGACCGATCTCTCGAGTACGACGTTGTCTCTGTGCCTCTCGTGGGTATCGACGTCAGTCTTCACCGTTCTCCTGCTGCGCCTCGGTGGTGTCGCGGGACGCACGTCATCGCCGTGGCGTCGTGCGGCGATGACGTTCATCGTCTGTGACTTGATCCTGCTGGTCGCAATCGCGAGTACGTACGCGTTCTCCCACCGACTGTCGGTACTGTCGCCCTGGAACGACCGAATTCACGGTGTCGCGTCGGTCCTTTTCGTAGCGGGGGCCATGGTCGCCGCCGCTGGACGGGCGGGTCTGACCTTGAGGCGTTCCTGGGTGATCGACACGGTGAACGCGCCAACGCCGGCGTCTGCTCTACTCCACGCCGGCGTGGTGAACGCGGGGGCTCTCCTGATCTTTCGAGTTCAGGGGATCGCTGGTTCGTCGATACCACTTGAGCTCATGCTCGCGGCGACGTGTCTGGTTGTCCTGGTAACTCTCGCACCCCGGATTCACGCCCGCGTCGACCTCAAGGGCCAATTGGCGGCGTCGACGGTCGCTCAAATGTCACTGATGTTGACGGCCATGGCGCTCGGGTACCCGTTGCTCGCCTTCACTCACGCGGTCGGTCACGGTCTGTACAAGGCGGGACGGTTCATGTCGGCCGGCGGAGCCATCGACCAGCGCGCTCGACTCCGCCGTCGGCGGCCCCGCGGTGCCGTTCTCTCTCGCCGCGCTCGGTCACTCGCGGCGCTGACGCTCGGCGTCGTCGCCGCGACCTGGGGGGCGTCCGTGGGTGGCGATGCACCGGCCCTGATGGGCGTCTTTGGACCAGCGGCGATGGTCGTCTGGTGGGCCAGATCCGCCACTCCACTCCAGTCAGTGGTGACCGTATGGAGTGGGCTGGCCCTCGCCCTCCTCACGTACGGCGCGTTTGTTGCGGAGTTGGGTCGGCTCCTCGCCCTGAGTCGCGTCGCCGCCCAGTGGCAAGCTCCGTGGTGGTCGCTGGGCGTGCTGGTGCTGGTGGTGGTCGGCTCCACTGCCTGGCGTCGTTTCCAGTCTTCGGTGTCGAGCCGCCTCGCCGATTCCGTAGACGTGAGGTCGCCCGGACCGAGGGTATCGGTACCCTCATGAAGAACTTCGACGTGACTGCCCTGATCGACGACGCGTCATCTCACGTAGGGGTTCACTGGCCCCTCGACCGTTCGGTGGCTGTCAATCCCTTGCTCGACCGGCTCGACGACGACTTCTTCACCGCGACGTCGGAGTTGGGTCGTCAGTTGGGCGTCTCTCCCTGGCCTCGTGCGAGTCATCTGCACGAAGCCGTCAATCGGGGGATGACTCTTGGACCTACCGAGTCCACTGACGACATTGGAGAAGGTCAAGCGACTCTCGCACGTCCGGCCACGATGCTCGAACGCCACGTAGGAGTGGGTGACCGACTTGCGCAGTCCGCTCGAGACCTCGTCGCCCAGACGATTCTCGAGTCGTTGCTCAACGGCAGCGGCGATGATGACATTAACTCGCGGGCGATTCGGTCACTGAAGGAACGCGCCAGTTGGGTCCGCGCAGCACGTCAACTGCGTCATCGGGTCGCGTCGTCCCTACAGGAATCGACCCTCGATGACCTGATCGGCGGACTTGAGGACTGGGAGGAGCGAGATGTCGTCGAAGAGTTCTCACGCCACTTCTCGCGGCTTCCCGGTTGGTCGGCTTGGGCCAAGTGGAACGATCGGTGGTCGCGACAACGACACCGCGCGGTCCTCTCGTTAAGAGAACTGCTGACCATCTCCCTCGCAGTAGATATGGCCGCCATGGACCTCTACGGCTGGAACCCGACACCACCGGAACAACACGAGAGTCACGTTGCGCAATCTGGTGGTCTCGACCGGCTCCATCGCCTGGAAGGCGCCGTGCACGAGCGCGTCCTGGCGAGGATCGTCCCCACGCGGGAGACCAATGTGTCACCCCAGTGGCAGGTGGTGGCGTGTATCGACGCGCGTTCCGAGCCGCTACGTCGCGCACTAGAAGAGAACCCTCGGATTGAGACCTTCGGGTTCGCCGGCTTCTTCGGAATCCCCACCGTGATCCGACCCTCTGGTGAGGTCGAAGCCTACGAGTCCCTCCCCGTACTCGTTGAACCCAGTGCGACCGTCGTCGGTGGGACGGCCGCACGATCCGTGGTCGACGGTCGGCTCGCCCTTTCGGGTACCTTCGCTGAACTCACCCATGAGCCTGGTGCGATGTTCGCCCTGGCCGAGGGTGCGGGTTGGTTAGGGGTCCCCCAGATGCTGCACCGCACCGTGGGACCATGGCGCCGCACTCCGGACAGCTTCGATGACGGACCGTGGACGCTCGACGTAGCGGACAAGTTGACCCTGGCCGCGGGAGCACTGCGTGGAATGGGTCTGACGCAGGGATTCGCACCCGAAGTACTCATGCTCGGACACGGCTCGCATTCAACGGCGAACACGCACTTCGCCGGGCTCGAGTGCGGAGCCTGCGCCGGCCACGCGGGCGGCGTCAATGCGAAGGTCCTCTGCGACGTCTTGAACGACGACGACGTACGTCAGGGACTGCGAGGGCTGGGTATCGCCATCCCCGCCACTACCCGGTTCGTCGCCGCCGAACACGACACCACCAGAGAGAGGGTCGCAACGTCAGTTGGAGTGTCGCCCGAGTTGACGAAAGTCCTCGCGATAGCCAGCGAGATGGTCGCGCGCGAACGGCTCGCCACTTCTTCAGCGTCGCGTCGATCGATTCATCGCGAGCTGGAACGCCGCGCTCGTGATTGGGGCGAGACCCGTCCCGAGTGGGGCCTCGCGAATCACGCGGCATTCATCGTGGCTCCGCGCAAGTCCTTTCGTGGCGCCGATCTCGAGGGCCAGAGCTTCCTCCACTCCTACGACCCGACGAGCGACTCCGAGGGAACCGTCCTGCGATCGATTCTCGCGGCGCCGATGGTGGTCGCACAATGGATCAACGCGGCCTACTACTTCTCCAGCGTCGTACCGGAGGTCCTCGGGGCGGGCGACAAGACGATTCTCAACCCTGTCGGGGACTTCGGCGTCATCGCGGGTGACGTGCCCGACCTCAAGATTGGGTTGCCGTGGCAATCCGTGGCGACCGGCAGCGGACCCTGGCACCTACCCGTGCGACTACTCGTTGCCGTCGAGGCCCCACTTGATCGCACCGCCAGCGTGGTGCGGTCCGAGCAGACGGTCGAACGTCTCGTCGAAGGCGAATGGATCCGACTCGTCGGACGTAACCATGACCGCGACCAGTGGCACCGCTGGATCCCACACCGAGGTTGGAACCCCTGGTGAAGCGACCGCGCCAGCGCAGTACTCGCGATTTGGTTCGACGGGCCGACGTTGCAGCCGTGGGGTTCGCCGTCTCTCGTCGAGCATCAGGGACGATACGCCTCGCCATCACGAGGCAACGCAACGGCAAATGGAGAGTCGTCAGCGACTCTGAACTTCGAGGAGTTCCCGAGGAATTACGACAAAGAGCCATATCGCTTTCCGCGGCCGTCATTTGCGGCGCGAACCTGTTTGGGAACCTCGTGACCGAATTGGACATCAAAGATGAGGTCCGTTGGGTCAGTATCTCACGTCTAGAGGAGCAAGGAACCAACCCTTCAATAGGAAGGTATCTGAGGGCACGAACTCAGATTTAGCCAACGTCAACAATCGAACCTAGAAAAGTTCGCAGATGCTCCACTCTTGCTCCATTCTTTTGCGATATGGCCGCGTTACTGGCGAGCCAAAGCTATGGAATGCCTCGTTTCCCAACGTTTCCCATTCTTTGCCACAATAGAACTCTTCGGATTCGGAAACTGATGCTCGATCCCCTGAACTACGAGGGCTTTGTTGGGTTTTCGGGCTCTTCGGATATGCGCGGGGTCCAAGGGTAACAACGTTTTCTTGACAAGGGTCTAACGAAAGGCGGGGGCTCTGCAATTCTGTTGGTAGTTCAAGACCGACAGAATTGAAAGAGACCCCCGTGGAAACAGACCCTACACGCATGTGCGAACTCCTGGTCGACCTGCTCGACGTGGACATCAAGGGCGTGCAAGGTACGCATCGCGGTCGTGTGACGATTCACTTCGAATGCCGGCGCGAGGTTGTCGGTTGTCCCGAGTGTGGTGTGCTGGCGCGCGTGAAGGACCGCCGCGCGGTCTCGCTCGTGGACCTGCCCATGAACGGACGCCCGACCCGCGTGGTCTGGCACAAGCGGCGGTTCTTCTGTCCCGATGTGGGCTGTTCGAAGGGGTCGTGGAACGAGGTCGACACGCGCATTGCGTTTCCCCGTCTGCTCGTCACCGATCGGGCCGGTCGCTGGCTGACCAAGCAGATCGGCAAGTACGGGCGCAGTGTCACCGAGATCGCCGAGGAGCTCGGCTGTGACTGGCACACCGTGAACGACACTCTCCTTCGTTACGGTGAGGCACTCGTCGATGACGACACCGAGCGCGTCGGTCTGGTCAAAGCCCTGGGTCTGGACGAGACGCTCTTCGTGCGCGAAGGGCCCTACCATCGTCAGCACTTCTCCACCCAGATCGTGGACGTCGAACACGGCCAGTTGCTCGACGTCGTGCCTGGTCGAGACAGCAAGGGAGCGACCAAATGGATCCAAGAGCGAACCTGTGACTGGCGTTTTCACGTCGCCTACGTGACCCTGGATCTCTCGGGCCCCTACCGCAAGGTCTTCAACGACACGCTGCCCTGGGCGACGCAGATCGCCGATCCATTTCACGTGATCAAACTCGCCAACAGCAAGCTCGACGAGTGCCGCCGGCGTGTGCAGACCAAGCTGTTCGGTCACCGCGGTCGCAAACTCGACCCCCTCTACCGCGCGAGGCGACTACTCACCATGGCCGCCGAGCGACTCGATGAGAAGAGCCACGAGAAGGTGCTGGGACTCTTGAGAGCGGGCGACCCTCGCGGCGAAGTGACCGCTTGCTACAACGCCAAGGAAGCAGTGCGCGAACTCTACGCGGTCCCGGACCACCAGCTCGCCGGCGTGTTCATCGACGAGTTGATCCGTGACATGAACAATCCCTCCTGGCCCGTCGAAGTACGTTCACTCGGGCGGACACTCAAGCGCTGGCGTGACCAGATCATCGCCTGGCATCAGGCCCATTTTTCGAACGGACCTACCGAGGGCGTCAACAATTTACTCAAACGGGTGAAGCGTGGAGCTTTTGGATTTCGACGGTTTCGCAATTACCGAATCCGTGTTCTTCTCTACGCCGGCAAGCCCAACTGGGATCTACTCACCACCATCACTCCCCGTTGAAATCCGAAGAGCCGGTTTTCGAGACATTCAGTAGTTTCCAGCACAGCCTCAGCTCAACATTTCAGGAATTACTACTCACCACGCTCGACGGTCCTTCACTCGTCGTTATTCCAACGAATGAATGGCCGTAGAAAGGTTGACCATGGAAGACCTCGCCAACTTGACTCAGTTCACGAGGATCAGGCGAGGTGTGTCAGCCACTCTGATAGGGCCCCCTTCTCACCCTCGGCAAACGTACTCAAGGCGGCAATCCTCTCTACGTCAGATCAGTTGAAAGCGGTCAGTTCCCTTACTCGCTACTTAGTGGAATCTGTTTCATGCGTTGAGTTTCCGACGAGGGGGGTCAAATAAGCAAAGAACGCCACTGACGCGCCCACGAACATCAGTCCGAGACCCGCCAGCCGGAGCGAGTGGTAATAGTAGATAGTTCCACCGGCGGCACCAATCACCACTCCGATAAATCCCCCGATCGCCCCAATCCGAGCCAAGCGATCCTCGCGTGTGACGAGGAGCACAATCGCGGTCGCGCCGAATCCAAGGAATCCCCCGACCAAAGCGTGAACGAGGGAAATCGCTTCACCCTGCCCAGGGAGGTAACCGTTCGGCCGGTTAAAGGGCACAAAGAAGAACTCACCCACCCCTACCGCAAATTCAATACCGACCGAGATTGTCATGGCCAGCCACGTACGAGGACTGAACCCCGCATCGAACCGAGCATCGGGAGTGTCAGCGCGTACTTGGTTTGTACTGGCGGATGAGACCATCGCGAGGGTCGGTGCGGGCACCTCCCCATTGGTGTACGCGCGCGCACGCACCGGTGCGCCACGCACCAAGATGTTGTAAGTCAATAGGGCGATCACGATGTGCATGGACACAAGCGTCAGAACAGCTTCTACCGGTTGGTGCCCTTCAAGAAGCCACACGTCGGGAGACAGGAGCAGGACCGTCACCACGATGGTGAGTCGCACAAAGAACCAGCGCGGCGACGACGAGATTCGACTCACCACGAGCCACGCGACGCACGCGCCGACGACCCCGAGCACCGTCAGTGACCCGTAGTCGATGAAGTGAAAGTGCGAGTAATCCTTAATGGACGGAAATGCAGTCGTGGCCATTCTCACGAGGCCTACGTTGGCCGCGAGCGCGCCAACAATAGAGAATATCGATGCGAGCGCCATACGAACAGGCGATGCCGGCTCATCGAGTGGTGTCCAGTCCAGTCGTACCCGCGCCAATTCCCGATTGATCAAAGACTGTGCGCCCATTCTCCAGTCATCCTAACTATCCTTCCAGTTTCTCCCATCACCACCCCCTGCCCCAAAGAAAGTCACTCTGTGCGCGACGAGGCGATCAATTACCGAACTTCGTGAATCGACGGCTCGCTTGCGCGGTGGGAGTGCTCCCTGATTGAATCAACGCGGCGCCAGTCTCACTATGCAATTCACGTTGAGAAGTACGTCGCCGACCAGTTGGTGCAATGCGAGCTACTGCGACGCTCGTGAATTCCATTCACGGTGAATGAATGCTGTCGGATCTAAAGAAGGGGGTCCGTACGGCAATCTCGGCCATGTGGCGCACTTTCGTTGGGGCTATCGAACATAGTTGCCGTGTGCTCCGACGCCCCGAGGACGCGGCCCCTCAAACAAAGTATTGGCGCTTCTGTCTCGGTAAGGGCGAGCCAAGGGCTGAGATTGTATGTTGGCTCCTAAAGGGAGGTAGGACAAGAAGACGGCGCAGCTTGCCGACGAACAGCGCAGGGAAAGGCCCTACCTCAATCTGGCGGAGTGATCCTGGAGAGCAATTCCTTGGCCAGAGGACTCAGTGTCGTTCGCGTCCGCCACACCGCGCGAATCGATCGAGTGAGGTGCAAATCAGGACACTCGATCGCGACGAGTCGGCGATCGACCAATTCGGCACTCACTGCGAGCTTGCTTAAGACCGCTGGGCCGAGTCCAGCCGCCACCGCAGCCTTGATCGCCGTCGTCGAACTGAACTCGACGGCGATGAGAGGCTGCCGACCGTATTCGGCCAATGCCACTTCGAGCACTTGGCGGGTCCCCGATCCCACTTCGCGGCTAACCAGCGGAGAATTCGCGATCATCGAAACACTCAGCGGTGTCCGCCGACGCGCCCACGGGTGTTGTGGCGCGACCACCACCACCAGCTCATCACGGTACACGCTGCGACCCTGGAGGCCACTGGGTAATGATGGTCCCTCAACGAAGCCCAGGTCGACCTCGTCGCGCACGAAGAGTTCTGCGACCTCGTCGGAGTTCGCCATGCGCAGGGAGACCGCCGCGGGGATTGAGGCGTAGAGGGGGGCGAGCCAGCCCGGCAGAAGATACTCCGCCACGGTCAAACTCGCCGCGAGTCGCAGCTGTGAATTCTGGTCGAGGCGAAGTGCTTGCGCACCACTATTGAGCATCCGCATGGCGCTGAGAACCTGTTCGGCCCATCCGACGATGGCGAGACCGTCCGACGTCAATCGTGCGCCCGTCGTCGCGCGCTCGAGGAGGCGAAGGCCGAGCACCCGTTCGAGTTCACGAATGCGAACACTCGCCGCCGGTTGGCTGATGTGATGACGCATCGCCGCCTGTCGAATAGAGCCTGTATGGGCCACGCTCACCAGCAGTTCCAGGGCCGCGATGTCCGGCCGGGACTGGGCAACGGTCATAATCGCAGTTTATAGCGATACTCAAATTCCGCACTAGTCACTCGTCAATCGCCCCTGAAGACTTGGAAGAGAGAGGAGGACGTGTGACCACCCAATCAGACAAGGATCGCGCGCCGAGCTCCACGCCATTTTCGAAGAACGTGGCGCGCTCGACGCTCCGAGCGCTACCAGGACTATCTCTCGCCACAGTCATCGGCGTGGCGGCGACCGGAATCGCGCATCTCCTCCCAATTGTCGGGGCTCCCGTCATTGCAATCATCATCGGGATTCTGGTCGCTCTCGCTCGTCCCGCCAGCTCATCCCTGCGTCCTGGCCTTCATGTTGCCAGCAAGCGGGTTTTGCAAATTTCAATTGTCCTGCTCGGCACCGGACTTTCTCTCCACGAGGTCACTTCCACGGGAGTATCTTCCTTACCGGTACTTTTGGGTACCCTCGTCATCGCTCTTGGCGCGGCGTGGTTCGTTGGACGCAGCCTCGGAGTCGTCGGTGACGTGCGCACCTTGATTGGCGTGGGCACGGCCATTTGTGGTGCGTCGGCGATCGCGGCCACCGACGCCATCATCGAAGCACCAGAGCAAGACGTCGCCTACGCGGTGGCCACTATCTTCACCTTCAACGTCGTCGCCGTACTGACGTTCCCCCTGCTGGGTCACGCGCTCCATCTCTCACAGCACTCTTTCGGTCTCTTCGCGGGGACAGCTGTCAATGACGTCTCCTCGGTGGTCGCGACATCCTCGGTCTACGGTCACGCCGCCTCGTCGTACGCGATCATCGTCAAGCTTTCTCGTACGCTCATGATCATTCCGATTGCCCTAGGTCTGGCATTTTGGAAGACCCGGCAGGAAGGACAACGCGAGAATCGAGTCGGGCAAATTTTCACACCAGCTCGACTCGTCAAGATCTTCCCATGGTTCATCGCTTGGTTTGTCGGTGCTGTTCTTTTGAACAGTGCTGGGATCTTCTCTCACACCGTGAGCCACGACCTGGCCAACGTGGCACAAATATTCATTGCTATTGCACTCGCCGCCATAGGGCTCTCTACGCGCCTGCGCGACATACGCCGCGCAGGAATTCGACCGCTCGCACTCGGCGCAATCCTCTGGGTAGTAGTAACTCTTGCCAGCCTCCTCCTTCAACTTGCGACGGGAACCATTTAGAGCCATAGCGAATACGTGAGACTTTCACTTCACGCCAACACGACAGGAATGCACCTGCCGGATGGGTCGTTCAATGATTCGTCGGGACCATCCACTCAAAAATTCCGTCTGACCATCGAACTGGATGTGTTGGACTGCGATCTGTGCTGAGTACCTCGTCAATGCGATGAAATCAGATCAGATCAGGGGTAACACGAGTCGAAAGTCGCTACCTTGGTCGAGTTCACTTTCCAACTCAATGTGACCTCCGAGACTATGTGCCGCCCTACGCGCAATGGTCAATCCCAGACCCGTTCCTCCGCTAATGCGGTCACGCGCTTCAGTGGTGCGAAAGAATCGATCGAAGATCCGCTGTTGATGTTCAGCCGCTATTCCAAGGCCAGTGTCCGTCACCGACAGGACGGCCCTCTGATGGATAACTTTGCAGCCGATGATGATCTGCTTTCCGCGCGGCGTGTACCTCAGTGCGTTCGTGATGAAGTTCCGCAACACGGTCTCCACCAAATTCTGCTCGGTCAACAAGGTGACGCTCTCTCCACGGAATTGCATATCGATCCCAGCGGCGGTGGCTATTGGTTTGAATTCAACGTAGAGGGAATTGGTCAACGCTTCAAGGTCCACTTCGCTCACATGGCTCTCGCCCGGAGCGTCGAGACTGCGAAGTTGCGTGAGCTCGTCCAGAAGCTCCGACAACCTGGCGGTCTGACTCTCGATCGCTGCTTGCGCCGTATCTGTAGGAATGGTTCCGTCGATCACCGCTTGCGAGAAGCCCGACAGTGCTTGAATCGGTGTGGCAATCTCGTGAGCCAAATCCGCCAGGAATTCGCGCTGTTCGCGATCAATTGACTCGAGTCTCGCCGCCATGGCGTCAAACGCCGAGCCGAGACGAACGATGGGTTCCGGACCACCCGAGCCGATTCGAGCGGTGAAATCGCCCATCGACACCCGTTCGGCTGCTCTCACGGCGTCCTCGACCCGAAGCCTCGTCTGTCGATTTGCCGTCCGATTGGCGAGGAAGACGCTACCGAGAACGACGAGAAGCACGCCAAGGGTGAGGAGAACTATCTCAAAAGGCGGGTCAAAACTCTTAGCGACCGGACTGGCCAATGTAATCGACCCACCCTTGATCGGAACTGACACCGTCAAGAGATGACGTTCCCCTTGGAGAGGATCACCGAAGATCGTCGATTGGCCGTTGATGGTGACGACAGCTCGCTGTCTCTCAGCCGCCAAGAGTCCGCGGTACTGGCCAATATTCGCGAGTGAACCGCCGGAAACTGAACTCGCCAACAGTTCGATCATCGCAGCATTTTCGGTGCGCTGATCCTGCGCACTTCGACTCGATCCGATTGTCCCGGCAATGGCGAAAGTCACCAACAACGCCGCGATCGTGGAAGAAACTCCCACGACAATCGCCCTCGAACTAATGGGAGATCGCCATCGCATCATCATGAGACTTCGAGACGATAGCCAACACCTCTCACGGAACTCACCTTGAGAGAATCCCCCAATTTCTTTCGAAGCCCCGCGATGTGGACGTCAATCGTCTTCTCGACGAAATAGGCACTCGGCCACGCTTCGTTCAGTAGGTCGCTTCGTGAAATCACCCGATTGCGGTGATGAACCAATGCGAGCAGCAAATCAAATTCACGGCGAGTCAAATCTACGTCGCCGCCCTTAACCCGAACCGTCCGGGCGGCCACCCGGATCTCGATATCCCCGATGATGAGAGCGTCATCGATGTCGCCCGTCACGGACTGCGTGCGACGAAGATTGGCCGCCACTCGTGCAACGAGTTCTGGAACGGAAAATGGCTTCGTGACGTAGTCATCGGCACCGAGTCGAAGTCCAGCGATACGCTCGCCTTCTTCGCGTCGCGCCGTCAAAAGGATGATAGGGAAATCATGTGACTCTCGGACCTTCTTCACCAATTCGATGCCGTCGAAGCCGGGAAGCATGACATCGATAATCGCTAGGTCGACGCTGTCATTCTCAATCACGACGAGAGCAGCCGGGCCACTGTCCGCCTCGACAACGTCGTAACCGTCGGCTTCTAGATACGGCCTCACCAAGGCGCGCAACAGGCTCTCATCGTCAACAATGAGGACTCGCACGTTCGGCATCGCCCCAGCCTATTGAGAGCGGCAACGAAATACGAACGCAGTTGACTCACCGATAATTCCCAGACTTCTCTTATGAAATCTTGACCGAGAAATGTCTGAGCAATGACTCTCACATTGCCTTTCCATAACTTGTTGTCGATAGAAATGTTGCGAGGAGGAAAGTTGATGTGACGGACACACCAACGAAGACAAAAATGAACATTGTCCTACTGAATATTCCAATCGCCATCGTCGCAATTGCGATCGCGATCGTGCCCCTGGTCGTTGGGATGAAGCACCAGGACCGCGTCGAAAGCAACGAGGTGGCCGTAACGAGACTCGAGGCCTTTCGCATCGAACCCCAGGTTAAGGAGCTCGAACATGCTGCATAGTTCGCGGTAGGCGTCCTCCGATCAACCTAGTGCTACCTCAGGACTCCACGTAACAGACAACGGCGCCGACGCCCATAACCTTCGGCGCCGTTGTCTGTCGTCCACGCGAAGCGGATTGTCCGGTGAGCCTCACACCGACACTTGTTTTCACGTTCCTGCTGCCGACACATTGGCGCCGGCACGTTCGAAATTCATTGCCGTGATTTTGACCCGAACAGGTTCACGTGACGGAGATGATTTCTCAATAACTTGCGCAGGACGCTCCCCAGGGAGTCCCGACTGCGTCTTTCTTTGGGTAGCGACCTCCGCGGTTTCGCTCGCTACGCTTCCTCTTTGCCTCCCTCGAGTTTCTGATTTTTTGCCACGACCTCCTCCCACAGAGCCCGGGGAGCACGTGCGTCACTGCAGGAGTTTGCGACTTTGAAGCGACTCGCCGACTTGCTCAGTGGCTTCCATCTCTTGAACTTTTGACGGTCCGCCGGACCCTCCACCTTCGACGGCGGCCTACCTGAACGGCCAATCGAAGTTCTCGATGCCAAGATGGATCCAGCGTGAGAGTCGGATAGCGACAACGGACAATCGAATTGGGGCCTAACGAATGGATCAGCAATCTCTGGCAGTTACGGTCACGGCACCAGGAAAACTGCAAATCGAAGAAGTTAACTTGGCAGATTTGGGTCCGCGCGACGTTTTGATTCGAACTCTCTTCTCTGGTGTGAGCACCGGTACAGACAAGTGGGTGATGCAAGGCAAATTCACCTGGATGGATTTGAGTTTTCCTCTTGTTCCCGGATACCAACGATCGGGAATTGTCGAGGCCATTGGAAGCCAAGTAAGTGAATTTTCGATCGGGCAAGAGGTTGTTGCGACTACGTCCTCGGGAATTGTCGAGGCATCCCCCGCCTGGGGTGGGCACTGCTCACTCGCCATATCTCCCTGCGACGAGGTCTACGACGCAACCGGGATTGACGCGAAGCGCGCATCTCTCTTCATCTCCGCGCAAGTTGGCTTTAACGCGGCCTCACGACTTCCCAACGACCGAGGGGAGCGAATCGTTGTCTTTGGTGATGGAATCATTGGTGTGTCGGGTGCGTTAGCCGCCCGTGCCAGAGGTTTCGACGTGCTGCTGGTCGGTCGTCACGGGGCTCGAATGCATCCCCTCGCTGACTTCTCCATCAACACCGTAGATTCCAGGTCGTGCACGGATGCAGTGCGCTCGTGGCAACCAGTCGCCGTCATCGACACCGTGCAAAATGATGAAGCGTTCGCAAACTACGTGGACGCATTGCCCACCGAGTCGGGCGTGATCATTTTTAGTGGTCACTCCCCCGATGGTGTGAAGAACTGGGCGAGCATGGAGCTGATGCAAAAACGCGAACTGACTGCGTCCTTCGTTTCGGGGTGGACCCCCTCTCGAATTCGCAGCACGCTACAACTAATGCGCGAGGGACATTTGGCGTTAGAGCAGTTGGCCACTGTTTCAAGTTCAACGAGGGAGTCCATCGAACGATTGATGGACAGCGTCCTTTCGGGATCGCTGCCAACAGTTGCTGGTGTCATAGATTGGCGCAGTCTGAGTTAGATCACAACGCCGACTGACGACACTCTTCGACGCGAGGGCGGTCGAGCCCTACGTCATACTGAAGGGAGTTCCGGGCCGGAACAGACGACGAGAATCTGATCACGTTCCATCAATCGTGTGCACGACATCTGTTGCCGATAGATGGACGTGCCCCGGGTGGAGATGACGCTCGTTCCGTACGCCCGGTGATCGACCTTCGTAGAGAATTGGGTTACTCGTTCTCACGCCAACGTTGCCGGAATCGCCCCGCAACGAAGCTCCTTCGAGTTGGCTCACCGGTTGAAGCCGCCGCTCCGCGTTGCTCCAATGCAGCGCCACGTGGGTGCATCCTGAGTCAACTAGTGCTCGTGAGCAACCCTATTCCTGAACGTTTCCCATTCACTGCCTCGCTCCACTTCGTGGGGGTTGATGGCTATCACGCCGACGAACAGAGGCGCTCCTTTCATGGCTGATACACCACGATGGGAGCGGACACGAAGCGCGCGGGGATATCAATCACCAGGGGATAGCACGGCGTACACGTACTCGATATGCTGGCCGTTGAACGGCGCTCGTCGGCGTCGTCCGTGTCACAGGGGGACGTGATGCGACGGTGGCTTGTGGGTTTGGTGATCGCCTTGGCGAGTGTGGGGGTTCCCCTGACTGGCGAACCGGCCGGCGCCAGTGGCCCGCCACTGGTGAGCATGATGAGGGTGCTTCCCAGTTCGTCCGCCACCATCAAACTCACGGTGAACCTGTTCACCAATTCTGAAGCCACGACGGTCGTCGTCGATTTCGGAACCACCACGGCCTACGGCGCCTCCAGCCAACCCGTCAGGGTGTCGGCCTCGCCGACGAACTCCAGCGTGACAATCGTTCTACGCAGCCTCACTCCGGGGACTGCATATGACCTTCGCGTTGTCGTTAGCAACGCATCGGGTGCAGTGACGCGGACTTTTCCCCCGATCATTTCGGGCGGCGTAATGTCCGGTAGTCCAGGGGCACCAGTGGGACCGGCCTTCCCCACGATCCCCATGTCTGGCTCGGGACCGCGAACCCTCACTGGCGTCGCTTGCGCGGGGGCGGCGACATGCTACTCCGTGGGATGGGCGGGTTTGCCTGGATCGGCGAATCCCGGTCACAGCATCATCGAACGGCTCACGGGCAATGCCTGGGTCCCCGCACCCGCACCTGCGGTGTCCCAAGGTTTTCTTCAGTCCGTGAGTTGCGCTAGCGCGGGTTTTTGTGTCGCCGTGGGCGAATTCATCCACCAACAGCATCTTCCCCTCATCGAAGAATTGACCGGGGGGCTGTGGCGGCAGATCGGATCCCCTGTTCCACCTGCCGGAGGCGACGCCACTGCGCTGACGGGCGTGAGTTGCCCGGCGGTCAACAACTGCGTCGCCGTGGGCATCACCAACGCTGGCACAAACAGTGCCGCGCCGTTGGTCGAACGTCTCGCGCAGGGGCGTTGGCGCGTGGTGCCTTCGGCCAATCCGGGTGGCGCATTCCTCGACGCGGTGTCGTGCGTGAGCACAGTGAATTGCTGGGCGGTCGGGCTTGCGCACAGCCTGACACCTCCCGCCCCCTCGCTCGTCGAGCACGTGGGGCCAACGTCGGCGTCGGTGGTCGCGAGCCCCAGTGTGGGTCCCCAAAGTCAATTGACCGGTGTCGCTTGTCCGACGCCCTCGAAGTGCTTGGCGGTCGGTGGCATTGGACGAGATCCACTCGTCCTGTCGTGGAACGGTGGAGCGTGGCGTCGGGTCACCACCACCTTCGACGGGCTCCTCTCGCAGGGTGTTCCGACCACGACGACCTGCCCAAGCTCCACCTCGTGCTGGATTCTCGTCGAAGGACGCGCTGACCTAGTCGACGGGACGACCGTCGTGGTCGCCGGACACGTGACCGGCATGGGTTCCACTCTTGGCATGGGTCTGACTGCCGCCGCATGTTTGAGTGCCAGTCGTTGCGTCGCTGTTGCGCAAAGTGGCCCCCGAGGAGAATTCGCGTCGAGTGTCTGGCTAGCGCATTAACGGTTCACGCATGTCGATACATTCTCTCCCACTTCGGCATCGTGCGAATAGCGGCCAATGAGTAGGTGCGTTCAGTTTTCGAGTGTCACCCCGACGGTCGGGATCTCCCGGGACTCCACCATTGGCACCCTTTCACCAATTGCTTGAACCTCGCAATGATCGACAGTGCTGACGCCGTGAGTACTTCGCGACTGCACCGATAGTGACACGCCAATTAGGCGTCGAGCACGTCCGCGTTACACCGTTCATTCCGTTGTCACATCCCGCGCGAGACACGTAAACCGAATCAACGTTCTCGCCACTGCCCACAGCGATACATCGAGCGTCCGAACGTGTGGCCGCCGACGAGTGATATGTCAAATGGATTTTTCTCCCGACGGTATATTTCGAGAATGCAGAGTATCGAGACGCCGTCGTGGAGCATCGAGGTCGATGGCGGCGATTCAGCACACCTCATTCTCTGCGTCCGTGCGGCGTGTGCTCTATCGCCAGTCGGAGCTGAAATTCCACCACCCCTCATCACGGGTGTGGAGAAACTAGATCTGAAACTCAATCCACTTGAAGTAGCCGATCTGACCGTCGCATGGACTTCGTGGTGGCGAAGATATGTGCACAGGGAGGAGGTAGTTAATCTGGCGAAGCCTCAGCAAAGACTGGAACGGGATGATCGTCGCGACGCTGACTACTTCGCGCTGATGAAGGTCTTTGATCCACCGAGATTCCAAAGTTTGGCGAGTTGTCACCCTTTGCAAGTGGCGGCACAACGCCACTGGCCACTCGGTGACCCGTGGAGCACGTATAGCCCGGCCATCCATCACTCGCGGACAGAATCGGTGGTCCAGCGAGTACTCGCGAATCGACGATCGGATGGCGACAAGTTGAGAGCCAAGGTCACCGTCGTACTGGTCGAAGGAACGTGGTCGATCATCCCTGCACCGGGACTGCTTCTTTGCTCGGCAGGACTATTCGATGACCAAGTCTTATACGCCATCGAACTTCAGAGGGCATTCGAATCGACTCTCGGTTGATCCCATTGTGAAGCTCCGCAACCTTGTTGATTGAATCACGATGCGGCACCGGACCGCACAAGTTCTGCGTGGAACTGTCCTCACCAACTCACTCGTCCGAGAGTCGCCGTCGGGGACTAGCGAGTAGGCGTTCTAGGACACTAAATGCAGTGATGGTCTCCGGTGCCGCAAAGACTCGGTGGCGTCGACCAACCGTGACCCACTGAAGGATGTCCGCGTCGGCTAACCACTGATTCTCTTCGTTCGTCTCGATGAATATGCGACCCACCAATACAGTGGCGCTGTTTGCCACTGCTGCGGGTTCGCTTGACTGTGAACTCGAAGGTCCCTGATGACGAGCGGCGACCGATTGGTGAGAGCGTCGCTCCTCAACGTCGTCTCTGTGTGGGCGCGATCATGCTGGGCATTGTGGACTTCAGACTGCCGCGGTGGGACGACGTGTCAATAGGATGAGGCAAGAGCGCCTGAATGAATGTCCTTTGACGAAGAATGCGAGGCTGGCTCGGCTAATGAGTTACGACGAATCAGCAGACGTCGCACACCTCGACGTTCCGGTCGCCGTGTTGGACGCGACTCGGGCCCTGCTGTGGGCGACCTCGGCCCACGACGCCAGCACCGTTGCCATCGACCTGGTACGTGCGTTGGGCGGAACCGTGGTGCCGGCCAATGATCTCCAGGGTGAAACCCTGCCGATCGACCTGTCCTTCGGCCAGGGGGTCCCCCTGCTACCGAGCGCGCCGCTCGCTAGCTTCGCCGCCACGCTCTTGCAACGTCACTTGCCTTCCTTCGCCCTCGACGCACGCCGCGCGCTCGAGGTCTACTCCGAGGCCCATCGATTCAGCGTGGATGCCTCCACCGACAGCCTGACCGGATTGGCCAATCGGCGCATGGTCACCCGGGTCCTCAGCCGACTGCGCGACGGCGACACGGTGATCATGATCGACCTCGACCACTTCAAAAGCGTCAACGACACCTTCGGTCACGTGGGCGGTGACGAAACCTTGCGCCAGTTCGGTGCGGCGATGCGAGGGTGCGTGCGCGAGCGTGACTTCGTGGGCCGCTACGGCGGCGAGGAATTCGTTGCCATCCTCTCCGACGCCAAGGACCCCGAGGCATTCCTCCATCGATTACGCGAGACCTGGGTGCACGCACGCCCCTACGGCGTTAGTTTCAGCGCGGGGATAGACATTGTTCACGACGACCCGACGGCGAGTGTCGCCGCGGCGGACCGCGCGCTCTACCGAGCCAAATCCGAAGGCCGCGATTGTTGGCGGTGGGCGTCGGACGTCGTGACCGATGACGCTCACCGGGTCGAGCACCACGAACCGACGACGGCCCGCTACGTCGTCGTGAGTCAGAACGCCACACCAGTGGGGGACCCGGCCAACATCAATCAGCTGGTCAAGGACTGCATCGGTGGGGTGGAGCACTGGCCCGGTTGCACTGGCGTGGAAGTGTGGGCCGATACGACCGACCCGACACGGGTCGAGGTGGTCTCGTGGTGGGCGTCGCTAGAGAACTTCGAGGCGTGCGTGCGGTCCAACGACTATCGGTTGTCGCTGCGCCCGATTCTCGAGGGTCAACTCCACTCACCCGTTCGGTCGTATCGAATTGTCGAGGGATGATTCACGTGGGCGACCAGAGCAATGTCAATCAGTTCATCGAACAAGCGGTATCCGGTGACACCCGCGAGGCCGTCGGGTTCGCGATCCAACTCCTCGACACCGGCTGGTCGAAAGTGAGCATCATCGACGGGGTCCTCGCGCCCGCCCAACGCGAGGTCGGTGCACGCTGGCAGCGGGGCGAACTCGGCGTGGCTGACGAGCATCTCGCGTCCAACGTCGCCGAGACCGCCCTCTACGCGCTCGCCTCCGAATTACCGATGCCCGACGTCCACGGCTCGGTCGTCGTGGCGTGCGCGCCCGGCGACTGGCACTCGATCGCGGGACACATGTTCGCGGAGGGACTACACGCGAGTGGCGTCGCGACCACCTTCCTCGGCGCGTCGACGCCCGCCGCGGACGTCAGTCGCTACCTCGTGAAACATCGTCCCAACGCGCTCGCGGTGTCCTGCGCCATGCCCCTCTTCTTTACTGGCGTGACGGAACTCGCCGACGCCGCTCACTCCTTCGATATCCCCGTCATCGCGGGCGGGCGGGCCTTCGCCGAGCACCCCGAATGGGCGATGCGCGTCGGTGCCGACGCCTACGCGCCGGACGTGACACGGGCCCTCGAGATACTCGCGACGTGGGAGGTCGCGGCGCCGCCCCTGGCACTAGGGCAAACCCGGTCCAATGAACGCCTGGCCACCCTCGACACCCGCGCCAGCGAATTCGCGGCTCGCGCGTTCCACGACGCGTCGACGCGGGTGGGGACATTCGCGCGCTACACGTCACGCGAGGCTGAACGGGCGAAGGAGAATCTGGCCTATATGGTCCGATTTGTTGCGGCCGCACTGTACGTTGATGACACCGCGGTGTTCACCGATTACTTGTCCTGGTTGGTGGACCTCATGGGCTCACGCGAGGTGACCAAGTCGGCGGTCCTCGCCGGTCTGGAATCCCTTCGCGCCATACCCGAACTTCGTGGCGGCGATATCGGAGCGACTTTCGACACGGGTGCGGCATTTCTCGCCGAATCACCGTAGTATCGCCGTCAGATGCGCGGGTTTGCACCAGAAGGATTCGACAACGCGATCGTCGAGGTTCGAACACTCTCAGCGTCGTCGGTTGGGGCCGCAGTTTCTTCCTAGCCCCCGTCGAGACTGCTACACGTTTCGCTGATAGTCAGTTCCACGCGTAGCAGTCTCCAAGGTAGTGCTACCTAACCAAGTACTGCACGTTGCAGGCGTTCTTGTTGGCCAAGATGACGGTAAAGACGTACTTCCCCATCTTTGATCCTCCCACCAAGTTCACCTGAACATCAAGTTCAGTACCGTGATCGTGAATGACGACCGCATTGGTCCCGAACTGGTTACTGCGAATCGTGGGCTTGCTGTAGAAGTGGGTGCCGAAGATCGAGATAACGACCGTTTTGCCAATTCGGACCAATCCGTACTCTCCGCGGCACGTCAACCGTGTGGTGACGACGGCGGCCATGAAGGTCACTTTCGTCGCGGACGAGCTCACGGCTGAGAACTGAGTATCCGCCGCCTTGGTGGCGGTGACGATGCAAGCGCCCCCGTGAGTCGCGTGCAGTTGGCTACCGGTGATCCAGCAAGCGGCCGAACCGGCGTTGGTGACGGCGTAGGTCACGACCCCAGTGCCCGAACCACCACTCGAGGTGAGCGCGAGGGCGGTGCCCGACGTGCCACTGGTGGAGGTGAGCGTAAGAGCGGCCTGCACCTTGAGAGGCGTGGCCGCGAACGTCACGGTCGTGGTCGGTGAATGTGCGACCAGGTACGTGGCGTCCGCCGCTTTGGTGGCGGTGAGCCTGCACGTGCCCGCCCGTGTCGCGTCCAATTTGCCGTAGCGAATCACGCATCCCGCCGTACCGGAACTATTGATGACGTAGGTCACGACACCAGTGCCCGAGCCACCACTCGAGGTGAGAACGAGTGAAGTGCCCACCGTGCCACTGCGGGAAGTCAGCATGAGGGCCGCCTGCACCTTGAGGGGTGCGGGCGCGAACGTCACGGTCGTGACCGGCGAATGAGCGACCAGATACGTGGCGTCCGCCGCCTTGGTGACGGTGAGCGTGCACGTGCCCGCCCGTGTCGCGTCCAATTTGCCGTAGGAGATCAAACAGCCCGCCGTGCCAGAACTATCGAGGGCGTACGTGACGACACCAGTGCCCGAGCCACCACTCGAGGTGAGAACGAGTGGAGTCCCCACCGTGCCACTGGTGGAGGTGAGCGTGAGCGTAGCCTGCGCGACCTGAGTCACTAAGGGGCTCCGACTCGCGCCCGACGGGGAGCCCGTCGTCGACGCTGAGGCCGAAGAACTGGCGCCGAGGGACAGACCGGCTGCCAACAGCGACGAGGCGGCTGCCAGTGTTCCGAACCAGTACAACCCTGATCGATGCATCCGGCGACCACCGGGATTAGCGTGATGATTCTTCATTCGTTGCTCACTTTCGTTTGAATCCCACTTTGGGAAACCACAGAAAGCGCAACGTCTGGACTGACTTATAGTCAACCTAGTGTCTTGCACGACATTTCTGCCCAGATAATGCGAAAGGTTCCCGAATCAGGGTTTCCACTCTCGCCCGTGAGCCGCTCGACGAGGTGCCCGCAACACTTCAGGAATGTCGTGTCACTACGTACACCCGAATCCCACCATTCAGGCGCGTGGCTGGTTCAAGATGACCGTCGAACCTTCACGACCGGTGCGAATCACGTGGACGTTTCACGCCCCGGCGAGGTCACTGTGTACTATCCCCACTTCCTGACCGGGTCGCACCACTGCCCAGTCCCATGGCACGAGGCTTGGGACCGGCTTTCACGTTGCCGTAGCGATGCCAGGTCATCGCGACGCTCTGCTCCAGGAGCCATCGGGGACCCTCGATCGCACCCGATTGAGCCAGGGGTCGACGGTCGATCGACACACCATTGTCCAGTAACGCGGTGACGGGGGCTGACTCACCGCTCAGCCAGCGCACCCTGCCCATCTTCGCACTGCGAGCAACCAGTCCCTCGACGCTTTCGCGCGTCGCGTTCGCGACACCCACTACGTGGTTGTCCGCGCTGAACGTGATTGGCGCTCCGGTAATGCGTGCGATTCCGGTGACGAAGTGCGCGTCGCGAGCAGCGAAGCCCTCGTCGATCCTCACGACGATTGGCGCCAGCGAATGTCGGTACCGTTGGACGTTCACCTCCACGCTCAGCCCTGATTCATCCAGAGCTCGGGATCCGATTGTCTGCCACCACGTCGTCAGGTCGCTCAGCGCCGCGTCCGCGTCGGTGACACGGGGCCAACGCCTCAGGCAATTGACGTAATTCCTCCCGCCAGCCTTGGCGGTGGGGCCCACGCTGCTGCGCTTCCAGCCACCGAAAGGCTGTCGATTCACGACGGCACCGGTCACTCCTCGATTCAGATAGACGTTGCCCGCTTCGACGTGGTCAATCCAGTACTGGCACTCAACTTCGTCGAGGGACTGCAGCCCGGCCGTCAAACCGAAGGGGACGTCGTTCTGCCAACGCACCGCCGTGGCGAAATCGGGTGCGGGCATCACCGCCAACACCGGTCCGAACCATTCGTGCTGGTGACTCCACGATCCAGGTTTGACACCGATCTTGACGCCCGGTCGCCATTGCAGGCGAGCCTCGTCAATCGCCTCGGGCTGGACCAACCACGACTCCCCCGGATCGAGTTGCGCCAAGGCGCGCGCCAGCATCGGCTCCGCGCCACGGATGATGGGTCCCACCGTGGTCGCTAGGTCGTAGCTCGGACCCACCACCAGACTCTGCACCGCGTCGCTCAACTGACGAAAGAAGGCCGGATTCTCGTAGATCGTCTGGTCCACGATGGCCAGGCTCGCGGCGCTGCACTTCTGGCCCGCGTGACCAAAGGCTGATTGCACGAGGTCCTTGACCGCCAGGTCGATGTCCGCGTAGGACGAAATCACGATGGCGTTCTTGCCGCTGGTCTCGGCCAGCAGAGTGATATCGGGCTTCCACGACGTAAAGAGCCGAGCGGTATCGAAGGAGCCCGTGAGGATAACGGCGTCGACACCGTCGTGGGTGACCAGGCGTCGCCCCGTATCGTCATCTCGAGTGGGCACGAACTGGAGGACGTCACGCGGCACGCCACCGGCCCAGAGCTGCTGCACCAACTCGTAGGCCGTGGCCACCGCTTCGGGCGCCGGCTTGAGGATGACCACGTTGCCCGCACTGAGCGCGGCGCAGACGCCGCCCACGGGGATGGCATAGGGGAAATTCCACGGCGGTACCACCACCACGACCCCCAGTGGCAGCGAATCCGCCAAGTCGTCATTGCGTGAGGAGTAGAAGCGCGCGAAGTCGATCCCCTCGCTGACCTCGGGGTCCGCCTCGCTCACCGTCTTGCCCGCGTCACGCGCCATGACCGCGATCGTCATGGCGCGATGATCCTCCATCACCTGCGCCGCCCGGTGAAGGACGGCGCGCCGATCCGCGACGCTCTGAGCCCCCCAGTCGGCGAGTGCCGCCCGAGCACTCCGCACCGCAGCGTCGACGTGATCTTCCGTCGCCACGGCGTAGCGATACCACACGGCGCCGTTGTCGCTGGGATCACGACCGTCCTCGAACTGCTCACCCGCGACGTCGGCACCATTGATGACGAGCGGAATCTGGCGTAGGGACAGACTCCGCACCTCTTGGAGGGATCGAGCGACATCGCTCACGTAGGTCGGGTCGGTGGGATCACCGTCGGTGGCGTTGTCGAAGCGGTCCGATCCCCGCCGCGGCTCCGCGCCGTGACGCCGCGACGACGTCACCACCTGGTGACGTTGAGTCACCGAATCGAGGAACCTCCGCTGCTGCTCGGCGAAGACACGGGGGTCGCGAGCGATATAAAAAGCCGCCTTCAGGTAGTTCTCGTCCGACGTATTCTCGTCGAGACGACGAACCAGGTACGCCACCGCGGCGGCAAAATCGTCGTGACGGGTCACGGGCGCGTAGAGCAACACGGGGTGTCCGCCCTTGACGAGAGCCAGCGCCTCGGCGTTGGCCATCCCCTCGAGCATCTCGATGTCCAACTGATCCGTCACGCCTCGCGCGCGCGCCACGTCGAGCGCCCACGAGAGGTCGAAGAGGTTATGGCTCGCGACGCCCACGCGTACCGCTTCCGCGTGCTCGGGTCGCAAAATGATGTCCACCAGTCGCAGGTAGCTCGCGTCCACATCCGCTTTCGTCGCGAAGGGTGCGGGAGTCCAGCCGTGTAACTGCGCCTCGGCGTGCTCCATGGCGAGATTGGCACCTTTGACCAAGCGAATCTTGATCCGGGCTCCGCCGGACTCAACTCGGCGCTGGGCGAAGGCAATGAGTTCCTCTAGGGCCTCGTGCGAGTCAGGGAGATAGGCCTGCAGGACGATGCCCGCCGCGACGTCGGCGAACTCGGGTTCTGACAAGACCTCGCGAAACCCGGCGACGGTGAGGCGCAGGTCACGAAATTCCTCCATGTCGAGATTGATGAAAACGTGGTCCAACTGCGCGGCGCGATAGAGAATGCGAAGTTTTTGCACGACCCGGGTGAGGGAACCTGCGTGATCGATGGCGGTGATCTGACTCACAATGGCGGAGAGTTTGACCGAGACGTAACCCACCCCCTGGCGATGCATGACCTCAAGGACGCGAGTGAGCCGCTCGTCGGCCTCGCGCTCGCCCAGCACCGCCTCGCCGAGGACATTGATGTTGATACCGAGGCCTTCGCGCTCACGCGTCTGCAAATGGCGATGCAGCGACGGTGCCTCCGAAGCGAGAATGAGGTCCTTGGACAGTCCGCGAACTCGTCGGTGGGTGACCGTGACGGCCGACGACGGCGCGACTCGAGACAGCAGCGCCACTGCGCGCAGACCCAGCGCATTCACGACGCCGAATCCCCTCACCGACGATCGCTGAGCAGCACCGCGCAGAATACCCGCGGCACTGGCCGGGGAATGTACCCGCATCACTTCGTCAGTGAGCGTCATCGTCACTTCAATGGCGCTGGGGTCGCGCAACAAACGCGAAATTCGCCGACGATTCGCCTTCTCTCGTGACGTGCGAAGTCGAGCCGCCTCGGCAATCAGGTCGCGAGCGTCCGAGCAGGCCTGAGGCGCCAATGCGTCGAGGGAGGGATCAGTCACCAAACCCATACGACCCGTTCCTCCATCAATTCCCCCGTGGCACTCGTGCTGCTTCCAACCTCATTGCAGTTTTCTTCAATAGTCTCACGCCGCGGCATCCCCTTCGCCAACGACCTGAACTCGGCGTCGGATTGCCCTGGCGACGTCTGAGCGAAACTGAGCTGGCGGGTCGCCGAGGAAGATAGGTCGGCACGCTCCACGTGTCCCGTGGCGCCCGCGCGACGCCACTCACGCGTCGCTTCTTCACCACCAATGGGCGTGTGCTCCATCGCCACGATGACTACCCCCTGGACTGACGAGTCAGCGCACGGGCTACGCACTGGAGCACGAAGATTCACGTCCAGAGATTCCGAAGCGGGTCTCGCCATGGAGGACGTCGCGACGACCTACGCCATCGAACCCGTCACCCCGACATGGCCCCCTGAACTCATGTGCCACTTCGAATGCCGAGGGATGCAGAGAGCACTCATCTCACCTCGAGGCGCGTCGTCAATCTCAAGCGCGAGGTTGTCACATCGAGGGGCGCTTTCGAGCGCCCCTCGGTCACCTGCACCGGGCGCACGTGTCGACCGGACTCTCGCGGGTCGACGATGAAGCACTGGCGATCAAATGAGCACGGCAGTTCACGGCGTGCGACTGCGATGATGAGCGGACCCCGCGATGTCGTGAACCAACTCACGACGAATGGGCGAGTGGATCACCGCGGCCGCCGCGTGAACGCCCTCAAACCATCGCCCTACTTGGGACGAACAAAACCGAAGCGTTGGGCGTCGACGAGTGGCCGAATGCAGCAGTCCTCGTCGTGGTCGTTCACTAGTCCCGTCGCCTGCATGAACGCCCACACGGTCGTCGGACCCACGAACTTCCACCCACGCGCCTTCAGGTCCTTCGCCAACGCGATCGAGAGGGACGCCGCCTGAGGTGTCGCGGCATCGTTCGCAGCGGGTTCGAAGCTCCAGAAATAGTTGGCGAGGCCCTCCCCGTCGCCCACCAGTTCGACGGCCCTGCGCGCGTTGTTCACGACGGCCTCGATTTTTCCCCGATGCCGCACGATGCCGCTGTCGCCGAGCAAGCTTTCTACCTCCGCCTCGCCGAACTCGGACAGGACGTGAAAGTCGAATCCGGCGAAGGCTCGGCGGAAGTTCTCCCTCTTGGCGAGGATGGTGCGCCAACTCAGTCCCGATTGGAAACTCTCGAGGCTCAGTTTCTCAAACAACTGACGATCGTCCGCCACCGGGAACCCCCACTCAGTGTCGTGATAAGGGAGAAACTCTGTGGCGCCACCCACCCAGGCGCAGCGTTCCTGAGCGTCGGGACCGATGACCGTCATGACTCGCGTGGTGCTGGTAGGGAGGCGTGACGTGGGCCTGCGAGGTCCGGTGCTGTCGCGATGGTTCCGGCCACACCCCCATTATGTGCGCAGAGACGCGTCGGCGTCGGCGAACACTCGGGTCCCATCGCGAGCTCGGCCCCACTTCGAGGAATCCGCCACCGTGACTCCACCAGTTTTCGAGTCACCGGAACCCTCCGTGCGCATCTGCGCGTCCGCCATCATCGCTGTCGGCGTGCTCGCCCCCTCGCCTCACTGACCGGTCGCCGCGTGGCGCCAAGGTGCTCGGCAGCGATTCGTTCGTAGGCAAGGCGACTCGAACGATGAGTGAATCCTGGGCAAATTTGGGGGTGTCGTGACGCCGAAAGGTCTTTGATGTCCCGGGACCAACCTGGGAAGAACAATGGTGTTCGCGCGCGGCAACCCGACTGGATTCACAAGGGAGGTAATTCTCGCGCCATGCGCAACGCGACCAACCGTTTCTGTCACGAGCCCGACTCGAAGGTCGGGCGAACCCTTTGGCGGTCAGATTCGAGTCGATTCTGAGAGAGCGTGCCCTTGCCCTGGATCGACCGCGTCCAGGGGTTCGCATTGGTCAAGTGCGTGCGCAAGGAGCGACGGTCGTCACTGACGATCACCGGAGCGAACGCGCTGTCGAGCCCCTCGTGCGTTGACACCACCAACGTGGCGGCACCCGCGTCCTGGACGACGCGCCCGCTCCCTCGTCATCGAGTGGAAATTTTGGCCGAACGTAGTCGATCATGATTATCCCATCTCGGGCCGAGTCTTACTCAGAATTCCCACTCGTCGTGCGGAGCGAGGCCGTCGCGTGAGAGTTGGACCTCGGTTGTTCGACCTTCTCACCATTCGCAGACTCAAGGACCGACCCGATCGAGAGGACCGGTAATCCAGTCGCGTGAGATGACGACCCGAGCCAGTGGGAATGTGACCGCCTTCTCCTCACTGCTCAGCGTCCCCGCCGAAGGAGCGCGGCGGCGAGACGGGCACGATCCCCGGGTCTCAGGGTGCGGACCCATTCAATACGAGGCGCATGGTGCTTCCGCCCGCGGAGATGAGCATCGTCGCGGCGTAGACACCGGGCTTGGGGGGCAGGAGGCGCAGGGTATAGGCACACGACCCGTGGGCGGGCACCACCGACGCACAGGTGGACTTGACGGGGATGAGCCAGAAATGAGTGACCACGGTGCCGCTTTGTCGCAGCCTGACCGGCTCGGGGGTGATCGAGGAGTTGGTCAGCACGTAGGGCAACAGTGGAGTTTGATCGGGAAAGGTGATGCGCGTAGCCGACGCGCTGAGCGTTCCCACGTGCGGAGCATCGTTGATCAAGACCTCACCGAAGTTCGACGGTGGCAGAGCGTCGCAGTGTTCAACGTAGGTGAGGTCGAGACGAGTGAGCACGCCCGTGGCGCTCGCGGCAATATCCCAGATGTAGTAGCTCCCAGTGACCCGAGCACAGCCCGCGGGTGCGCCCGGTCCGGTGATATTGATACCAGCGAAACCCGCGGCCGCGAACGGAGCCCGCTGGAGATTGCCGTGCTGGCCCACGGTGAGCTTTTGGCCGGCGACGGGGTCGAAGGTGAACGAGACCGAACCGGGGCCGCTGCGCGAGAGGGAGACGCCCGTCGTCGTCGCGCTCACGTGGGCCCAGGCACCCGAGTAGACGTGCGAGACGCCCTGATCAATAAGGTCGCGCTTTTCGGAGAAGCTCGAAACCACGACGTGGTCAATCACCCTGGCGTGAGGAGTCGGCGTGGCGTTCGAGACCTCAGGGACTGCGACGACCGACAAGGTAGCGGCGAGCACTGCGGCGATGCGAAAACTTGGTAACACGAGTTCTCCTAGTTAGTGTTGACTCTAACAGCGAGGGTCGCCGTGGCCCACTGTGCACCGCACCGTCGCCGCTCGTGGTCCACGACGTGAGGGTCCCTGTGGTGTCCTCAGCCGCGATCAGTCCGCGAACCCGAATCAGGCGCGTGACCGCGAGGTGAGCCGTGAATCGTGAACCGCGAGTCGCATTCGGAACCGACATGCGCGAGCCCCTTCTCGACCCCTCTGCGACGTAGTCGGTGGTGACTGGTTCCCCCAAGGGCGTCGTTCTCTCTCCTCTCAACACGCATCTCACTCACGCCATGGCGTCAACTGTCGGTGCGCGAAGTGATGAGAAGGTTCGTGCCACCCATGAGGAGTCGCACGACGCGGCCAGGTCCTTCCTCGCTCACCGCTACCCGCGACGGACTCGACAGTGGACAATCCGGGCGCACAGGACCGGTGTATCTCTCTGCGACCCCTGAAATCTCATGGCGGACTCGACCCCCTCGAGAGTGCCCCACGTGTTGGCGTCGAAGGACAAGAATCACCCTGAACCCACGCTGCGCCGTTGCGCGGCCGGTCTTTACCCCCCATGACGTGCAGTGGTGTTGAGGAAGGACCGCACTCCGTCGTCTCGCGTTCGCACTCCGGCACCCATGAATGACTGCCCGAGCGTCGTGACTGCGGTTCTCTCGTCGTTCGATCGAGATGGCTCGCTCCAGCGCCCCCCGATAGGGTGGGTTGGTGAGGCTGACCTGCGCCAGTAGTCGAGTGGTGACCGTGGCAGTCTTCAGTTACATCGGGGCGAGTCCCATTCCTAGCGCTACATTGCGCGACGTCGTGATGGTGAGTGCAATGGTCGGTGCGTTCGCGTGGCCGCGGCTGATGGGTCGCCGGGCGCTGTCGTGCTCGTTGCCATCGACGCGGAACCAGACCACGTCCCACGAGAATCCAGAGTTGGCAACGCACCAGCTCGAAGAGTGACAGCACCGAGGAGCGACAATGTCCAATGAACCCACCCCCGCCAAGATCGCCTTCTTGATCATCAGTGATGACCCCAACCGCGCCGTGCCGGGACTGGTGATGGCCACTCGTCTCAAATCAAATCGGGGCGCCGACGTGCGGGTCCTCTTCTTCGGTCCCTCGGTCCGGTTGGCCGCGAGCGGTCAGATCGACGCTCAGCTCGCCGAGTTGCACGACGTGGGCATCGGAACCAAGGCCTGTCGCGCCAACGTGGAGCAGTACGAGGTCACCGAGGAGATCGCCGCGCGCCCGCTGGAGTTGCTCGCCGCCGGGGCCGAAGTCGAGGCTTTCGCCCTCGAGGGTTACACGGTCGTCAGTTTCTAGGATCGCGACGTCGAACGAGTTCACCGAGAGCGACGTTCGATTCGCTCGCGCACGTCTCGAGGGCACCACCGGTGACGTCGCGCCTCGGCCAACCGCTGCGCGGTGATGCCGCGTCGCGAGTGAGGAGACGAGCGCCCGAGGACGACATCGACTCAACCACCGCGCCCTCGCTCACTCGACCCCGAGGGCTACGCGAAAGATCGTCCATCGCGTCTCTCGAGCGTGGTGGCCACCAACTCGGCCTACGCTTGGAACGTGGACTCATCTACCGCAACCGGTTCTCCACTGGGGTCCTGCATTGTCCCAGTCCATCGCGACGACCCACGTCGCGGGTCGGGGTCCGGCGCTGGAGGAGAGCGATGACACGTTCGCACGGACTGCGGCGAAAGTCCCACGATCGAGGTTGCGGGCCCACCATCGACGGCGTTACCCCCACACCCACCCCGGGACTCCCCACCTGCTCGACGGGACCCTTCAGTCGAGCCGCCTGGGTGTTCAAGGAGATCTCGAATATTCTGCACGGTCGTGACTGATACCGCGAGGCGGTGTTCGATCCGCCCGACGATTGCGGTCGGAGTCGATGAGGCGTCGTGGCCCACGCGAGACGAGGTTTAACGACGTCTCACGTGATCACGTCACGCGCTCGGGGTTCGCGACCGACGTCGAATAGTCACGTCACGCACGGGCGCCCGGTCGACCACCGTGCGGGGGCAACAACGACGTGGCGGCACCACCGCGACGTTGTTGCCCCCGCACACTCGGCGGGTCGTTGCCGGTGCCTCACGACCGCATCCTTCGACCCGGCATCCTTCGACCCGGCATGGTTGGACCCGGCATGGTTTGGCCCGGCATCGCGAGACCGGCGAGAGCCGACACTCCTACCTCGAACGTTCCTCGGCGATGGAGTTGCCTCCGTCCACCACGAGACACTGCCCGGTCACGTAGGACGCCGACGGTGACGCCAACCAACCAATGCTCGCGGCGACTTCTTCGGGCCGTGCGCTGCGACCCATCGGGCTCGCCAGACCCTGCGCATGTTCGTGCGGAGTCTGCGATCCGGTCGCGATCCAACCAGGCGCGACGGCGTTGACGGTCACGCCGTGGACGGCCGAATCTATCGCGAGGGCGCGCGCGAGTCCGACCATTCCCGCCTTGGCCGCGGCGTAGGCCGGTTCTCCGCGCATGGCCATCAACGGCCCCGAGACGCTCGACACCATCACGAGGCGACCCCAGCGCGCCGCGATCATCACCGGCAGACAGGCTTGGGCCACGAGGAAGGCGGTGTCGAGATTTCTCGACAGGCTCGAGCGCCACTGGGCGTAGGCCATCACGTCAATGGTGCCACTCTCGGGTTGGGTTTGCGCGACCGAGGTCATTCCGGCGTTGTGGACGACGACGTCGAGTCGTCCCCATATCTCCAGCGCCGCGGCCACGAGGCGCAGCGCCGTTGTCGCCTCGGTAAGGTCGCCCACGATTCCGTGCGCGTCGCCCCCGCGCGAGACCAGCTCCTTGACTCGATCGTGGATTCGATCGGTCGTGGACGTGATGAGCACCGACGCGCCCATCCGCGTGAGCAGATCGGCCGTGGCGAAACCGATCCCCGTCGCACTGCCGGCGCCCGTGACGAGCGCACTGCGCCCCGAGAGGTCGAACTCCCCCGTCATCGCCGACCCCGGAACGACAGGAGACCCGCCACCGATGGGGCGTCGTCCAGCCCGTGGCGCGAGGTAACCGGGGCAGCGCGGAGCGTCATGGAATCGAACACTACCAAGAGGGCGCCACTCGATCGGTGAGCGGCACACCCCGAGAAGGGACGACGATGGTGCGGGTCGGCACGGGTGACGACGGGGCGCGACAACGTCGCGGTGGGACTCCTCAGGCGGCCCCCGCGGTCGGGATCTGGCTGTCGTCGAGGTAGAGATAGTTCTCGTCCTCTTGCGCGGTGTGGAGTTTCACGACGTAGTACAGCCCGTAGAGGAGCCCGCGCAGTTCAGCGAGCTCGGCGTCGCTCACGTGGTCCGCGCGCAGCTCGCCCACGACCTGACCCAATCGTCGGATCTCGTGCAGTATCTCCCGGTGCGCGTGACTCATCGCCCCGAGCGGCTCGCGCCCCCCCACGAGGCGTTCAAGGAGGGGGTAGAGGACTGCTTCCTCCTCCTCCTCGTGGGGCTGGACCTCGCTACTGAGCATCTCGTAGATCGACTGGACCGCGACAAGGGTCTCGGCGGGCTCCATCGAACCCACCGCATCGGCCACGGTGCGAATCTCCTCGATCCGGGCGCGCAGCGCGGTGTGTTGTGATCGAAAGCGGGCGGTGACCGCGGTGTCGCTGGCGTTGAGGTGGGGAGAATCGTCCTCGGAGGCCAGCGCCCGCAGAGAATTCAAGATCACCGCGACGTCGATGAGCTCTTGCAACATGGCCCCCCACACCGCGGGGAGCCAACCGGCCGCGGCGAAGCCCATCGCCACGAGAGACAGGCCAATACCCGCCACCATGCTCTGGCGGGCCACGCGTAGCGACTTCTGGGCAATGGCGACGGCGTCGTCCAATCGGTCGAGTCGGTCCGAGGTCAAGATCACGTCCGCGGCCTCCGACGCGGCGGTGGCGGCCCGTGAGCCCATCGCCACGCCGACGGCCGCCAGCGCCAGCGCCGGCGCATCGTTGATCCCGTCACCGACCATCAGCGTCGACGACCGCGACGACTCGTCACGAACGATGTCGAGTTTCTCCTGGGGCGAACGTTCCGCGAACACCTCGTCGACCCCGATGATCGCGCGCACCGTCTCGGCGACTTCGATGCGATCGCCCGTGACCATGGCGATGCGACGAATGCCCCGTCGGCGCAACCGGCGCATGGTGCGTTCCACGTCGGGACGGATCGGGTCGTCAAAGACCAGCACCGCCGCGGGCGAACCCTCCACTCCGACGAAGACGGTCAGGGCCCCATCGAGTCGGGCCCGTCGTCGCGCGTGGTGCGCCCACGCCGGGTCCTCGAGCGCGCCGCACCAGGATGCCGTGCCCACGCTGATCATCCGCCCGTCGACCCGACCCCGGATCCCTTGACCGGCCACCTCCTCGACCGCCGTGGGCATCTCGAGTTCGAGACCCCGTCGCAGTGCCGATTCAACGAGCGACCTCGCGAGGGGGTGCGGGGACAACTGATCGAGCGAGGCGCCCAGTCGAAGGACGTCCGGCGCCGAGACCGTAGTGTCCACCGCCACCTCGCTCAGCACCGGTTGCCCACGAGTGATGGTGCCCGTCTTGTCGATCAGCAGGGTGGTGCAGCGCGCCAATCGTTCCAGGACCGCACCATTCTTCACGATAATGCCCAAGTGGGCCGATCGCGAGAGGCCCGACACCAGCGCCACCGGGACCGCGAGAATGAGCGGACAGGGTGTGGCGACCACCAGGACCGCCACCGCGCGCGTCGGTCCGCCGAGCGCCCACGCGCCACCCGCCAGCGCCAGCGCCACCACCACGAACCACTGGGAGTAACGGTCCGCCAAGCGCACGAAGGGCACGGCCGCGGACTCGGCGCCGGCCACCAGACGGATGATCCCGGAATAGGTGCTGTCGTCCGCGGTGGCGATGGCCCGTATCTGAAGGGGCGGTCCCGAGTTGAGCGCGCCGCTGCGCACCAGTTCTCCTCGCGCGCGCCCCACCGGCAGGGACTCCCCCGTCAGCGCCGATTCGTCGAGGACCGCCGAGTCGGAGATGAGGTGTCCGTCGACGGGCACCATCTCGCCGGAGGTCACCACGACGAGATCTCCCACTACGACGGATTGCAGGTCGACGGTCGTCAGTTCCTCGCCGCGAAGGAGGTGGGCGGTCTTGGGCACGCGCACCAACAACGAGGCAATCTCTCGACGCGCCCGGCGAGACGCCCACTGATCCAGCGCGTGCCCGCTCGCGAACATCACCGCGATGATCGCGGCCGCGAGGAACTCGTGGACCAGCAGGGCCCCGACGAGAGACAGCAGGGCGAGCGGATCGACGCCGAAGCGTCCCCGGCGCAGTTCCGACACCATCGCGCTGAAGGAGTAGGCGACCCCCACGAGGGCGGCGGCGAACCACGCGACGTGGGCGCCGCGTAAGGACCCCGCCCACCAGACGACGGCCCCCACCAACAATCCGGCACTCACCGTGGCGGGTAGCACGACGACCGCCGCCCTCGCGCCCCAGTCTCGCGCCGCGTGCCGTCGTTCACTCACGTTCCCATCATGGTGTATTTCTGCCGTCCCCGCGCTGGCCCCTCCCGCGGGCGTCACCTCTCTCGACGCCGCGCACTCCCGCCAGGCGAACGCGACCGGACCAACGCGCCAGCGCGGGCGCCCATCCCTTGAGATTCTCATCCCCGCCGACCCCGAGCGGCGAGCGAGCACCGCTGCGACATTTCGCTCATTTCATCGCCGCCCGCTGGTGACCCCAGGAGCGACACGCTGTAATCTCGATGATCGAGCCGGGAGACACCATGAGTACTGACGCGACACGAGTCCTGAACTACGAGATGGACCACGAGGGTGACATCAGTCGCCTGGTCTACACCTTCGGCGGCGTGGACGCGCGCGCGTCCCTCACCCCGGGCACCGTCGTGGACACCTCCAGCCTGGACTGCTTCGCCGGGCGAATCCGCTCGGAGCACGACCACGCGAGTGAAGTGTGCGACCCTCGCTACCTCAATCCCCAGACCGGCCCGTTCTACGTCGAGGGCGCCATGCCCGGCGACGTCCTCGCGGTGCACTTCGCGCGCATCGAGCCGCGGAACACGTTCGGCTACTCCACCACCGTCCCCCTCTTTGGTGCCCTCACGGCGAATGGTTTCACCCAGATGTTGCACGCCCCCCTCCCCGAGATGACCTGGCGCTACGACATCGATCACGAGACGCGCACCGTTCGTTACCAGGCGCGCGAATCCGCGGCCACCTACACGCTGCCCCTGGACCCGATGCACGGTACCGTCGGCGTCGCCCCCGCCCTCAACGAGGCGCGTTCGGCCCTCACCCCCGGGGACTGGGGCGGCAACATGGACACCCCCGAGATGCGCACCGGGGTCACCTGCTACCTCGGCGTCAATGTCGAGGGCGCCCTCTTCAGTTTCGGTGACGGTCACGCGCGACAAGGTGAGGGCGAGACCTGCGGCGTCGCCGTCGAGACCGCCATGGACACGGTTCTCGTGATCGACCTCATCAAGAACGTGCCCCCGGTCCTGTGGCCCCGCATCGAGAGCGACACCGAGATCATCACCACGGGATCCACCAAGCCCCTCGAGGACGCCTTTCGTATCAGCCACGTCCAGATGGTGCACTGGGTCGCCGAACTGACCGGGCTTTCACTGATGGACGCCTACCAGTTCGTCTCCCAGGCCGCCCAGTCCCCCGTCGCCAACGTCGTCGACACCAACTACACCATGGTGGCGAAAGTGAAGAAGTCCTACCTGCCCGGCGTCAGTGCCATGAATGGTGTGCACCAACGACTCAAGGCCATCGGCGAGGCCTACCTCGCGACGCGCTAGTCGTGTTCGGCGAGGAAGTCCTCGACGACGGAGAAGTACGCCTCGGGCTCCTCGACGAAGGGCATGTGACTCGACTCCTCGAAGATCACCCAGCGAACGTCGGGGATCTTGTCCATGAAGGGCTGCACCACCGCCGGCGTGGCCTCGTCGTAGCGCCCTGACACCAGGAGCGTGGGGGCAATGATCCGATCGATCTGATCCACCACGCTCCAGTCCCTCATGGTACCGATCACGTGGAACTCGTTGGGCCCGTTCATCACGTTGTAGACCGTCGAGTCCTCGCGCATGTACTGGTTCGTGGCCTCGACCTCAGCGGGATTGGGCACCACCCGACAGACGTGTTGGGCGTAGAAGTAGTCCGCCGCGCGCAGATATTCCGGGTCCTGCAGGGTCCCGCGCGCCTCGTGGCGATCGAGGACCTCTTCGACCTCCGGCGGTAGTTCTGAGCGCAGGCGCTTGGCCTCGCTCAGCCACAGGGCCATCGACGCGGGCGAGTTCGAGATCACGAGGGCCCTCAACCCGGCGGGTTGGGTAATGGCGTGCTCGGCCCCCAGCATCCCGCCCCAGGACTGACCGAGCAGGAAATATCGATCGGCGATGTCGAAGTACGCCAGCAGGTTCTCGAGTTCCTCCAAGAAGAGCTCGACCGTCCAAAAGTCGCCCCCCTTGTCGCGCAGGTGCGTCGAGCGGCCGCTGCCGAGCTGGTCGTAGTGGATGACGGGTCGTCCGGTGTTCGCGATCTCGGCGATCGACAGGACGTAGTCGTGCGTGCAGCCCGGCCCCCCGTGAACGACCACCAGGGGGGTCTTGGGCGACGACAGGTCGCCGCTCACGCGGAACCACGTGGAGTACTCGCGAAACGGGATCAGACCCTCACGGGTCGCGGCGGGAATCATGGAACATCCTTTCGGGTGGTGGACGAAACGCCCAGGGGGTGGTGACAAGCGACGAAGCGCCGCGGGCGAATCTCCACCAGGGTGGGATCGTCGCGACGACACTCCTCGGTGGCGTAGGCGCAGCGCGGATGGAAGGGACACCCGCTCGGCCGTTCGGCGGGATCGGGCACGTCACCGCTCAAGACGATTCGCTCGCGCTCCACTTCGCTACCGTCATTGAGTTGAGGCACCGCCGACAACAGCGCCTCGGTGTAGGGGTGGAGCGGCTCGTCGTAGAGGGCGTCGGCGTCGGCGAGCTCGACCAGTTGGCCCAGGTACATCACCCCGACGCGGTCCGACACGTGACGCACCACGCCCAGGTCGTGAGCGATGAAGAGGTAGGTCAACTTGAGTTCGTCCTGCAGGTCGGCCATGAGGTTGAGCACCTGGGCCTGCACCGACACGTCGAGGGCCGAGACCGGCTCGTCGGCGACGACGAGTGACGGGTTCAGACCCAGCGAACGCGCGATGCCGATGCGTTGACGTTGCCCGCCGGAGAATTCGTGCGGGTAGCGCCGCACGTAGGACGGGTCGAGCCCCACCGTCGTGAAGAGCTCCTTGACCCGTTCGTCGATCTGCGTCGAGGTGCCGAACTTGTTGATGCGCAGCGGATCGGCCACGATGTCACCCACCGTGCGTCGTGGGTTGAGCGACGCGTAGGGGTCCTGGAAGACCAGTTGCATCTCGTGGCGGTACGGGCGCAACTGACGACGCGACAGACCGGTCAGGTTGGTGCCCCGGAACTCGATGTTCCCTGACGTGACGGGCAACAACTGGACGAGGCACCGCGCCAACGTCGACTTGCCACAACCCGACTCACCGACGATCCCCAGCGTCTCGCCGCGCACGATGTCCAGTGAGACCCCGTTGACCGCGGTCGCCACCTTCTTGGATCGAACCTTGCCACCGCGGACCTGAAAGGACTTGACCACGTTGGTGGCGCGTAAGAGGACGTCGTCGCTCATGAGGCTTCCTTCGTCCTGTCGCCAATGGCGACGCGTTGTTCGTCGCTGAGCCAACAGGCGTGCTGGTGATCGCCGCCGGTCATCGCGGGACGACGGACGCACTCGGGCATCGCGTACTCGCACCGCGGTGCGAAGGCGCACCCCTCGGGCACGTCGAGCGGCGACATGACGTTGCCCGGAATGGTCGCCAGGCGCTCACTGCGTTCGCCCAGACGCGGCACCGCGCCGAGCAGTCCCCAGGTGTAGGGGTGGCGCGGCGATCGCACGACGTCGATCTCGGGTCCGCTCTCGACGGGCCGCCCGGCGTACATGACGGTCACGCGGTCCGCCATTTCGGCGATGACGCCCATGTCGTGGGTGATGATCACGATCGAGGAACCGTGCGTGTCGCGGAGGCGTCCCATGAGCTCGAGAATCTGCGCCTGGGTGGTGACGTCGAGCGCCGTCGTTGGTTCGTCGGCGATCAGGAGCTTGGGATTGCACGACAACGCCATCGCGATGACCACTCGTTGACGCATGCCCCCGGAGAATTCGTGCGGGAACGAGTCGACTCGGCGACGCGCGTCGGGAATGCCCACCTCCGCGAGGAGTTCCACGGCGCGCTCCTTCGCCTGCGTCTTGGTCAACTCGGTGTGCTGGCGGATCTGCTCCACGATCTGCCAACCCACGCTGAACACGGGGGTCAGGGCCGTCATGGGGTCTTGGAAGATCATGCCGATCTGCCCGCCGCGTAGCGGCTGCATCTCCTTGTCGGATAGGCCGAGGATCTCTCGTCCCTCGAAGACGACGCTGCCCGTGATCGAGGCGTTGGCGTCGCGCACGAGGCCCAGCATGGAGTACATCGCCACGCTCTTGCCCGAACCCGACTCTCCGACGATGCCCACCACTTCCTTGGGCGCGACGTCAAGATTCAGTCCGTCCACGGCGCGCACGAGGCCCTGGCGCGTGGCGAACGAGACGCTCAGGTCTCGCACCTTCAGTACCGCGTCGTCGTCTCCGGCACCGCGGCGATCACTCTGGGGGGTCGGATTACTTGACAACGCGCACCCTCGGATCAAGAACCGCGTAGAGCACGTCGACGACGGCACTCGCGAGGACGATGAAGAACGCCCCGTACATGACCGCGGCCATGATGACCGGCAGGTCCAGGTTTTGCAGCGACGTGTAGGTCAACATGCCGATCCCGGGCAGACCGAAGACGACCTCGGTCAACAACGCCGCCCCACCCACCAGCGATCCGAAGTCGAGTCCGAACAACGACACCACCGAGATCAACGAGCACCGCAGCGCGTGACGCATCAAGATGCGCCGCTCCGACAGGCCCTTGGCCCGCGCGGTGCGCACGTAGTCTTCGTTCATGGCGTTGACCAACTCCGCTCGCAACACACGCGCGTAGACCCCCGCGTAGAGCGTGGCCAGCGTGAACCAGGGCAACAGCAGGTGCAGCGCCCACTGTCCGGGACTCTGGGTGAACGACACGTAGCCCGAACCCGGCAACCATTGAAAGACCGAGTGGAACTTCGTCTGCGTGAGCAACCCGACCACCTGGCCCAGCCAGAAGACGGGGATCGACACCGCCGCGATGCCGCCGAACATGATGAGTGGGTCGACCCACTTGCCGCGGTTCGCCGCCGCGACGAGACCGCCGGCAACGCCGACGATCAGCCAGATGACGGCCGCGCCCAGGACGAGTGACAAGGTCACCGGAGCCGCCCCGGTGATCTGGGGGATGACGCGCACCCCGATGTTCACGTAGGACGTGAGGTCCTGCTTGATGAAGAGGTGCCACATCATCAGCCCGTAACGGATCGGTAAGGGTCGGTTGAGTCCGAACTCGGCGCTGACCTGCGCGAGCACCTGGGGTGACGCGCTACGCCCGGCGATACGCGCCGCCGGATTGACCCCGGGCGTCGCGAAGAAGATCAAGAACACCATCACGCTGATGGAGAACATGACGAGGATGGCCGACACTAGTCGGCGCACGACGAAGGTGAACACTAGGCACCACCTCGCAATTTCGCCTTGGGGTCGAAGGCGTCACGGGCGCCGTCGCCGAGAACGTTCAGCGCAGCGCAGGTCAACACGATGCAGATGCCCGGCGCAATGGAGACCCAGGGACGGGTGTAGAGGAGTTGTAGTCCGTCATTGCTGATGGTGCCCCAGGTGGCGTTGGGCGGCTGCACCCCCACGCCGAGGAACGACAGCGAAGACTCGGTGAGCATGTCGAAGGCCACCATCATGGGGAAGAACACCATGACCGTCGGCGCGACGTTGGGCCAGATCTCCTTGCGCAGGATGCGCCAATCCGAGGCTCCCGACCCCACGGCGGCCTGGATGAATTCACGCTCGCGCAACGTCATGACGATGCCACGCACTGGACGTCCCACGTAGGGGATGTACACCGCGGCGATGATCAGGATCGGCAGCAAGAGCGACCCCGGCGCGATGTGGATGAAACCAATATTGAGTCCACTGGTCAACAAGATCACCGAGAGGCAGATGGCCAGCAGATAGACCGGAAAGGCCCAGACGATGTCGAAGACCCGCGACACGACCCAGTCGATGCCGCCGCCGAAGTAGCCCCCGGCCATGCCCAGGATCGCCGCGATGACGCAGCAGATGATGGCGGAGGAGAACGAGATGAGGAGACTGATGCGCCCCCCGTAGAGCAGACGCGCGAACACGTCGCGCCCTTGGGGATCAGCCCCGAGGAAGTAGGAGGAGAAGTGCCACGTCGGACCGATGGGGGTGACCCCGAAGCCCACCGTGCTCGGCTGCAGCACGGGGACGGTCTTGCCCCCGAGTGAGATGGTTCCTTGGACGTTGGCCGGGAAGGGATTGACGTGGGCGACCAGGTGGGCGTACACGGGAGCCAGGAGGCTCGCGACGACCATGAACATCAAGAGCCCCAACGCCATCATCGAGGCGCGGTTGCGACGCAGCTGGCGAAGCGACGACCGCCAGGGGCTCTCCGAGCCCCTGGCAATCATCGTCGTGGTGCTCGCCGTCGTTGTCGACGACGCCATAGCGCTTACTTGACCCAGAGCTGGTCAACGTACATGTAGAACTCCAGGGAGAACTGGTAGTTGCCCACTCGCGAGCTGGTGAAGTCCACCAACTTCGGGTTGAACAGGGGGACCCACGGGGCCTGCTGGGCCATGATCTGGGTGTCGAGCTGGCCCCAGAGCTTGTTGGCCGCCGTCGGGTTCGTGATCATCAAGTTCTCGGCCTGGTGAATCTTGGCGTCGATCGAGGGCACGCACATGCCCGAGATGTTGATGGAGTTCGGCGAACCCTTGTGGAAATTGGCGCAGCTGAGCAACACGTTGATGAAGTCCGAGGCCGCCGGGTAGTCCTGGAACCACTGGGTCAGGCTGATCTGGACGTGGTTGTTCGAGTCCTGGATGTAGTTGAACTGAATGTTCTGCGACAGCGGCTTCAGGGTCGCCTTGTAGCCAATGGAGTTCAAGACACTCACGACGTACTGGCCGATGTTGGCGTCGACCGGGTCGTTCTGCGACACGACTGCGACCTTCTCGCCGAAGGTGCCCGAGGCCTTCACCAGGGCCTTGGCCTTGGCCAGGTCCGGACCCGCGTACGTCGAGCCATTGCCCTTGTTGTACACGCACGCGTTCACGTGACCCGGGAAGTTGGGGGGCAGGATGGTGCAGGTCGGGGTGGCCAACTGAACGCCACCGTCCAAGGTCACCGCGGCATTCTTATCAATGGCGTAATTGACCGCTTGGCGGGCCTTGAGGTTGTTGAAGGGTGCGATGTTCATGTTCATCGGGAGGTACCAGTCCGCCGTCAGGGTGTGCACGTGGACATCCTTGGCGTACTTGGTCGACACCTGCTGGAGACGGTCCGAGGGCAACGGGTCGAAGATCCAGTCGGCCTGGCCGTTCTCGACCGAGGTCACCTCGGATTCCACCGTCTGGCCGAAGGTCTGCACGATGGTGTCCGGGTATCCCTGAGGCTGCGCGGCGGAGCTCCAGACCTTGAAGTACGGATTGCGGGTCATGACCAGTGCCGTGTTGGGGTTATAGGAGGCGAACTTGTAGGCGCCCGTTCCCGGGATCGGCGTCGAACCCTGGTCCTTGGGGGGCGTACTCGCCGGGAGGATGGAACCGAAGGGCACGGCCAACTGGTCGAGGAATTCCGCGTCGGCGTGGATGAGGTGGAACACCACGGAGTTGGTAGCGGCGTTCACGACGAGACCGGGCAACGTGCACGTGGCGGGGGTGGTGACGCACGCGGGTCCGCCCACGATGACGTTGTACCACGTGCCGGCGTTGGGGTTGGACACCTTGAACAGACGCTGGAACGTCGCCTTGACGTCATCGACCGTCACCGGCTGGCCATTGGAGAACTTGATGCCCTTGCGCAGGGTGAACGAGTACGTCAAACCGTTCTTCGACACCGTGGGCAGCGAGGTGGCCAGGTCGGGAACGATGGTGAACGACGGAGTCCCGCCCACCTTCTGGAACGTCACCAGGCCGTCGTAGGTCGCCTGGTAGAGCTGCCAGTACTGCAGGGTGTAGTTCACCTGCGGGTCGAGCGTGCCACCGGCTCCGGTGGCGAGCAACTTGAGCGTGCCACCGGCGTGAGCCGGTTGGTACGTCGGACCAGCGGCACTGGCGCTCGAGGCGCTCGAGGCGACGAACGCGGCCGAACTCAGCGCGGACGCCGCGGCCGCTACTCGAAGCCACTTGGATACAGAATTCTTCATTGTTCCCCCTTGGTGAGACTGTCGCCTCCACGGCGACCGATAGTGAGTATTGTCGCCCGCGGCCCTCGGTGCAACCACTTCCGCTCGAAAATGACCACATCGGACGTCAATTTCATCTCGCCGAAACAACACGGCCTGTTCCTCACACCCTCGACGGGAATGCACCCCGTCCCCTCTCGGCGCACTGGCACCGGTGTCGACGTGTCCGACTCTCGCGTGGCCCTCACGTGGTTCGCGGCGGCGCGCCTCGCCTGGCTCACCGCGCCTCGATCGTGGTAGGCAGCGAGTGGATCGAGGGATTCACGTCAGTAGTGTGGTGCTCTCGTCACTCTTCTTCGAAAGGACTGCACGACTGTCGTGACCCCCGCCCCACACGATCAGGTCCGCTCAAACGACAGCGTCACCACGTTGCGCGGCGCCTCTCCCGTCGGAGTCGGTCGTCGATTCTGGGTGTTCGCGGGAGCGCTCGCCCTGGTGGTCTTCGCACTCACCCTCGGCGTGAGTTTCGCCTCGGCCGCCCACGACAACGCACGCATCGATCGCCTGCACACCCGCGGCGTCGCGCTCAGTGCCCTGGTGAGCACGTGCGTCGGGAATCTGGGCGGCAGCGGCTCGAACGCGTCGAGTTACACCTGCCGAGCCACCTACAGCGTCCAGGGTGCCACCTACGACGAGGTCGTGGGCCTCATGAGTTCCTTCAGCGCCCCGGGCACCCGCGTCGCCGTGGTCGCCGACCCGTCACGGCTCAGCACCATCGAATTGGCCTCCGCCGTGGCGACCAGCTCGGCCTCCAACCGGGTCTACCTGGTCCCGGGTCTCCTCAGCGGACTCTTCGTCGCCCTGGCCCTCGGTTATCTTCGCCTGGTGCGGCGCCTCCGGTCGGCGCGCGACTGACGCTGGTACATTGCGCTCATGACGACGCGGACGATCTCAGAATCACTCGAACTAGCTGACGGTCGACGCCTGGAGGTACGCGTGAGCGGACCCGAAGGTGGAGTCCCCCTGCTCTATCACCACGGGACCCCCGGCGCGGTGCCGGCGCTGGGTGACATGGAGCGTCTCGTGCACGAACGTGGCCTGCGACTCGTGACGACCTCTCGACCCGGGTACGGCGCCTCGTCGCGCCAGCGCGGGCGCCTCGTCGCCGACGTGGTCGCCGACAGTGTCCACGTGCTGAACTGGCTCGGGGCGCCGCGCTGCCTCAGCGCTGGTTGGTCGGGTGGTGGCCCCCACGCGCTGGCCTGCGCCGCGCGGATCGACGCCGTCGCCGGCGTCCTGGTCATCGCCGGCGTCGCTCCCTACGACTCACCGGGGCTCACCTTTCTCGAGGGTATGGGCGAGAGCAATATCGAGGAGTTCTCCGCGGCGCTCGAAGGTGAAGGGCCCTTGCGCGAGTACCTGACGCCCCAACTCGAGTATTTTCGCCACATCAGCGCCGATGAGATCGTGTCGTCACTCGCCTCGCTGCTACCTGATGTCGACCGGGCGGTCCTCCGCGGTGATCTGGGGACTGATCTCGCGGTCCAGTTTCACCACGCCTTTCAAGCAGGGGTCGAGGGCATGATGGATGACGACCTCGCCTTCACCCAACCCTGGGGGTTCGATCTGAGCGAGGTCACGGTACCCGCCCTGATCTGGCAGGGCGAGCTCGACTTGATGGTCCCCTTCGCCCACGGACGTTGGCTCGTGGAACAACTCCCCCACGCCGTCGCGCACCTCCAAAGTGGCGAGGGCCACCTCTCGGTCGCGGTGGGCTCGCTCGAGCAGATGCTCGATGAGCTGGTCGCCACCCTCTGAGGAATGGTCCGACAATGTGACTTAAGGGCCTGGCCGCGCCACGCCTCATCGGAGCGAGCACTGTTACTTTGACCCCATGGAACCCACCTTTCACACCATCATCGAACCCTTCCGCATCCACTCGGTCGAACCGCTGCGGCTCACGACGCGGGCCCAGCGCGTCAGCGCGATCGAAGAGGCGGGCTTCAACCTCTTCAACCTGCACTCCAATGACGTGCTGATCGACCTCTTGACCGATTCGGGGACCGGAGCGATGTCGCGCGACCAGTGGGCCGCCATCCAGCACGGTGACGAGAGCTACGCGGGGTCCCCGTCGTGGTTCCGTTTCGAGGCGGCGGTGAAGGACCTCTTCCCCTTCGCCCACGTGATCCCCACCCACCAGGGGCGCGCCGCCGAGAAGATCCTCTTCTCGGTCCTGGGTGGACCCGGCAAGAGCATCCCGAACAACACGCACTTCGATACCACTCGCGCCAACGTCGAGGCTTCCGGGGCGACGGCGCTGGACATGGTCATTGCCGAGGGCCGCGACGCGAGCGCCCCGCACCCCTTCAAGGGCAACATCGACCTCGAGGCGCTCGAGAACTTCCTCGCCGAGCACTCCGACGAGGTTCCCGTGGTGATGTTGACCATCACCAACAATTCCGGCGGTGGACAACCCGTGTCGTTGGCCAATATCCGCGGGGCCAGTGAGATCTGTCACCGGTACGCAATACCGCTCTTCCTCGACGCCTGCCGCTTCGCCGAGAACGCCTGGTTCATCCACGAGCGCGAGGAGGGCCAGGGGCACCGCGAGGTCGCCGACATCGTGCGCGAGATCGCCTCGCTGGCCGACGGGATGACCATGAGCGCCAAGAAGGATCCCTTCGGCAACATTGGCGGATGGTTGGCGCTCAACGACGATGCCCTCGCCGAAGCGTGCCGCAACGTACTGATCCTCACCGAAGGGTTCCCCACCTACGGCGGCCTGGCCGGGCGCGACCTCGAGGCGCTGGCCCAGGGGCTGAGTGAGGCGGTGAGCCCCGACTACCTGCGCTATCGCATCGGCTCGACGGCGTACCTGGGTGACGCGCTCGACGCGGCGGGAGTCCCCGTGGTGAAGCCCATTGGCGGTCACGCGGTCTACCTCGACGCCAGGGCCCTCTTGCCCCAGGTGCCCCCCCTCGAGTACCCGGGACTGTCGCTGGCGGTGGCTCTCTACGTGATGGGCGGTGTGCGCACCTGCGAGATCGGCTCAGTCATGTTCGGACGCCAGAGCGACGGCACCGAGGTCCCCGCCGCCATGGAACTGGTGCGCCTCGCGATCCCACGACGCACCTACACCCAGAGCCACATCGACTACGTCATCGAGGTGGTCACCGCGGTCGCCCGCGACGCCGCGTCGCTGCGCGGCTACGCGATGGTCTACGAGCCCCCGGCCCTGCGCCACTTCACCGCGCGATGCGAGCCCCTCGAGGGGACGGGCGCTCGCGCGTAGGGGGTCGCCCACTGCGCACCGATCGGTCGTGAGCGCCCGGCGGATATCACGAGGGTGCACGAGGCGCCCTCGGCTTCGTCTCGAGCCTCGACGCGCCAGGCCTCCTCGCCGAGAGCGTGAACGGCGTCACGGGTCCGATCGTGGCTACCGCTCGGGACGGCCAAGCGTTAGCGTTCTCTAGCGTGAGCACGTTCTCCACCGACGAACCCGACGATGCCCCCGTCACCGACACTCGGCGCGCGCGCATCATAGAACGCGCCAACGTCAACAACGTCCCCCTCAACACCATCCTGGTGACCATCTTCATCATCGTCGCGGTGTTCGTCGCGAGCAAGTTGCTCTACCGGCTCCGCGACGTGATCTTGTTGCTGGTCGTGGGCGGCTTCATCGCCCTGATCCTCAATCCCATCGTCGTGCGCCTCCAGAAGTGGGGCATCAAGCGCCGGGGCTACGCGGTGCTCATCGTCGCCGCTGTGGCGGCCCTCGCCTTCGGACTGATGGCCTTCGCTTTTGGCTACCCGATGGTGAATGGCATCACCCACCTAGCCAACAACTTGCCCACCTACGTGAACAACGCCGAGCACGGCAAGGGCTGGATCGGTCACCTCATCGCGAAGTATCACGTCACCCGGTGGGTCGACGCCAACTCGGCCAAGCTCGTCTCCTTCGCCAAGGGGCTCTCCAAGCCAGCGCTGGCGCTCGGCAAGGGCGCGATTTCGATGCTGATCTCACTCATCACCCTCTTCGCCTTCGTGGTCCTGCTACTGCTCGAGGGCCCCAAGATCCGCAACATCATCCTGATCTCGCTGTCGCCCGCGCGGGCGCGGCGCGCCCAGGAGATCGGCGCGCTGATCTCGCGCGCCGCCATTGGCTACGTGGTGGGTAATTTGATCCTGTCGCTCTCCGCGGGCGTCGTGGTCTACGTCACCCTCACGCTCACCCACGTCCCCTTCGCCCTCCTCTTCTCGCTCTGGGTGGTCCTGGTCGACTTCTTGCCCCAGATCGGCGGCGCCCTCGCGGGTATTCCCGTCGTCCTCTTCGCCTTCGTGCAGTCGACGTCGGCGGGGGTCGTCACCCTGATCGTCTTCGTGGTGTACACCCTGGTGCAGAACCACGCCCTCTACCCCATCGTGATGAGCCGGGCCATCAAGCTCAATCCGCTCCTGGTCTTCCTCTCAATCCTCATCGGTGCCGAATTGGGTTCCTGGGTCGGAGGATCCTTTGGCGGCCTCGTCGGCGTCATTCTCGCCATCCCCATGGCCGCCGGCATCCACGTCATCGTGACGCAGTGGTGGGAGTCGAGTCGACCCGCCTCGCAGCGTTCACCCACGCAAAGCGACTAAAACTCCTCGTACGTGCCCACGAGCACCGCGCGAGCGACGCTGTGCATGAAGAGATTGAAACCCAGGTAGGCCGGCGACGCCGTGTCGGGGAGGTCCAGACTCTCGACGTCGAGAGCGTGGACCACCACGTAGTAGTGGTGCGGTCCGTGCCCCGACGGTGGCGCGGCCCCCACGTAGCCCGTCATCCCCGCGTCATTGCGCAGTTGTAGCGCCCCCGCGGGCAACCCGGCCCCGTACTGGTCCCCGGCCCCCGAGGGTAGCGACGTGGTCACCACGGGGATGTTCGCGACCGCCCAGTGCCAGAACCCCGAGGCCGTCGGTGCGTCGGGGTCGTAGACGGTGACGGCGAAACTCTTGGTCTGCGCGGGAAAATCCGACCACGACAGCTGCGGCGAGATGTCACCGCCACCGGAACCCAGCATCCCGCTCACCTGGGGAAGGGCGAGGGCTTGTCCGTCGACAATGTCGCTCGAGGTGAGGGTGAAGGAAGGAACCTCGGGTAGTTCCTCATAGGGGTTACGTGTCACGATTGGCACCCTTCTCTTTCGACCTCCGTCACGGAGGAGTCGTAGTTACGGGCCCGAGCATAACGCCACCGCTCGCCCGTGCGCCATCACGTTGGCGCGGTCATTCGCTGCTGAGGGGTGCCGAGCGAAGGTGATGACCGCCTCCACCGAGTAAGGCGGTGAGGGTCCCGAGCGAGGCACTTCTCATCGCGCGCGAAATTGTCGACTCCACTCATCGTCTCGGGGGCCACCCAGTAATTCTTGAACCTCATCGCGCGTGGCTTCGAGAACACGACCGTACGTTCGTCCGCGTCCTACCGACTCGCGTCAACCAGACACCGTTGCGTGCTCCTCACCCTCGTCCACCGCGGGTTCGTTCCCTACTTCCCCCAATGCACCGATGGGCACTTGCACCGGGTCACTAGTTGTCCGTCGCTGAAATAGCGGAAGTAGTTAGAATGTCGGGATGACATCGAAACTGGCGGCCCCATCCCTACCGGTGACTGACGAGCAGCGCGAGGCGCTGAAACGAATCTCCCGCTCGCACTCACTACCGCATCGATCAGTTGTGCAAGCCAAGGCACTCTTGATGTCGGCCGACGGTGCCGCAATCTACGAGGTGGCTCGCACGTTCGACGTGAGCTCCAACGCGGTGCGCAGATGGCGACGACGTTTTGAGACTGATGGAGTTGACGGGGTCGGCGTCATCGCGCCGGGACGGGGACGGTCCTCGTGGCTACCCGAGGGCACGGTCGCCGAGATCGTGGCGGTGACGATGAACGAACTACCAGCTGACGGTTCGACGCAGTGGAGTACGCGCACGCTGGCGAAGCACCTCGGCGTCTCCAAGGACACCGTGGCGCGAGTGTGGAAGGATCACGGACTGAAGCCCTGGAAACTCGACACCTTCAAGGTCTCTTCGGACCCGCACTTCGAAGAGAAGCTGGTCGACGTGGTGGGCCTCTACATGAACCCGCCAGAACGCGCTGTGGTCTTCAGTTTCGACGAGAAGACCCAGGTGCAGGCCCTCGACCGCACGCAGCCTTCGCTACCCATGAAGAAGGGACGAGGGTCCACCATGACCCACGACTACAAGCGCCACGGCACTACCGACCTGTTCGCCGCCATGAACGTGGCGACTGGTCAGGTGCTCTATGACACCAAGGCCCGACACTCGTCGAAAGAAGTGCTCGACTTCTTCAAGTTCATTGACCTGCACGTGGCGAGGGATCTCGAGATTCACGTGGTGCTCGACAACCTCTCGGCGCACAAGTCCGAACTAATAATGAAGTGGCTCGCGCATCCCAAGCGCGAACGTTGGCATCTGCACTTTACGCCGACCAGTTCGTCGTGGCTCAATCTCGTCGAGAGTTGGTTCAGCCAACTCACCAACCGTCGACTGAAGAAGGGCACGTTCAACTCGGTCGCGCAACTCGAAGACGAGATCGGCATCTGGACCGAGGGATGGAACGAAGACCCGAAGCCGTTCATCTGGAAGAAGCCCGCCGACGAGATCATCGCGAAGGTTCAAAGAGGTCGATCGAAACTGGCTTCCATCAAATCAGCGACGGACCACTAGCGCACACAGGATGATGGCTGGAGTCAACCACCACGCGGCGACCACTATGGGGCCATCAGCAAGGGTCATCCCTGTTCGCACAACGATGACATGTCACGCCGCTACCCGGAAACACCCGGATCAACGAGAGACTCACCCCGCAAACATTCGCCGAGCGCGTGCTGGTAGAAACGACTTCTAGCCACGAGTTCCAGTGCCGAATTGAAAATAATCGGCAGTTTCGCGGATTTCTACATTGAGTCCGGCTCGCGTGCACTTATCCTCCAGCACCGCCGCGGTCCAGAAGTTTTTGATGATCGTGAACTCTCGTCCATCGTCGAGACGACGGGTCATCAATTCCTCATCCCGCGAAGGGAGCACGTGGTCCGCGGCTGTGCCGGTGTGCTCCTTGCGGGCGTCCAGGAAGAACACCGTTCCGCCCGGTGTGAGCATCTTCACAACGTTGGCGAGGAATTCATCAATGCGGCTCACCGGAATATGACTTATCCAGAAGCAGAAGACCACCGCATCAAATTCCTGTGTGGGCAGCCACTCAAAAAGATCCGCCTCAATGAAAGTGACCTTCTCTGCCCGGGCGCCCAATCGCTGACGATTCAGCGCAATCATCTCGCTAGAGGCATCCACTGCAGTGAGATGAGCCACCCGAGTACAAAGTTCTTCGGTCCAAATTCCCGTGCCGGAAGCTAATTCAAGAACGTTCTTCTCATCAAGTGCGAGGGCTCTGAGTGCCTGTCGCACCTCCTGCACCTGCTCAAACCACCGTCGTGTGGCGTCTTCGCCACGGTCATAGCGTCCACGGCGCAAGAACCAGTCGTCGTACTCGGTAGCGCGCGCCCGGTAGTAGTCGATTTGCTCCAGAAGTACATTCGCATTGTCGGCGCCCAGGGACACTCGCCGATTCTCTCACGTGCCATCCTTGGTTAACAAACCGTATGCCTATACGTTCGTCTCTCGTTACACCCGATGCTCGGCAGTATTGACGTCTCACTCTCTCGATTCGTGAACCAGGTCCGCGAGCGACGTAATTATGGCTCCGTCCCAGGCACCTACTTCATCAAAACGATCCGTGTCGAGCAAGTTTGGATCAGCGAGCATCGTGGTTGCCATCCCCAGTTCGTGAGCCCCGTATAACTCGTTGCTTCCACCATCGCCAATGAATACGCATTCCTCTGGCTGCACATTGAGACGTCGAGTGGCCGCCAGGTAGATCTCAGGATCCGGCTTTCGCACGCCGAGCTCACACGAGAACGCAACCACGTCAATAACGTCATGCAGCCATGATGAGGCCCACGACAGCGGCGTCTCCGCTGAACAGTCGGTGACAACACCGAATTGGTATCCCCGCGACTTCAGTTGGGACAAGTACGACGCCGAATATGTGTCGCTCAATAATCCTCGGGAAAACGCCAGGCGCTGTTCTGCGGCGAATGCAACTTGGCGCGAAGTAGGTGATCCTCCGACCCGTTGCGCCAACTCCGAGATCGTTTCTGAAAGTCCACCCATCGTTCCGCGAACCCGAGCGTCGAACGTCGAACGCACGATGTCTGCGAACTTCATTCGATCAACTTCCAGAACGTCGGCCATCTGGAACGCGAGGGTGTCTCGCTGCAACCGAGAGCCTCCCGGTACCAAGGTTCCGTAGAGATCGAAGATGATTGTTCGTGGAGGTTGCGTACCAATCACCCCGTCAATGCGCAGTCACGACGCAATCTGAATCACCCCAGCGCGAGAATGAGGGACGGGGATCTCTTCGCCCATGTCTCGGAGAATCTCTAAGTGCTCGGCAATGGCATCTCGTAGAGTGGCCGTCACCTCGGCCACGCTTGCGCCTGTGGCGATGCAGCCGGGAACGTCAGGGGCATAGGCCGCGTAATTGGTACCGGCATCTTCAATCACGATGGTGAATTCGGTCATCGTGGTCTCCTCTCAAGTCCGGCCTGCCTCACAATGTTACCGAGGGTTCCTTTAGGTACTTCATCACCCAAATTCCCCGCCACGCACACTGAGCCGGGACGCGTGGCGTGTTTGTAGTGTCGATGGCTACCCGTCTGACGAATCTGAACCCAACCCGCACGTTCCAGTTCGCTGATGATTACTCGGACTTTCACGTTCCACAACGGTCGCGACAATCAGCGAGATTAGCGAATTACGCTGGCCCGTCATTTTCTATGAAACAACGATAGACATTCGTATGCCGCGTGTTCACCCACATAACATCGGTTAGTTCGAAGGAGCGCTAGAACCTTCGACGCGACTGACTAACGCCTTCAGGACCGCAATCTCCTGGCGAAGAGCAACCTTGCCAACCCTGGTGATGGAGACCCAGGTTCGAGGCCGACGACCGTCGGTCCCTTTCTGGACATTAACAAAACCAGCTTCTTCTAAGACTCGAATATGTTGAGAGAGGTTACCTGCCGTTAATCCCATGGTCTCCTGCAGAAATCGAAACTCGACCTTGCGTGATTCATTGGCAATGGTCAGAATACCGAGTCGCACTCGCTGGTGCACGGTGTCATCCAGATCTTCGGTCGGGCTCGTTTCCTGGGTTGTTGGATCCTTTGACTCACCGACCATCGCTGATCCTTCGTCGAGCAATGTGGAACGTCACACCGCTGCGGCGCAAGACGTAGAACACGACCCCGCCAATGAGCAGATACAGACCTGGCAGAATCAGATTCGGTAACGCCTCAGCATTTCCGTTCCAGGTGGAACCTATTCCGAGGCGCACAAAGAGGTTGCTGACGTCATAGAGACAGGAAAGCATCGCGAGACCAAGGTACCCAGTGACGTAGAGCAGGAACGCTCGACTCCGTTCGGTGATCGCGAGCGCTACGAGGCCGATCGCGATGACCAGCAGAGGCTGCATACCGCGTATCCAGAAGTCTGCCGGAATCCTGAACGTAATCCAACCTCGGCTCGCTACCGCCAGCACTAGCACGCCGACGCCGACGGTGGCGAAGGGCCAGATGCGCCCGGCAACTCCCGACGAACGCGCCCGTATCCAGTAGAAGCCGACGACTATGGCAATGCCGACAAAAATGCTCACTACCCAATAGGTCGTCGCCCACGGGCTCACATGATCGATTGGCGAGGACGTGGGTGATCCAAGACCCGATCCGAACACGCCTCGCGAGACTGAGACCGACGAGCATGTGAACCCGTTGCCGAATGCATGACACCCCAGCGATGACGCAGTAAGACCCGGGTACTGGTAAAAAAACATCGCGAACAGGACGACTAGGCCAAAGACAACGAGGGCGAACCAACTTCCGTCGCGCGCCACTCGAGTTCTCCATCGCAGTTGGCTGGCGTACGCAAGGTTTCCGTCAGGCTGTTCCGGTATGTCTGTCATGCCAACTACTTTGCTATACAAACCTCGCGATGTCAAGTTGCCGGCTCCTGCATTTATTCACTCTCGAAGGGAGTCCGCTTCTCGCTTTCTATGAAAAACGATAGACATTGGTCCATCGCGTCACAGAAGATGTGAAAGTCGGAATCGCTAGGACTGAAGTTTGCTCGCCAGGTCGGGTACCGAAACTGAGGCGATTACCCACGTCTGCTCCTCATCAACTCTGAAGTAGTGGTGAGCCAGGAGGATTCTCAAATTGGTGATGTCACGCCATTCCACATCCGGAAATGAACTCCTTGTTTCGTCAGAAAGGAGGTTGGCGGCTTCGCCAATGATTTCCATAATCGTTCGATGGCTCGCTTGGACACAGCGCTGGCCAAATATGCATCATGACCGTCGGCAACTATCGCGGCCACTTCGCTCGAAGCGTCGATGATGTCAAGAAGGCGAAGGTTGTCAGTCCGGCTCAAAGCGACACGGCTTCAAGACGAATGTGATCATCTCTCTTCTTCAGTCCGCCGACGGAGACAACATCAACATTCCGGCCCAACAGAATTTGAAGGTCGTCCTGCAAATGCAGAAGGTCAAACAACGAACTCCCCTTCTCAAACTCGACAAGGAAGTCAATATCACTATTTGCTGTTTCTTCGCCCCACGCGACCGACCCGAAAAGCGACGCGGAGATGCCGCGGTGCTTATGCACCAGAGCGTCAATGCTCGCTCGGTTCTGCTCGATCTCTTCTCGGACAGTTTTCATGATGGTCAGATTACTAGGGCCGTGTGACTCCGTGGGTACCGGTAAATCCTGTCACCAACGGAAACCACACCGGCGAACGGCTCAGAACTGGTTCAGACTTCAGTCAGGGAAATACTCGCGGAACTTTCTAGGAAAAAACGATAGACATTTGTCTGTCGCGTCTTGGTAGAAGCGTTCGCTCATCTTCGCGAGTTAAAGAGCTCCACGATTTCCCCACTCACGTCGGAGCCACGGGCAGCTCGCAGAAGGAGTTGGGCAAGTTCAACATCGTTCTCTTGAATGAACTTGGCGCCGCCCAATCCATTTCGATCAAGAATCCATCGGCCGACCAACACCGCGGTGCGTTTATTCCCCTCAGTGAATGCCTGGGACTGCGCCAAACGACTTACGCTCAACGCTGCGGCCACGACCGGATCCGTCTCGTCGGCAAGTCGGTCGAGAAGTCTCTGCACCCGGTCAAGATGATCTGGCTCATCAAACCACTCATCAGCCTCACGAATTGTGTGGTTGAACGCGACGACAACCTCGAGAGACGGAATTCTCAATTTGAGTGAAGATACTCGAGGAGTTCGTGATACTCAACAAGACGCTCAGCCAGCCAGACACGGTCCTCTTCGCTGAGTGCTTCGAGCGCCTCATTCCGCTTTACCGAAGCGTGGTTGAACTGGGTCATGAAGACATGGTACCCGGACGCTATGACATTCGCGAAGCGTTTCAGCAATCGGAACCTCCACGTATTCTTCGGCTGCTACAGGTTGAAGCACCGTTGCCTACTTCAACCTCAGCACGCCAGAACCCCCAGGGACCATTGGTGTAACGAACACCTGGCTACAAAGCAACCCGCCACGGTCCAAGGTCAAGGCAG